>NZ_JAUBVK010000003.1:14816-501940 GCF_036705795.1 Microcoleus sp. ARI1-B5
TGATTGTTCCAGAGGTAAAGCTGTGTTAAATTCGACAGTTGACCGATCGCTTCGGGAATTTCTGCTATCTGATTGTCACTGAGGTAAAGCTGTGTCAAATTCGACAGTTTGCCGAGGGCTTCGGGAATTTCTGTTATCTGATTGTTCCAGAGGTAAAGCTGTGTTAAATTCGACAGTTGACCGATCGCTTCGGGAATTTCTGCTATCTGATTGTCCCAGAGGGAAAGCTGTGTCAAATTCGACAGTTTGCCGAGGGCTTCGGGAATTTCCGCTATCTGATTGTCACTGAGGTAAAGCTGTGTCAAATTCGACAGTTTGCCGAGGGCTTCGGGAATTTCTGCTATCTGATTGTTACTGAGGGAAAGCTGTGTCAAATTCGACAGTTTGCCGAGGGCTTCGGGAATTTCTGCTATCTGATTGTTATCGAGGACAAGCTCTGTCAAATTCGACAGTTTGCCGAGGGCTTCGGGAATTTCTGCTATCTGATTGTTAGCGAGGACAAGCTCTGTCAAATTCGACAGTTTGCCGAGGGCTTCGGGAATTTCTGCTATCTGATTGGAATTGAGGGAAAGTCGTGTCAAATTTGACAGTTGGTCGAGAGTTTCGGAAATTTCTGCTATCTGATTGTTACTGAGGGAAAGTCGTGTCAAATTCGACAGTTTGCCGAGGGCTTCGGGAATTTCTGCTATTTGATTGTTCCTGAGGTCAATAAATATCAAAGTCGACATTTTGTCGATCGCATTTGGAATTTCTGTCAAACCAATACTTGTTAAATTTAAAGTCTCTAATTGATTCATTTCCAGCAGCAATTCTGGTATCGTTCCGAATGGATTGCCACTGAGGTCTATCGCTCGCAAATTTTCCAGCGATCGCAATTCCTCCGGAAGTGTGCTTAATTCATTGGTGATTAATTTTGGAGTAATTTTACCATCAGACCTTTCCCATTTCTCCACCTTTCCCAACACCAACTTCTCAAGCTGCGTGCACTTGCCAATCTCCGGCGGCAATTCCTCCAACCCCAACCCCGACAAATCCAATTGAGTCAATTTTTCCTCGGCCGCCCGGTGAATTCGCCGCAGTGCTTCCTCTCGCGTCATACTTCTTATTTCCCCGCGTGTTTCCCCGCCATCTTGTTTCTATTCTGACAGAGATTTGGGCGTTCCGGGAAAGATTAGGCGCGATCTAGGAGGCGAGAAACCGCATCAAGGCGAGAAACCGGGTTTCTATGAGTTTTTGGTTGGGTGACGAGAAATATCGAGAGAAACCCGGTTTCTGAGGTTTACGCTTGGGGCGAGAAACCGGGTTTCTATGAGTTTTTGGTTGGGTGACGAGAAATATCGAGAGAAACCCGGTTTCTGAGGTTTACGCTTGGGGTAAGGCAAGACAGATATAATTAAAATAACGGTTAAAAGAGGAAAGCCAATGGTAACGAGCCTGAACGTGGATACGGCACTGCTGCAAGAGGCGATCGAACTGACGGGAGAAATCCCGATCGAAACCCTAGTTGAAATCGCCTTGCGCGAATACATTCAACGCCTGAAGCAGATCAAAATTTTAGAACTCTTTGGTACGATCGACTACCAAGAAAATTACGATTATAAACAGCAGCGAAATATAGCCTAGGTATCCCGTCATGAATGTAATTGTCGATACGGCTATTTGGTCATTAGCGTTGCGCCGGAATTCTCCAGAAATGAATGCTGCTGTGGTGAATCAACTGCGATCGCTCATTGCGAATGGTCGAGTTATAATGCTCGGAAGCATTCGACAGGAAATATTGTCTGGTGTTCGCACATCCGAACAATTCGATCGTCTCCGCAATACTTTACGCGCTTTTGGCGACTTGAATTTAGTTGAGGCAGACTACGAAATCGCTGCTGAATTTTGTAATACCTGTCGTCGCAATGGCATCCAAGGTTCAAATACTGATTTTCTCATCTGTGCTGCTGCCCATCGTCGCAGCTATTCCATTTTTACAACCGATCGAGATTTCCACAATTTTCAAGCTCATATTCCTGTAAATTTTCTAGAATTCGAGTAAAAATTGCGATTAGGAAAATTTTCACTCTTAATACAGCCTCACTCTTTCGATCGTCAGTTTGGTGAGAAACAATAATGCGATCGATCTCTTCGGGGTCGCGATCGTAATATCGTAATAATGCCAAGGATTCCCTAAATCGCGATCGTGCTAACCACAGAAAAGTTCGTAAAAAACCCAGCTTCTGACTATCTTTGCATAAGTCCTGAAAAAAAAGGAACAATGTATTTTTCCATTGTTCCTTCTTTCGTTATTTTCCTAATCCGTCAATCTACAGCTTGACTTCGATATCTACGCCCGCTGGCAAATCCAGTTTCATCAAAGCATCAATTGTTTTTGCAGAAGGCTGGTGAATGTCAATGATGCGGCGGTGGGTGCGGGTTTCAAAGTGTTCGCGAGAATCTTTGTCTACGTGGGGCGATCGCAGCAAGCAGTAAATCCGCCGTTTTGTCGGTAGGGGAATCGGGCCGATCGCAGTGGCTGCTGTCCGATTTGCTGTATCTACAATTTTTTCGCAAGATGCGTCGAGAATTCGGCGATCGAAAGCTTTGAGGCGGATGCGGATTTTTTGCTGTGGAATTGTTGCCATTTTTTTGTTGAATTTTCTAGGTTCAGTTAGTTGTTAGTTGTTAGTCAGTAGTCAGTAGTCATTAGTCAGTAGTCATTAGTTTTTAATTTTCAGTTGTTAGTTGTTTTTTTTGCTAACAACTAACTGCGGACTAATGACCCCGCCCAAAAACACTATCCTCCGACTTGAGTCGTGGAGAGCGTAAAATTTTAGACTTTTGTTGAAGATCCCGATTGAATTTTGCAAATCAATCTAACATCTAAAATCTAAAATCTAAAATCGACTGACTGACTGATGACTCATCACTAAATAGCAGAAAAGCCACTAAATTTGATTAGGCTTTTCTGCTATTTAAAACGTTAGCGGATTCCTACTTGAGGATTTTGGAAACAACGCCGGCGCCGACGGTGCGGCCGCCTTCACGAATTGCGAAGCGCATTCCTTGTTCGATCGCGATCGGGTGAATCAGCTCAACAGTCATTTTGATCCGGTCACCGGGCATCACCATTTCAGCTTCCGAACCGTCATCAGCAGTGAACTGCTTGATTGTACCGGTTACGTCAGTCGTGCGGACGTAGAATTGAGGGCGGTAGCCCGAGAAAAAGGGCGTGTGACGGCCGCCTTCTTCCTTCTTGAGGATGTACACTTCAGATTCAAACTGAGTGTGAGGACTAATGGATTTTGGCTTGGCAATTACCATGCCTCTTTCAATATCCGCCTTTAAAATCCCCCGGAGAAGTAGACCCACGTTGTCGCCGGCCAAACCTTCATCCAAGGACTTGGTGAACATTTCCACACCAGTCACAGTAGTGCTGCGAGTGTCCTTGAGACCAACCAATTCGACTGTTTCGCCGACTTTGACTGTGCCGCGTTCAATCCGACCTGTAGCCACAGTACCGCGACCAGTAATCGAGAATACGTCTTCAACTGCCATCAAGAAAGGCTTGTCAATTTCGCGTTCTGGAGTAGGGATGTAAGAATCTACTTCTTCCATCAGCTTGTAAATCTTGTCAACCCACTCATTATCGCCTTTGACTGTCTTGGGATTAGCAATCATCGCTTCGAGAGCTTTCAATCCCGAACCGGTCACGATGGGGATGTCATCGCCTGGAAAATCGTAAGAGCTCAAGAGTTCGCGAACTTCCAGTTCTACCAATTCCAACAATTCAGCGTCATCCACCATGTCTTCTTTGTTCAAGAAGACCACCAAGCTGGGAACGCCAACTTGCTTAGCTAGCAGGATGTGTTCGCGAGTTTGAGGCATGGGGCCGTCTGCTGCTGACACTACTAGGATGCCGCCGTCCATTTGAGCAGCACCGGTGATCATGTTTTTCACATAGTCAGCGTGTCCGGGACAGTCTACGTGAGCGTAGTGGCGAGTTGTGGTTTCGTATTCGACGTGAGCGGTATTAATCGTAATACCCCGTGCTTTTTCTTCAGGCGCGGCGTCGATTTCGTCGTACTTTTTAGCCTTTGCTTGACCCAGTGCAGATAGAGTCATCGTAATCGCCGCGGTCAAAGTTGTTTTGCCGTGGTCAACGTGACCGATCGTACCGATGTTTACGTGGGGTTTATTCCGTTCAAATTTTGCGCGTGCCATTCTCGATCTGTTCCTTGTTTTTTTTAGCGATTTTAGACTTGAGATTTGAGATTCTCGATTTTGGATTCAATCCAAAATCCAAAATCTAAAATCCCCAATCATTAGTTCCCTTTGTTTTTCGCGATAATGGCTTCAGCCACATTTCGCGGCACTTCTTCGTAATGGCTGAATTCCATTGTGAAGATGCCTCGACCTTGGGTTTTCGAGCGGATGTCGGTAGCGTAACCAAACATTTCTGCTAGTGGAACTTTCACAGAAACTTTGGCAATTCCCTGATCCGTCTCTTGACCCTCGATCTGACCCCGACGAGAGTTGAGGTCGCCGATGACGTTCCCGATGTAATCTTCGGGAACTTCAACCTCTACTTTCATCATAGGCTCTAGCAGCACTGGCGACGCCTTCATCACGGCTTCTTTGATCGCCATTGAACCGGCGATCTTAAATGCCATTTCTGAGGAGTCTACGTCGTGGAAAGACCCGTCTACCATAGTAGCTTTGAGGTCGATCACGGGATATCCTGCTACAATACCTGATTCGCAGGCTTCTTTCATCCCTTGTTCTGCAGGGCCGATGTACTCTTTCGGTACAGTGCCGCCGACAATTTTGGAGACAAATTCAAAGCCGGTGCCGACTTCGGTGGGTTCTAGTTCGATCACGACGTGACCGTACTGACCTTTCCCGCCGCTTTGGCGGATAAATTTACCTTCGGCGCGGACGGCTTTGCGAATGGTTTCGCGGTAGGCTACTTGCGGCTGACCCACGTTGGCTTCTACTTTGAATTCCCGCAGCATTCTGTCTACCAGAATTTCCAGGTGCAGTTCGCCCATGCCGGCGATGACTGTCTGGTTGGTTTCTGGGTCAACGTTGACTCGGAAGGTGGGGTCTTCTTCCGAGAGCGACTGGAGGGCTTTGGAGAGCTTCTCCATGTCTTGTTTGGTTTTGGGTTCGACAGCCACGGAGATGACTGGCTCTGGAATAAACAGGGATTCCAGAATCACTGGCGCTCCTTCTTCGGAGAGGGTGTCGCCGGTGAACGTCTCTTTCAAACCCAAGGCTGCTCCCAAGTCTCCTGCCCGCAGTTCCTCAACTTCTATCCGATCGTCGGCTTTAAGGACAATTAAGCGAGAAACTCGCTCTTTTTTGTCTTTAGTGGAGTTGAGGACGTAGGTACCCTTTTTGAGGATACCCGAGTAGACCCGAACGAAGGTCAGGCGGCCGTAGGGGTCAGCCATGATTTTGAATGCCAGGGCTGACAGCGGCGCGCTGTCGTCTGCAAATCGTTCTGCTGTGTCGCCGTTGGGCAGGAGTCCTTGAATTGGGGGAACTTCCACGGGCGACGGCAGGTAGTCTATCACTGCATCCAACAAAAGCTGAACGCCTTTGTTTTTGAAGGCAGAACCGCACAGCATGGGGACGATCGTGCCAGAGATCGTGCCAGTGCGCAAAGCTGCACGAATTTCTGCTTCTGTTAACTCTTCGCCTTCGAGGTATTTCTCGGTGAGGGCGTCGTTGGTTTCTGCTACGGACTCGATCAGCTTGGTGCGGTATTCTGCTGCTAGCTCTTTTACTTCATCGGGGATTTCTACTTCCTCGATGTCGGTTCCCGTGTCGTTGTTGTAGATATAGGCTTTCATTTGCACTAAGTCTACAATTCCCCGGAAGTTTTCTTCGCTGCCGATCGGGATTTGGATGGGTACGGCGTTCGCTCTCATCCGATCGCGAATTTGGCCGTAGACTTTGTAGAAGTTTGCGCCCATCCGATCCATTTTGTTGACGAACACGATCCGCGGTACTTTGTACCGATCGGCTTGGCGCCAAACTGTTTCGGATTGCGGCTGCACTCCGCCTACCGAGCAGAACACTGCGATCACTCCGTCGAGCACTCGCATCGAGCGTTCGACTTCGATCGTGAAGTCTACGTGTCCGGGAGTGTCGATGATGTTGATTTTGTAATCTTTCCAACTGGTGGTGATAGCGGCGGCAGTAATCGTAATTCCTCGCTCGCGCTCTTGCTCCATCCAGTCAGTGACTGCTGTTCCCTCGTGCACTTCACCCATTTTGTGAACCATGCCTGAATAGAACAGAATTCTTTCAGTTGTTGTTGTTTTGCCCGCGTCAATGTGGGCCGCGATGCCGATGTTGCGAGTTTTTTCTAGCGGAACGGTACGTGCCACAGCTACCTCCTCGATCTTGTGTTGCTGTTATAATACTACTATACTACACTGTCACCCTATTTTGCACTCCCCAGCAACTTACAACAGTCTATGGAGCTTATTGTTACATTTTAATATTTTTTGCAAGATTTGTTTACAAAAATATTAAGGATGCGACATGGAGGATTCAGAGAGTGCGTGAATTTTGATTTTTGGAGTGCGCGAGTTTGCTTCGCCAATGGCAACTGCGCCGTCTGGAAGCAATCTCAACGCTCAAAACTTACACTTTCCACTTTTTCGCCCGATGCTTTCATTCCGCACGATCGGCCTTTTCTCCATGCCCGAGTTAGCAGTTAGTACCGGTAGTGAGCAAAAGCCTTGTTAGCTTCGGCCATGCGGTGTGTTTCTTCGCGCTTGCGAATGGCACTGCCTGTTTCGTTGGCTGCATCCATCAGTTCGTTAGCCAGCTTGGCGGCCATTGAGCGGCCGGTGCGGGCGCGGGCAAATCTGATCAGCCAGCGGAGGGCGAGGGTGGTTCCGCGATCGGAACGCACTTCCATCGGCACTTGGTAGGTGGCGCCGCCTACCCGGCGGGCTTTGACTTCTACCAGGGGTGTAGCGTTTTTGACTGCTTTTTCAAACAAGTCTAAGGGTTCGGCCCCCGTGCGTTCTTGGATGGTTTTGAGGGCGTCGTAAACGATGCTGGAGGCCACGGATTTTTTGCCGTGCTGCATGATCCGTCTCACCATCATGCTTACCAACCGGCTGTTGTAGGTTGGATCTGGCGGAACTGGACGTTTTTGAATAACTGTGCGGCGAGACATAGTTCTATTTGGGATTTTTGATTTTGAATGATTGAGTTTGGGGTTTTGGGCTTCGATCTCGATCGATGACGATCGAACTTATTTTTGCTTCTTAACCCCGACGAGCCGGCGAGAGCCGTGTTATTTTTTCTCTTTAGGACGCTTGGCCCCGTATTTGGAACGGCCCTGCTTGCGGTCTTTCACCCCGGCGGTGTCTAATGTACCGCGAATGATGTGGTATCTAACTCCGGGTAAATCTTTTACCCGACCGCCCCTGATCATTACTACCGAGTGTTCTTGCAAGTTGTGACCGATCCCGGGGATGTAGGCTGTCACTTCAAAACCGCTTGTCAGCCGTACCCGAGCCACCTTCCGCAGCGCCGAGTTGGGTTTTTTCGGGGTGGTCGTGTACACTCTGGTGCAAACTCCCCGGCGCTGGGGGCAACTCTTGAGAGCTGGCGATTTGGTTTTTTTCTGCGTTTGTTCCCGTGCTGAACGGATGAGTTGCTGAATAGTGGGCATGAGTTACGGCATTTCTAGCTTTTTGCTGAATATTGTGATTTGGCGGCATCCGCACTGAAAGTCCCTTCCCCTCAGGGGGGACGGGATAAATGAAAATAATTATGGGTAAGTGAGGATACCAGACTCTATATAGTACACGACGCGGCTTTTTTTGGCAAGGAATTTGTCGCAGCGGGCGATCGAACTTCCTTGCTTGCTGCAATTTTGGACGAGGCGATAGCCCATGGGCGAATGATATGGACGTACAATAATTTAAGCTCAACTGTGAGGCTGGTCACAACAGTTAAGCTTAAATTATGACGGTCGATAATTCGATCGCATCACCATTTTCAGGAGATGCCCATCAACTCTACCGTGCGATCGCATCACAGCCTCAGAGAGATCGACATCACATAAAGTTATATAAAATTGCCTGAAAATAAGAAATATACATTGAGTTGACCGCAGATGAAAACCAAAGCTTATATTCCAGAATGTACAATTTCCGAACTTTACTTGAACATTTGGAAATCCGGTAAGATCGATCGGACTGTGTTCCACCAAATTCAATACGCAATTAATTCTCAGAGTTTAACAAGTTCAGACGATCGAAAAATTGTCAGCAGGCTGCTCTATGCAGTGCGGCGGGGATGGGTGTCAGTCATGGACTGAGTTGATTGGGAGTCTTGAGATTACTGCCTTGATGCAAGGGCTAACGCACGCGGGGTAAATGAAATTTGAGTTTTGAGGAAAAATCCCCTCCCTAAAATTAGAGGGATTGACAATAAATTCACCGCTCTGGAAAGGCAATATTAAGGTAAAAGGACAGGGTATGTTTAATTCTACAGAACTGCTGATCGAGGCTTTCATTAAACAACTGGAGAACGGGTACAGCCGCACTTACGGAGGCTACAAATCAGACTATGCCGACATTATAGCCTGGGTGGGGGCAATGGCGTTAGAAAACATCGCCAGCAGCGACGCTCTTTATCACAATATCGAACACGCCATTTGTATTACGTTAGTAGGTCAAGAAATCTTGCGGGGAAAACACATTCGGAAGGGCGGAGTCTCCTGCGAAAATTGGCTGCACTTCATCATTTCTTTGCTGTGCCAAGACATCGGATATGTCAAAGGAGTTTGCCGGCAAGACCAAGCATCAGAAGGATTGTATGCTACGGGCCAAGATGGCATGAGAATTGCACTTGCTCCCGGTGCAACAGCGGCCAGCCTAGCTCCTTACCGAGTTGACAGAGCAAAACTGTTCATAGACGAGCGCTTCGGCAACCACAAGCTAATTAATGCTGAGGTAATTAAGCAGAACATAGAACAGACTCGTTTCTCGGTACTTGACGGCAACACTGACGAAGATGCAGTTAATTATTCTAGTTTAGTTCGCGGTGCTGACTTGATAGGTCAGCTCAGCAACCCGCAATATTTACAGAAAATTGGCGCGCTGTTTTACGAGTTGGAAGAAAGCGGTGCTACTAAAGTTTTGGGCTACCGACATCCGGGCGACTTGCTGCAAAGCTACTCTAAGTTTTACTGGAGCGGCATTTATCCTCACATCAGCGAATCTCTCGGTTACTTGCAGTTGACCCAGGAAGGCAAACAGATTGTTGCTAGTTTGTACGCTAACGTATTTCGGATGGAACACCAACGCTGCGATTCTGAGGTTGCTTGAGTACAAGTGAAGTCCTGCCGTCATCGGTCATTAGTCATTGGTCATTGGTCATTGGTCATTGGTCATTGGTCATTGGTCATTGGTCATCAGTCATTGGTCATTGGTTGTTTGTTAGTAGTTGGTTCTAATAACTAACAAGAAATAACGAATAATGAATTACCAATTACCAATTACCAATTCCCCATTACCGAAGTGTATTTCATCCAACTCAACTCATTTCCTCCTCAAGTTCCGAATGATATCTCGGGCACAACCAATTGCTCGGCACCAAAGAAGGCCATCCCTCCCGCAGCGCTTCCAAACAAACAGCACGTACAGTTAATTGACAGTCAAGCAGTTCTACACCAGCTTTTTCAACTTGCTTTTTGCCTATTTTCAAAATCGATTCGTCGCTAAATTCAAATGTTTTGTGACACTGAATGCAAACTAGATGGTGGTGGTGGTGCAATTCCGGCAACTTCAGTTCGTAATGTTTGTGTCCTTCTGCTAATTCAAGTTCGCGCAAAATCCCAATTTTTGCTAATAAATGCAGGGTGCGGTAGACAGTAGACAAGCCAATTCGTTCTCCTTGATTCTGCAAAGTCTTGTATAATTCTTCCGCACTCAAATGATTTCCTTGCCGCAGATTTTGAAACACACTCAAAATAGTTTCTCGCTGGGGAGTCAGGCGGCAGCCTCTCTGGTTGAGTTCGACTTTGAGTGAGTTAGCGCTGTATAAATTCATGTCGGTAAAAAATCTAAAACTTGAAGGGGGATTTTACGGGATTATCTATTGTTTGTTCGCGCTCCTTTTTCGATTATCCTAAAATGTATTTTCCTGGAGAATAAATCTAAGTTGAGACTTCGCTTTCGTCAGGGGGAATCTGCTAGCCACCTATTCCCGGCGATTTACCTCTTGAGAAAGATGTCAGTTGAGTTTTAAGCGTTGGCAGCTTATTGATATAGATAATCAACAATTCTGGTGGTTTCGTCAAGAGTTTTTGATAAATTATTTCATTAAATTTCCTTAAGATATGTAACTAATTTGCTCAAAAAATGTTGAGATTATGATTTAGGGAGGTTTGAGCGATCGGCTAGTACAACTTTTTTGGCAGGCGCGATCGCCAGATCGACAAAATCTTTCCAAGTTTATTGATAAATAGTTTTAGTAAGCTGGAACCCACCGCTCGGCACGGACAGGGACGCTAAAAAGCCTGAGAGGATTTGCTCCCAGGCTTTTATAGCTATATTTTTAACTGCTTTTTGTATCTGGCCCACTAGCTCAAGCAGAGGATTTTGTTTCCTCGGCGACTTGCTCGTTGCTGGGCAGTTCCAGGCAATAACCCGCGCCGTATACGGTTTTGATGTACCGAGGATGGCGGGGATCGGGTTCCATCTTGGTTCTCAGGTGTCTGATGTGTACTCGAATAGTTTCGATGTCGTCGTCGGGGTCGTAACCCCACACTTCTTTGAGAATTTCGCTGGGAGAGACTGTCTGACCGTGGCGCTGGAGCAAGCAGTGCAGCAACTCGAACTCTAGGTGAGTCAGTTTGACGGTATTAACGTACCAAACAGCTTCAAACCTTTCGGGGACAAGGGTCAGCGGGCCGTAATTCAGGATTTCCGAGTGTTTGGCTGCTTGGGGGATGCGGTCTGTGCGCCTCAGCAAGGCTCGCACTCGCGCCAGCATCTCTTCGAGTTCAAAGGGTTTGGTCAGGTAGTCGTCGGCCCCGGAGTTGAAGCCTTCTACTTTGTCTTGAGTTTGACTTAAGGCTGTCAACATCAAGACGGGAATGTCGGCTGTGCGATCGTCGCGCCGCAACCGCTGACACACTGTGAATCCGTCTACTCTAGGCAGCATCAGGTCTAGCACGATCAGGTCGGGGAGCAGTTGTATTGCCAGTGCCTGACCTTTGATGCCGTCTTCTGCCTGGGTGACTTCGTAGCCAGCCATTTCTAGGTTTACGGCTACGAGTTCGGCGATCGCCGCGTCATCATCAATAACAAGTATCCGAGGCATCATTATTTATCTCACCGCTAACCAGATGGGGGAGGCTACAGCCTTCTGGGGGTTCCAGGTAACTTTAACGAGCAATTTTTTAATTTTAAGCTTCATTAAGGATTATAAGGTTCATTAAGAACTTTCCCAACTCTGTAAATATTGTTGTACTAATTATAAGCCCTCTTGAGCGCATATCAGAAAACTGTTCGCCAAAAATCTTGATGGGGGCTGATTTTTTGCCGGCAAGAACAGCCTCAACTTTCTTCTGGGTGCGCCTGCGACTTGGAGAACCCTGTTAACCGTTGACTGTTAATTTTTAAAGGTTGTTAATTTTTGTTAAATAAAATTGTTGGTTTGAGGTTGGCGCTTGCTTTTGTGGGGTGTTGACTGTACAATTTAATAATTGAAAAAATATAAACTTAAAAAAAATATATAAAATAGTCCGATTATTAAATTGTACAATACATAAGTCAAATAATCAATCCCCCAACCTTAAAATTTTGGGCAAATTTTTTGCAAGTGAGGTAAATTTTACGATCGCCCTTGAAGCAGCGAAACAACCGAGAAAAATGGCTCGTACAGTTACTGAGGGCGAGTTGGCTGAGTATTTTGGCTAGTATCGGTCGCTTGAGGCCCTAATTTTTGGAAGTAAAGACCGCCGACTGTTATTAAGAATATTGTATAACCAACAGCTTGCAAAAGATATATGCGATCTCTGTATCCAAACAGTGCTTTGAGAATCACTCCCGGAAATTGTCGATCGGGCAAAACTCCTGCGGCATTCCAGACCATCGGGCCTAAAATACAAGAGTGGAGGGGTGCGAGGCGATCGTAAAAAACACAAATTGCTGCATACTGGCGATCGATCTGGGACAAAATAGCAGCAGCTTGGTCAAAATGCTTGAGTGCAGATACTGCTAAACCCGCGACAATTAACAGCAACAAAATCCCCATAAACTTGAAAAACAGGCGGATATCAATTTTGACGCCCCACTTGAACAGCAGCGCGCCAAGGATTGCAGCCCCAGTCAAACCGCCCAAAGCTCCCAAAGCGGGACTCAAGCCTTGTTGAAATTGAGCGCTGACAAATAAAACTGTTTCAAAACCTTCGCGCAGCACGGCGATAAAAATTAAGCCAAAGACGCCCCAGGCGGCATTGGTATTTTTTGTCAAAGCTGCTGTAACGGCTCCTTCAACTTCTGCTTTGAGAAAGCGCGCTTGCTGAGTCATCCAAATTAGCATCCAGCTTAGCATGGCGATCGCCACAATTCCCAACACGCCCTCTAATAGCTGTTTGATTACCGGTGCGTAGGGCTGAGTTGATGTCGATAGTGCTGCGAGCAATCCATTAAACAATACTCCCACAAAAGCGCTAGCAGCAATTCCTGCTCCGACACCTGCATAAACCCAAGAATTGAGGTGACTTTGCTCGGCTTTTTTCAAACAAGCCAGCACAATTCCCACAACTAAAGCAGCTTCCACACCTTCACGCAGGGTAATTACAAAAGTCGGTATGGCTTCACTAAAATTCATTTTTTTATAATGGCTAATTTGTAGTTAGTGCTTAATCCTTAGCAACTTTGCTTTTACCGTGGTCGAAGATTAAATTATTGAACCGCGAAGACGCGAAGGACGCGAAGGAAGAGAAAAGAAGGATCGGCTACTCTTAAGGCAGAGCATCTCTGTTTTGCTTTTCACTCTCCGCAGAGATGCTCCCTATTAAGGCGGTTGGGGAGTAACTAAGCACAATAACTAAGGACGGCGGGCTATTACTTACCTTAACTAAAATCTCTCAGCATTTTTTTCAGTTCTACTTGATGCAATTCTTCTTGGCCGATTAAGGTGCGGGCGTATTCTTCCAGATAAACGCTGGAGTCGCTCACTACTTCAAGTAAAGATTTATACTTTTTGAGCGCTTTTTTTTCGTGGTTTAGACTTTCTTCCAAAAGGTCTTTTACCGAGTGTTTGTAGGTTTCTTCTATCGTAGCAATTTTTTGGCTGGGATGCCCTTCTAAACCTGTGAGAATTTCTCCGGCTTGTTGCGCGTGGAGCAGGGATTCAGTCGCTTGTGCTTTAAAAAATTGCACGATGGGGATGCGGTTTGGCCCAGTCACCATCAGTGAATAGTGGGTGTAGCGCACAACCCCTGCTAGTTCCCATTCCATGATGGTGGCTAGCAGTTCTTGGGTTTTTTTCTCGTCAAGTTCTTTCATTTGTTGTGTTTGATGTAGAATGCAATAAAGCGCAATGTTTAGGATATCATATTTTTTGAGTGAATGGAATTTTGGCAAAAAATGTTTTTTTTGAATGCCTAAAGCGGTAAGGTGCGCTTGGGAACACCTTACCGCTTTAGATATTGGGCTTTTGTCTTGATTTCCAGAAAAAATTTCAAAGCAAGGCGCGCGTCGCGCAGCTTACCCGATAGTTTTTTTACCTCAGTTAGGGGTTAACTTCCAAGATGCCATTAGGAGCAAACACTACGGTAAAGTTGGCTGCCGGTGCTGCACCGCTGTTACTCTCTGTCGCGGAAGACTTCTGCAAATTTAGCAGGGGAGTTTCTTGGGTGAAATCTTTGGCTGGTTGGTTGAGCGGCTCGAAATTTGCGATCGCCCCGTCAAGACTCGCACTCACGCGATACACTAGATTTTGAGTGAAGGTAGGGCTAGTTTGCCAACCTTGATTAATTCGATCGTAGACTTTGAGAGTTAACTCCTCTAGCTTGGTGCGATCGGTAATTTCCGCTGTCCGATCGGTCCCATTGACCGCCTGAGCTTCCTGCTGACCTGCTGACACGGGCACAGCTTGCACAGTCTTGTCTGTACCGCTACTCGCAATAGCCGGTTCAGTAGACTGATTAGTGAAAGGTACAACATCAGGAGACTTGTCAGGCAGCTTTTTTTGACTGTCAACAGCTAAATTGGAATTATTTGCAACCGGAATAGTAGCGCTAGTGGCAATAGCTGGTTCCGCAGATTTCTTAGCAACAGCATTAGCAAGATTTTTCCCTTCAATAGTCAAAGACTTGACGTGAAAACCGCGAAACTTTTCTTTTTGGCTAACCCGCCACATTGAAATGGGAAAAGTTACAAAGAAAAGAACCAAAACTCCCGTACTCATCCAAACTATTTTGTGCATCTCCCTGGCTGGGAGCGGCTTATTTTTTGTTTCCATCATCAAACCTCGCATTACTTAAGTTAACGGCAAATAGGGGAATAAAGGATGCCAGGACATAGCTGTCGCAGCAACTAACAAAGCAAACATCCAGAAAAATATAGTGCGGCTTTTCACGCTCTTATTTTTCCAAATCGCATGCAGAATCGGCCAACTGACAAGCCAACCTATGATCAACATAGTTTCTTTACCTGTGTAACTGCCGATATTGCCCCACAATTCATCATTAGTCTTGCTTCCCGGAATCCAACTACCGAGATTCCAAAGCCATTCGTTTGTAGCTTTGGACGTGTCCCCTAAATGGTGACTCACCATCATTGTAAAACAACCAATTGCAGCACTAATTATTGCTGCTGCTGCCGGACCAGAAACGCTAGGCGCATTTTCCGAACCTTCAGCTAAACCCCTGGGAAAGTGTTTTAATTTGCTCCAAACTTTCCCGTAAAAAGGTTCTCCACCCGCAATATTTTGGCGGGATACTTGTCGAATCATTTCGCAAATTTCCTAAGATACTTGACAGTTTACAGTTGACACTTGACACTTGACTGTTGATAGTTAATGGTTGAATAACTAATAACTACTGACTGCTGACTGCTGACTACAGAGACTGAATTTTGGCAACGCCAAGGCCGCTCACCATGCCTCCCATTGAAAAAAACATGATTGCCATCAAAGCTACGCAGGTTGCGGTTAAAACTGGGCGGTTTTGCTTGTCTAAAATTTGGTCGCCATAACTCCACAAAATCCAAGTACAAGCTACTGCTAAAGGCAAGGTAAACAGCACGCTAAATTCGTGATATTCCATCAAAACGTACTGCACTAAAGGCGAGTTTTCTTTCAGCAAAGCGCGAGCTCCGCCGAAATCTATGCCCGCCCGATACCGCATATAAGCCCAATTGCCCGTAGCGATGGCTAAAAAGCTCAAAATAGATGACCAAAAGGCTAAAGTGCGCATTTGCGGCAGGATTTTTCCGGAGCCCCGCAGCAAGGGGAAAGCCAAATGTCCCGTGTAAACCATCACTACCATTGCCAACATTGCACCCATGCCGTGAATGGTGCCCATCAACCGCTGCCAATGGCTCGGATGCAGCAGGTTAACTAAAGGTAAAAACAGAAACATACCAGCAGATAAAAAGCTCAATGCGTAGATAGAAACTTGAGCGATATCTAGCTGTTTGGGAAATTCTGAGGGAACTAAATCGGTAGTTGAGTCTGGTGTTGAGTGTTGCACCACGGGCAAACCTCCTGTAGGTTGTTCGGAAAATTACTTGAGAATAATTCCATTAGTATTTTGGGTTTCTTGAGAATGCTGTCGGTGCGGGCAGAGCCGATCGCACTTTCACGCGATCGACAACCGCAAAAACACCGCTTCAGACAGATTTACAGCAACAATATCTGGGTTTTTAGTTTCTCCAACACCCAAAACTCTTGCCCTGACTCGCTCACAGCTCATTTTGCTGCTTTTTTGCTCGGGGAACTAATGCTATTTATTCTCAAGAGTTGACAATAAAACTAATTTTTGGCTTTCATTTATAATTTTATAATTTCTTAATATTTCTGTCAGAGCTTTGAGATTGATACATTCGGCAGTTAACTTTTACAAAATTATTGATAATTCTTATCAAAAAGCAGGAAATTGCGGGCTGTAGGTACAAAATTCGATTAATTTTTAATAATTATTTAATCTCCGATCCCCACTCCTCAAAATTCTGGCTGTAAAGCTAGAAGCGTTGTACAATAGGCGATGGCCCGCCACAAATTGCCCGATCGCTCGATCGCACCAATGCCCCCATAGGGGATTGTAAACTTTTGTAAAAAACAGTTGACTAAAGGGTTGGCACTTCTCTCGTTTGGGATAGATCGATGCACATACCTGATGGTTTTCTTTCACCGCCAGTAGCGATTGCCACCGGCATAGCAAGTGCTGCAGTAATTGCGGTTGCTCTAAATCGAACCCGCGCGAATCTTGGACTGCGGCAAGCCCCAATCATGGGCTTAACTACAGCTTTCGTGTTTGCCGCCCAGATGATCAACTTTCCCGTAGCCGGCGGTACCAGCGGGCACTTGTTGGGAGGGGCGCTGGCATCTGTGGTTTTGGGGAGCCCTTGGGCGGCAACTTTGGCGATGAGCACGGTTTTTATAATTCAAAGCGTCTTGTTTGCCGACGGGGGGATCACCGCCCTGGGTGCAAATATTTTTAACATGGGGCTAGTTGGCATTTGGGTGGGCTGGTGGCTGTTGCAGCCGTTGCAGCAACTCTTGGGAGGTTCCCGAAATCGTTTACCCCTGGCTGCGGCCATCGCTGCCGCCCTGAGTGTGGTTGCGGCTTCTGTTTGTGTGGCGATCGAACTGGCAATTTCTGGTACAGTACCGCTGAATATCGCACTCCCAGCAATGGTAGGCGTACATATTTTAATCGGCATTGGCGAAGGGGTAATTACAGGCGGCGTTTTAACTTATCTCGTCAAAGTGCGGCCGGATTTACTGCCGGGAGAACAGCCGCAATTGCAGAAATGGGTAGTGCCAGTAGTCGGAGTGTTATTAATTTCCGGCGTGCTGTCGCTGTTCGCTTCAAGTTGGCCTGACGGGTTAGATTCGGTAGCCGAAAAATACGGCTTTAAAGATAAAGAAGCTGCGGCGATCGAAAATCCAACTCCTTTAGCAGATTACACAGTTAAAGGATTAGAAGAACAGCCAATTGGTACTAGCATTGCTGGACTTTTGGGATCAGCAGTCAGCTTCGGCACGGCCTTTGGTATTGCTCAGTTGGTAAAACCGAAAGATGTCTAAACTCTCCATACCTTTTCGATTGCGCCTGTCTTTGATAATTGTCATCGGCATTGGTTTTATGAAGACTGGCGCTTGGCTGTGGCTGGGGATTTATGGGGCGATCGCACTTTTTTGGTCATTTTGGCTCAGAGCTCCGCTGCGAACCCTAGCGCAACTGTTGGGAGCAGAATTGCTGTTTCTCTCCTTATTAGTGCTGCCCCAAGGTTGGGAACGAGCTAGTTTTCTGTTGCTGCGTTCCCTAATTTGCCTGCTAATTATGAACAGTTTTCTGCTAACTTTGCCGCCCCACAGTTTCGGAATCGCCCTCAAAGGATTGCCCCTACCATCCGGTTTGCAAGAGATTGTACTTTTAGCCGGACAATACTTAGAAATCTTGCTCGCCGAAGTCAACCGCATGAAAAGATCCGCCCAACTCCGAGGCTTATCCGGTACCGGAGGATGGCTGCGCTACGCCAGTGCTTCCATGATCGGAGCGCTTTATTTGCGAAGTCTCGATCGCGCGGAGAGAGTCCACGCAGCCATGATGATTCGCGGCTACAAAGGAAGTTTGCCTGCAGACTCAAAATCGACACCAAAAGAGCGACTCTGGCTGACAGTAACAATTTTAACCGCAGCCGGATTAACAATAGCCTCTTACGGGAATTGGGCATAGGGCATGGGCCCGCGCAGGGCATTGGGAATTGATTAATTCATGCCTCTATCTTTTGCCTTCTCCCCTCCCCTCTCTGCGCTCTCTGCGCCCTCTGCGGTTAAAAACTCTTAATCCAAAAATCGAGGCAAAAATTGACTAATCTCAAATCACCGCCAACAATAGAAGTGCAAGACTTAGTATTCGGATACCCGCAGCAAAAACCTGTGTTACAAGGAATTTCATTCACCTTACAACCGGGAGAAAGAGTTGCTTTACTAGGTTTAACTGGCGCTGGAAAAAGCACTTTGCTCGAAAACTTGATCGGCTTAAAAATGCCTCAATCTGGCGAGATTAGAGTGCAGGGAACGAAGCTGGAAGCGGCGACTTTATCGCAAGCGCGGAGGCAAATTGGATTTTGCTTTCAAGACGCTAACGACCAGCTATTTATGCCGACTATTTTGGAGGATGTAATGTTCGGGCCGCGCAATTATGGAGTGCGGCCGGGAGTTGCGCGCGATCGAGCTTTAGGCCTATTAGACGAATTCGGTTTAGTCGAATTTGCCAACCGTTCGGCCCACGAACTGTCTGGCGGTCAAAGAAGGTTAGCAGCTTTGGCAGCAATTTTAGCATTAGAGCCTGCAATTTTAATCTTAGACGAGCCGACCAACGGGCTAGACCCGTCGTGGCGCCGTCATTTGGCTAAGGTTTTGTCGCAATTGCCGATCGAGGTAATTTTGATCGCTTCCCATAATTTGAATTGGATCGGGAAAACGACTGAAAGGGCGCTAATTTTGGCTGACGGGCAGATTCAGGTCGATCGGCAAACTCAAGATTTGCTGAAAGATAAATCCACTCTTGAATATTACAATTTGCCGCCAGATTGGTAATTAGTCATTAGTCATTAGTCATTAGTCATTAGTCATTAGTCATTAGTCCAGTTTGTAGGGTGTGCTGTAAGCACAGGTTGAGTTTGTAGCAATAAGGTTGACTTAACGCTTTTTGACGAATTTCCGCTCGCTATTTTATAGGCAATACAGGCATTTTTTCCAAATCCGATTGTTCTTAAGTCAACTGTATTGGGTTTTAGACGAGAAAATACTCGCGCAATTGTGTCATGGGTCGGTATCCCATTCGGTAATTCAAAAATTTTTTTAACCATTCGTATTTAGAGCGACCGTAACTTTCGATATCCACCCATGTATCAGCACCGCCAATCACTTCCCGTGATTGAAATAGTGACAATATCAATTAATTGATGGCGTGCAAGTCCGCTCAACTCTTGGATATTCTAAGTCGGCTTTCATGGTCAGCAATGGTAATTTTAGGTTTGAGTTTCATAATGAAAAACTCTAATTAAATGTTTTGTAGGTACTCAAGAATTCTGCTCCTATATACCATATTCTGTTAACATGAAATTTAGATGCGTTCGCCCTAGTCTCAGGCAAACCTACTCCCCGTCGAGACCGGCGCGAGATTTGCCAGCGGAGAACAAACAGTATGATGAGCGAGCCGATGACAGCCACCGACGATATGATTCCGCAGCGGTTCTACCATGGCACACGGGCTGACCTGAAGCCGGGAGAGCTAATCGAACCGGGCTACAAGTCTAACTACGGTAAGAGGAAGAAGGCGGTCTACGTCTATCTGACTGCCACCTTGGATGCGGCTACCTGGGGGGCCGAGCTGGCTCTCGGCGAAGGACCCGGCAGAATCTACATGGTGGAACCGACTGGCCCGATTATGGATGACCCCAATCTGACGGACAAGAAATACCCAGGTAATCCAACGAAGTCATACCGCTCCCGGGAGCCGCTGCGGGTCACGGGCGAGGTCACGGATTGGCAGGGGCACTCCCCCGAAGCGCTCAAAGCCATGAAGGACAACATTGAGCGACTTAGGCAACTTGGTGTTGAGGCAATCGACGACTGAGTTACTCCCCGCATCCTCGGGCAGTCGATGAGCGTGTGGATGCGAGTCGATGATGCGATCGCCCTTCCTTTACAGACTTCTTCCTTCTTCCTTCTGCTATGGCTGTAATTAAAGCTGGAATTTGCGAACAGTCTCGTTGTAGAGATGAATAGCTAAATCGCGAATAATTTCTTCATTTTCAAAATGACTTCCTAACTTCTGTTTCGCCGTTTTGACGCACATTTTCATCAACTCGGCGGAACTTTCGACGTAAAGCGCGATCGCACTTTGCTGTTGTTCAAAACCGACCTCGATTTCGGGCAGTATTTTTAGCGATTGACAATTAGCCGATTGGTCGAGATTTTCCGTGATTTTTTCCTGTTTTCTCCTTTGCACTTCCTCGGAAAAACCAGAAGCAATTATACCCGCAGGCAGTGCAAAAATTCCTATACCTAAAAATGCTAAAATTGCTCCTAACAATTTACCTAAAGGAGTGATCGGATAAATATCGCCGTAGCCGACAGTCGTTAAGGTCACAACTCCCCACCACATTGCATCGAGGATGCTCCCAAAAGCTTTGGGATGCGCCTCGCATTCAACAAAATACATGACGCTAGAGGCAAATATTAACAGAATGAAAACTGCAAATGCAGTGGCGATTAGTTCCTCTTTTTTGGCGTACAATACGGCTCCCAGAGTTCTTACTGACTCTGAATAACGGCTCATTTTTAGCAAGCGCAACAAACGCAGCAGGCGAATTAAATTAACGAAGCTTAAATTGGGAAATAATAGCAAGGCGTAAAAGGGTAAGATTGAAACTAAATCTATCAGACTTAGCGGTGTCAGAGCGTATCTCAATCTTCCCCCAAGCGGGTGGCTGTATCTGCGATCGACTGTACACACCCACAGCCTCAAAATATATTCGATTGTAAATACTAAGGAGGAAACTATTTCGATGTATTCCAAAAGTAATTTGTGTTCAGGCGACAAGCTGGGGGAACTAGAGGCAATAAAAGCTGCAACGTTTATCAGGATCAAACCCGTAATAATAAAGTCATCGGCTAAACTGTATAAATTGCTGCCTTTTGAGGTTTCTAAAATTTCATAAATTATTGGTTTGAGTTGTTGACGCATCAGATTTTCTCCGGAAAATTTAGCAATTAACGCTCGCGCTTGACTACAGTCTAAGAAGTTTTATTCAAAAAGTCAGCAGGACTGGCGATCGCGCGAAAAATCGGGTTGCTTCAGAGATGCTATAGTTGCAAAACTCAGTATTTCTCATGGAAACCCGGTTTTTTGGGCAAAGCCGTCTCAGTAAGCAAAGAAAGTTAATCTGGAAAGAATTGCCAACTATTACTGGATTTGCAGGCAAAAATCATGAAGGTAGCCGTATTCAGCACCAAATCTTACGATCGCACTTTTCTCGAAGCAGCCAATGCCGGCGCCCAACACGAGTTGGTGTTTTTTGAACCGCGCCTGAACCTGGAAACCAGCGTTTTGAGTGCTGGATTTCCGGCCGTCTGCGCGTTCGTTAACGACTGTTTGGACGCCCCAACGCTGCGGGCGATCGCCCAAAATGGCGTGCGCTTGCTGGCGCTGCGATCGGCCGGATTCAATCACGTCGATTTAGCAGCAGCCCGCGATTTAGACTTAACTCTCCTGCGAGTTCCAGCTTATTCTCCCTACGCTGTCGCCGAACACGCAGTCGCTATGATTTTGTCCCTCAACCGCAGAATCCACCGCGCCTACAACCGCGTCCGCGAAGGCAATTTCGCCCTAGACGGCTTGTTGGGTTTTGACCTCCACGGCAAAACGGTGGGAATCGTCGGGACTGGCAAAATAGGTGCGCTGACTGCCAAAATTCTGCAGGGATTCGGCTGCCGACTGCTGGGATACGATGTTTCCCAAAACCCGGATTGCCTAGCCCTGGGGATGGAATACCGGGCGCTTGCGGAACTGTTCGCCGCCTCTGATATTGTCAGCCTCCACTGTCCGCTGATACCGGAAACTTATCATTTAATTGGTGCAGAGGCGATCGGGCAAATGAAACCGGGGATGATGCTGATCAATACCAGCCGCGGTCAGTTGATTGACACCAAAGCTGTTACCAAAGGACTGAAGTCTGGTAAAATTGGCTACCTCGGCTTAGATGTGTACGAACAAGAGACGGATCTGTTTTTTGAGGATTTGTCAAATCAGGTGATTCAAGACGACGTATTTGGGCGCTTGCTGACTTTCCCCAACGTCCTGATTACCGGACATCAAGCTTTTTTCACCGAGGAGGCGTTGAAAAATATCGCCGAAACCACGATCGGCAATATCGCGGATTTTGAACGAGGGCGCACTTGTCCCAATCAAATCAACCTTGAGGAATTGAAAAAATGAGTCAAAAGAGCGATTTGGCAGCGGGGGCAATTGTTTAAAATCAAGTCATATCCTTATTTTTGCTTGCAATTGGTGAAGCTCTGCCTTAATCTCATCAATTAGTCCCGGCAGCCAGAATGCTGTACTAATTGCCGGAGAATTATACTGGCAGCAACTCAAAGCCTGCAATTTTACTTGACACCGGAGGAAGTATCAAATGACACAAGCTAACTTTTCTGACGACACGCAAACGATCGCTGAAGTCGTCACAGTAGACCTGGTGGCTGACCAACCGGGGGTCATGACTACAGTGACAACCGCAGAAACACCGGCGAGCCAGTTCCAAGATATTAAAGACCAAGTTATTAGCATTTTGTCGGAACTTCCAGCATATGTCTCCAACTTTTTTGCTGAATACCAAAAGCCTCTCATAACTGTTGGTTTAATCCTGGCAGGCGGTATTACTATTAAGGTAATGCTGGGAGTTTTAGATGCTCTTAATGATGTCCCTTTGGTAGCTCCAATTTTTGAGTTGATTGGCATGGGATATACCGGTTGGTTTATTTACCGCTATCTGCTCAACGCTTCTACCCGCCAAGAGTTGTTAACGGAAATTGATTCTTTTAAAGAACAAGTTGTCGGTCAAGATTCCTAAACGAAGGAAGTTCGGCAACGGATTGTTTAACGCATTTAACGGATGTAATGGATGAAGGTTGAGGGAATTGGGAATTGGGAATTGGTAATTGGTAATTGGGAATTGGTAATTGGGAATTGGGAATTGGTAATTGGGAATTGGTAATTGGGCAATTCTCCCACTCTCCCACTCTCCCACTCTCCCTCTCCCCCTCTCCCCCACTCCCTCTCCCCCTCTCCCCCACTCCCTCTCCCCCACTCTCCCACTCCCCCACTCCCCCTCCCGCTCTCAATTTGGATGGCAAACTTGTTGCAATGTGGCGGTAAAGTCTGGGTAGGAAATGGCAGCGGCTTCGGCGCGGTGAATGTTAGTAGTACCTGTGGCGTTGAGGGCTGCGATCGCCAAACTCATCGCTATTCTGTGGTCGGTATAGCTATCAACATCCGCACCAGTTAAAGGAGTTCCCCCGGTAATTTCTAAACCGTCAGGTAACTCGGTAATTTGGGCTCCCATGCGGTTGAGTTCCGCAGCAGTCACGGCGAGCCGATCGCTCTCTTTGACTCGCAACTCCGCGGCATCTCGAATTATAGTAGTACCGGACGCAAAGGTTGCCGCTACTGCCAAAATCGGGATTTCGTCAATCAGCCGGGGAATTAAGTCGCCAGCAATGGTGCATCCCCGCAATTGACCGGAACAGCGAACCAAAATATCCGCAACTGGTTCCCCCGCCGCCTCTCGCTGATTTTGCAGTTCAATGTCGGCGCCCATCATCTCCAAAGCTTCCAAAATCCCAGTACGAGTTGGGTTGACGCCGACATTTTCGACTACGAGCTCGGAACCGGGGACGATCGCCCCAGCAACTAGCCAAAATGCCGCCGAACTAATATCTCCCGGTACAATCACATTCTGTCCTTGCAGTTGTGTCGGCCCAGTGACTGTCACGCTGCAAGTTTCTGGATCGACGCTCAATTTGGCTCCAAACGCCCGCAGCATCCGCTCGCTGTGATCGCGCGACAGAGAGGGTTCTGTGACTGTAGTATCTCCATCAGCCATCAAACCGGCCAGCAAAATGCAGGATTTAACTTGAGCCGAGGCGATCGGAGATTGGTAGTGAATCGCTTTTAACTGCTGTCCGAGTACCGCTAAAGGAGCTAAAGAATTGCTTTTTCTACCCCAAATTTGCGCTCCCATTTGTTGCAGCGGTTTAATGACGCGCGACATGGGGCGCGATCGCAAAGAACTGTCACCCGTTACCGCAAAAAAACGCCCCGGATGAGAGGCTAAAATTCCCAACATCAACCTCATCGTCGTGCCGGAATTGCCCGCGTCCAAGACTTCTCCAGGCTCCTCTAACTCGCCAATTCCGACGCCCCTGACACTCACCCGTTCCGCGTTGAGTTCAGAAACGGAGGCTCCCAGGAGCGAGAAACATTTAGCAGTGCTGCGGGGGTCTTCTCCCAGCAGCAGTCCCTCAATTGTAGTTTCACCTCGGGCGATCGCACCCAACATCAAAGCTCGGTGAGAAATCGACTTATCGCCCGGAACTCGAATCCTGCCTCGCAGCGACAAGCCCGAGGCTGGTTTTTGAATGCTTAAAGTTTGACTTTCGCTCCAGAGCGAAGTAGTTATAATGTCAACTGCCATGAGATAGACTAGGATGGGACGGCGTTAGCTATCCTACCCTTTTCCCAGTCCTAAGTCATACCATTTTAGATTTTCCATTTTTCGATTTTAGATGGGGGAATGACAGACGGGATAAGGGTTTGGAGCGGCGCTACAGTTCTATTCTTTTGTAAACTGGTATCAGCCAGAGGGAAGATTAGATTTTAGGTTTTAGATGGGGGAATGACAGACTGCATAAGGGTTTGGAGCTGGGGCATACAGTTCCATTCTTTGCTGAAACTGGTGTCCGCGACAGGGGAGAGCAAATGCAACTCCACGGATTTCACCTTAATTTCACAATTACTGTCCGTGTATTTGCGTAGATTTCATGTTCTGCTCTGTGCGATCGACCAGATGATGGAATTTTGACTGAACAATTTTATATTTCTGACTGCGAGTTGTAGATTTTGCATTTTTTTCAAGCAAAAGCTCCGGAATTTGGAACCCAGATCCTCTAAAATCTAAAATCTCAAGTATAAAATCTCAAATCTCAAACCTCCCGATCCACAATAACTACTACACTTTTATTTATGCTGACGCATCACCGCAAGCCTGTAAGTTTATCGCTGGTATCCACAGATTTACCTTTGTGGTCAGTTGTTGAAACCGCTGGTACGCTGTATCAAAAAGACCGCGATCGCTTTCACTTGTTGTTGCACGAACCAGCAATACTCGATCGCCAATTTTCCGACGAATCCGACGAATCTGCCGAGCCCGTTGCTATTTTGCCAACAACCACAAAACCCCGGTTGCTCTGGCTAGAAGTTTCGCCCTATCGAGTCATTATGACCATGCAAGGAAACGGCAAATACAGTTACCGCCACTGCTGGGAACGCGGAATGTACGGCCTGAGCCGTTATTGGCTTCAGGGCGAATCGCTGGCGACTCCGGAACAATTGCGGCTCCGCAACTTCACCCGCAACTTGACGCTGACAGGAAAGCCGGAACCGGAACACCTGCGGTTAGAATACGAGTTGTGGTCGGAAAAAGTACAACTCGGCCGCTATATTTTGAATCTAGAAATTCATCAATAAAATTGGGAATGGGTAATTAGTCATTAGTCATTAGTCATTAGTCATTAGTTATTCAGTAGGCAATGGCAAAAAAACAATAACATCTTGCAGGGTCTTGTAGATACTATTGTTTTTTTGGTTGGTGATGACTTACTTACCGATCGCTCTTACAATATTTAATCAGTTTGCCAGTCAAAGCGTCTTGATTGTCGGCGGCTCGAAGAGCCTGCTGTCCGGCTCTGATAATATCCGCTTGAGCTGTTTTGATTTGCTCTCGACCTTCTATACTTGTAGAAGCCAGATTTCCTGCCTCAAGAGCTTTGCCTATGTCGCCGAGTGCTTGACCCATTTCCCGGAAGGATTTAACCGATGGGCCTTGAATTTCTTTGAGGGTTGTATCTGTGATTCGCAGAGCTTCAAGTTGTTTCGATATCTGGTTCAAGTCTTTAGCTAAGTTCTTGGTCGTTGCAGCATCGTTGCTGTCTTGCTTAATATCAATGAGAGCGTTGCCTTTGGTGACAATTTCAGTCAATTTAGTACACTGGACAGCTCGGCTATCGCTGCAACTAATCGTCAGCGTACAGCAAGCAACAACTAAAAGCAGGATGGCAATTTGTTTGCGAAAAAAGTACATGAATCCTCGGTTACAAAAAAAAAGTAGATTCTGGGATTTTGTAGTAGAGTGTGTCAGTCGATTTTAGATTTTAGATTTTAGATTTTAGAATTGACTTCACAGATGAATCTGGGAACAGGAACAGGAGTCTCAAATTTTTGGCTCTTCACGACTTATACCATTTTCGGAAAATAATGCAACTGTCGGCTCGCGATCCAAACCCTTATCTAGTAAATCATGCCCAATCTAAAATCTAAAATCTAAAATCTAAAATGGTATTAAGTCGGGGTCTTGTATCCATTTTTGGGCGGAGCGGCGATCGGCCGATCGATAAATCGACTGTCGAAACACGAAACGCCATTCAGACACGCTCTGCTAAACTAAACTACGTACCTGTTTAGGAACTATGGTCAAAAACAGCAATAACCTACAGAAGGGCAGCATTTGGGGATATCTTACCCTGCTTTTGCCTATTTGCTTGACGGCGGTTGCCAGTTTCGAGTCGGGAACGATGTTTTGGGCGATCGCCACCACAGCGGGCATTGCTTGGGCTTACAAGCTTTACCAGCAGCAGCAAAAACACAAACTCGCTCATTTAGACTCGGTTTTCTACAGGTTGATCAAGGAAAATCAAGGGCGAGTTACGGCTTTGGATTTGGCGATGAATGCAAAACTCCCCGGAGAAAAGGTTCAAGAATATCTCGACGAACGAGCTCTTGAGTTTGCTGCGGATTTTCAAGTAACGGAAGAAGGCGGAATTTTGTATTATTTTCAAATTGCTCCAACTGTCACTCAAAGCGAAACACCTAACGCGGCAGTAGCTGTTCAAGAGCCTCCCACAAATCGGGAAAAAACACAAGAGAAAAAACCAAATTTATTTCCGATTGCTCAAACCAAGACTCCTCAAAAGCCCAAAATCTCTTTTACCCAAACGGAACTTTCCCGCAGGTTCAAGGTTCACGCAAGTACGATCGGCAAGTGGAAAGTTAAGCCGGAGTTTGCTCAGTGGAGCCGCGAAAAAGACCCGGAGAATCTCGCCTGGGAGTATTCTACAGAAAACAAGCGATTTTATCCCAAAGATTGATCGGAACAGTTGACAGTTGACAGTTGACAGTTGACAGTTGACAGTTGACAGCTTGCCCCCCGAGCGAAGTCGAAGGGTTGACAGTTGACAGTTGACTTGAGAGTTGTCACGAAGGAATTCGTCAAGCGTGAAGTCGTCAAGCGTGAAGTCGGAAGAGTTGACAGTTGACCCGGGGATAGTTGACAATCAAAAATCTTCAATCCCCAATCCCCAATCCAAAATCCAAAATCTAAAATCGTTTGGCAGTTGACAGTTGACCTGTGACAGTTGACCTGTGACAGTTGGAAGAGGGAGAAAGACATAAACAGCAAGCTTGAGCGCGAGCCGTATTGTAGATTTAATTAGGTGGATTTACTTGTGGGCTAAAATATACAAAGAAACCGGGTTTATACGACGTTCTGCGGTTGGTAACGAAGAATTTCGGAATAAACTGGTTTCAGAGACTTGAGCGCGTCCTGGAAAGATTATGCTGGCTGTTGACCGATCGACCTCTTTCGGTTATTTTAAGTAAAATAATGTTTAATTGAGTTTGCCTCATAAAAATCGGTAAATTCGATCGCCATATCTGTTGATTTTTTATCCTATGTCCAAACCAACCTTGCGAGTAGTCGCCCGCCTCGTAGCCTTTCCCGACAAAGTAGCAGAACTTAAATCTCTGCTGCTGAGCATTATCGAGCCAACTCGCAAAGAAGAAGGCTGCATCAAATACGAACTCCTGCAAAATCAAGCCGATCCCACAGATTTTACCTTCGTTGAAGAGTGGGAAAGTGCAGCTTTGCTCGAAATACATCTCGCTTCAACTCACATTCAAGCCGCAGTGCAGAAATTAGACGGTTTAGCAGTTGGGCCTCCAGATATCCGCCGCTATGAATTGCTAGCTTGATTGGGTTTTTATAGCAATTTGATTAATGTTTATAAAATAGCTTTTACCCCCCTAGCCCCCCTTAGTAAGGGGGGGACAAGAGTTCAGTTCAAATTGAAGCACAGCTAAAAAAAATATGACAGTAGCAACAATAAAACAGTTATTCACTTATCCAATTAAAGGGCTGACACCGCAAGCAATGTCGGAGTTTGCTTTAACAGCAGGACATGGCATTAAGGGCGATCGCGCTTTTGCGCTAATGTTTGCAGATAATGTTGAAGCTGCAAAAATGCCCGCCGAAAATGTGCCTTGGATGAGCAAAAAATATTTGGCGGTTCAAAACGATTGGCCTTTGTTAGCAGCTTTAGACTGCCATTATCAACCGGAAACGGCCGTTTTAACAGTCCAGCGTCAAGGAGTTGCAGTATTATCAGCAGAAACGAACACAGCAGCGGGGCGCGATCGCATCTGCAGATTTTTCACCGAATATCTGGCCGCAATTGAACCGACAAAAGAAGCCAGACACCCGCAGCTTGCACCTTTGCGGTTGGTGGGTAACAGTAGTGGCGAAACTCGTTATCCCGATCGAGAACCGGTACATATTTCTCTCCTGAGTCAAGCCACATTAGACCAATTAACCGAAATCGCCCACCAAAACATTGACGTGCGCCGATTTCGCCCAAACGTTGTCCTAGAAGGCGTTTCAGCGTGGTCGGAATTTGAGTTAATGGGAAAACAGTTTCAATTAGGTACAGCGCGGATCGAAGTTACAGCACGGATCGGTCGCTGTGTCAACATAGAAGTGAATCCACAAACGGGCGATCGGGATATTCCCCTACTAAGTTTACTACAACAAGAATTCGGTCACGCACAAACAGGAGTTTTAGCCAAAATCATCAACAGCGGCACAGTTAAAATCGGCGATAATTTGACTTCTTAAAAATAGAGCGTCTCATGTCCGGTGGCATCCTTCCTGTATGGGTGGGGGCGGGTTTATTATATTGTTGGTTTTAGGTATGGATGATTGGTGAAAACCGCCCGACAACGGCCGGTAGGGGCGGGTTTCACCAGCAATATTTAATCGGAGCCAATAATCTTGTAAACCCGCCCCCACACAACCAATAATCTAGATTAACCTGATGTTTGAGCGAATCCCAAAAATGTATATTCCGATTTGCCGTTGGGTGGGGCGGGTTTATTATATTGTTTGTTTTAGGCATGGATGTTTGGTAAAACCCGCCCCTACGATAATTGCGAAAAATGTATATTCCGATTGTTCGTTGGGTATATCGGAACAGGTATTCACCCGGATATAATACCACTCATCCTTCCTCCGAAATCCTCACCTTATTACCGATCAACTTCAGAAAACTCGCTCCAAAATGTTGAATCTCCAAAAAATTAGCATAAGCAGGAGTAGACTTATAAACTCTAAAAGTCCGCATAATTCCCAAAGTCGCCGCACTTTCCAGCGGGCCAATAAAGCTAGTATCCCTGTCCAAAAAATGAGACTGCTTAGCCCAGTGCGCCATCTGTTCCGCATTCAAAAAATAGCAGCCAGAATGAGGATTCAAAGCCCGTTCAAAAGAGATGGGCTGTTCCATAATTTTCCCCACCAACTGCGGCTGCTCCTCCACATTTTGAAACTTAGCAGTAGCTGTTCCCGTTAAATCACCATCAATATATGCTTTAAAAACAGCCCCTTGAGGCGATACTTCATAGCGATTAGGTTGCAGCAAATTACCATTTCCCCCGTGATGCGTAAACCATTTTAATTTACTAAAAAACCACGGATCGTGTAGAATTAAATCATCTTCCAAGTAACAGAAATAATCATATTTGTCAAGACACGATCGCAAAACAGCTTGACACTCAAACCCCAACAGCAGCGGTTCGCATTTGGTAGCGTGGTGCATAAAAGACCTCGGCTGTATCGGCAATTGAGGCAACAAATGATAGCCTTGAGTAGTGCAAACAACAATGTCAATTTCGTGCTTTTGAGATTGATTGACTGGGATAGTGGCACATTCGCCAATATGAATCATGGACTGAGATTTGCCGTACAAAGCTTGCAGCGATGTCACGCAAGCAGTTAAAGCATTGATTCGCGGTTGCGGGTCGTTCCGCTGGGAAGCGTGTTTCCCGTCGCCGCTGGGATTGTAAAAGTGAGCAATAGTGAATAGGATTCGCATTTGTGTCGAGGAGAGGGAAGAGGGGGAGAGGGGGAGAGGGGGAGAGGGGGAGAGGGGGAGAGGGGGAGAGGAAGATCTTACTTTTTTGTATTATTTGGGATTGTCCAATCTGACGAATGGTGAATCATGTTCACTAACATAGCGAGAATTTGATCGTAAGCTAGGTCGAGTTCTTGGCTCGACTGAATATCTAAATAATTGCACTTGACAGCAAACTCAATCCAGGTTTGAGTTTCAGCCGCTTCGGCTTCAGAGTCGCTTAACTTAGCCACAAAAGCTGCTTCATAACGGCGTTTTCGCCAAGCCTCAGCTAAATTAGCACATACAGAGCGTGATGAACGACGTATTTGATCGGTTAATGAAAATCTCTCTTCAACAGGAAACTTTTTGCTTAACCTAAAAATCTGCATGGCAGCATTGAGAGCCTGTTGATATACTTGTAAATCTCGATGACTTTGAATTCGTTGATTGCTCATCTTCTCCTCACATGAGTTTCATCTAAATAATTATTGTCAATCTCTCTCCCCCTCTCCCCCTCTCCCCCTCTCCCCCTCTGCATTTAGTCGGTAAACAACTCCGGCAATCGCGATCGCAACTCAGCATTTAAACGCGGCAACTCGTCCCGCATTTGCAAGTACCAATCTCGCCGCTGCCGGTAGTGCCCGCACAGCAAGCGGTTGGATCGCACCCATTCGTAAGCATTCGCGGCTATTTCCTGGCGCATAGAAGTGTCGGAAATTAGGGAATTTAGCTTAATTTCAAACTCTTTTTCATGTTTGTAAATCAATCCTGTTTCACCTTCTACAATCGAATGTTCGTACACGGTGGGGCTTGCCAAAACCGCAACTCCCCGCGCCGCACATTCAATGAATTTCAAGTCGGATTTCATTTCGTTAACCGGATTGGAAACGAGCGGCAGCAAAGCTATATCGCAACTGTACATGATTTCTTGATAGCGTTCGTAACTGCAAAATGGTTCAAATTCCTTTTGCTGTATTTCCAAGGCTTCAAAAAATCGCCGATCGTGGATGACTTTAACTCGAATCCTGTGTTTGTGTGCGACTAAAACTCGATTGAGCGCTGCCATAATCGGCTGCCAATCTTGTTCGCGGTTGAGCGCACCAAAAAATATCGTGACAGTAGGTTCTGCTGGATAGATTCGCGGCGGAGGTAGATAAGCTAATTGATTGGGAAATACGGCAACATTGGGATTGTAGTGACGCAAAATTTTGGCAAGCGGTTCTGTAGAAGTTTGAACGCAGTGACAGCCGCGATAGCTGAGGTAATTGTTATCTGCGTATTCCCGGCGGCGGACGGGATTGTCGTCGATTTCGGCTACTATTAAATAGTCTTGTTTTAGTAGTTCTTTGAGTTTGGGAATGTAGGCGGGATATTGCATGATTGTCCGCTGCCAGACGAAGACTTTTTCTTCTCCCGCAAACGGGGTAATTAATTCTGCTGCTTTCACCCCAGAGACAGTACGGACACCGGGAATTGTGGCGCTAAATTTGTCCGGTTCCAAAACTCGCACGCGATCGCACCCAGTAGGAGCCATAATAATGGTTTGGATCAGCAATCTGCGGGGCGGTACGGTCGATTTGGTCGATCGCACGATATAATGTTCAGCACCCGTTTCCGTAGCAAAATCGCTGGATTTGAGTTCTAAGGCCTTCACCATTGGATGCAGCAATTGCTGAAATTGGGCAAAATTTTCAGTTTTGTGTCCCTTCCCTTGCAATTCGTAAACCTGCAATCCGGCTTGACCAAATAATGATTTAATCCTTTCTAGGGTAAACCAGTGCTGCATCTTGCTGTCGGGATTTTCCCAATGTCCCCGCAACAGATTGACAATTCGCCGCCAGTATTGAACGTTGGGAATGCTGGCGAGAATTTGCCCCTCTGGATTCAGCAAAGCACTGTACTGCTGGAGGACATCCCAGGGGTTTTTGAGATAGGGTAGCAAGTCACCGAAAATCAAGCAATCGACGCTTCCGGGCGCGATGTCGAGACTTTCGAGCGCAATTTCTTCGATATCGGCTACCGCCACCCAGTTTAGCCGATCGACTGCAATTTTCGCTTTTTGGCGATCGCGCTCAATGCCAATATACTGACAGTGGGGATTGATCGACTTGTACTGTTCGCCCGTCGAACCCGTACCGCAGCCAATTTCGACAATGGCTTTAGCATCCGGCGGTAGCAGCTTGAAGAGGTCGTGGTTGACGCGATCGATCACTTTCTCTAAAATTCCTGATTAGTTTATCGTAAAATAAAACTGAACAACCCATGCCCACAGACAGCCAGCCGAAGGTTAGCATTGCGATGCCAGTATACAATGGCGATCGGCACATTTGTCAAGCACTAAATTCTCAGTTGCCAACACTTTCCTTTATAGCACTTCGGGTATAACAGTGCGGTACTCTTGGTAATTGGGAAAAAGGTAATCGGTAATCGGTAATGGGTAATTGGGAAAAAGGTAATTGGTAATCGGTAATGGGTAATTGGGAAAAAGGTAATCTGGAAAAATATCGCCCGCATACCTCACTTAATTGATAACACCTAAGTCCTATGGTGCGTCGCCCGATAAAAATCCCTAACTTACATATCGAAAATCTTATAGCGACGCACCTGTGCTTGCAGCCTTAGTGCAAACAAACATACTATTTATTGTCGAGAAAACTTTCCCAAAAAGGGGAGCGCAATTGAGATTATAAATCAATTCGGATTTCTCAAAATTAACACAACAATTTGCTAAATACATTAAAAACTATGAACCCTAACTTAGGAATTAACATCGCTGGCTACATCAACGGCGAATTTGGCATAGGAGAAGGTGTCCGAGCAAATATCAGAGCAGCAGAAGCCGCCGGCATTCCCTTGAATATCAACAATTTTACCCGCAGTCCCCACCGCAAAAAAGACACCACATATCTAAACTTTAGCCCCGACAATCCCCACCCCATCAACTTAATTCAAGTCAACGCCGATGAAGTGGCAACCTTTATCAAATATACAGGTTTCAGCTATTTTCAAAACAAATACAATATCGGGTTTTGGGCCTGGGAAATTCCCGCATTTCCCCCGGAATGGCAGCCCGCATTTAATCACTTTCACGAAATCTGGACTTACAGCAATTATTGTGCCGAAGCAATTGCCCAAGTCTCCCCAATTCCCGTCATCAAAATCATGCCGAGTATTTCGTTGCCCGCACCATCCCTCAGCAGAGAAGCACTGAATTTGCCTAAAGATAAATTTATTTTCCTGTTTGTATTCGACTTTTGCAGCCGCATCGAGCGCAAAAATCCTTTAGCGGCAATTCAAGCATTTAAACAAGCTTTTGGCGAAGATGACAGCGTATTGTTGCTTCTCAAATCTTCCAACTCAGGCAAAAATATCCAAGATTTAGCCTTGTTAAATTCGGTTCTAGCAAATTGTGCAAATATCAAACATCTAGACGGGTATTTATCCAAAGATGAAATCAACGGTTTGCTTTACAATTGCGATTGTTACGTATCGCTGCACCGCTGCGAAGGATTCGGCTTAACAATGGCTGAGGCAATGTTTTACGGTAAGCCTGTAATTGCCACCGGCTATTCATCAAATACAGAATTTATGAATGTCGGGAATAGCTTTTTAGTGAAGTATAAGTTAGTCCCAATCGAGAAAGATTGCGGGCCTTATAAAAAAGGCAATGTTTGGGCCCAACCGGATGTCGAACACGCTGCTGATTTAATGCGGTACGTCTTTAACAATTACTGGGAAGCTCAACAAATTGGAGCGATAGCTGCTGAGGAAATTAAGACTTTGCTCAACCCGCAAGTTAGCGGCAGTAAAATTAGAAAACGTCTCGAATATATTGCCGAGATTACCGATAACTTTCAAAACTTGCCTCAGTCAGCAACAGCCAAAGCAGAGTCTGCCGAAATTAAGGCCCAATTCTCCGGGTTAAAGCAGCCAACTCAATCAACAGCAGAATTGTCAAACTGGCAGCCTTTGGTTAGCATCTGCATTCCGACGTACAACGGAGAGGCATTTATTGAGGAAACAATCAAAAGCGCGCTCGCCCAAACTTACCCTAACATAGAACTGATTGTATCCGACGACGGCTCCACAGACCGCACAATTGCGATCGCCCAATCCTTCCAATCCCAAACATCCGCCGACTTCCGCATCATCCTGCACCGCAACTACGGCTTATCACAAAACTGGAACTTCTGCATATCCCAAGCCAAAGGTGAATACATCAAATTTCTGTTTCAAGACGACTTGCTCGCCCCAGAATGTATCGAAAAAATGGTCGCCGTCGCCCAACAAAACCCCGACATAGGCATGGTTTTCTCCCCGCGCGGCATCACCATCGCTGAAGATGAATCTCACCCGATTTTGCGAAAAGCTTCCCAATCAATCAAAGATTTGCACAAAAGCTGGTCTAATTTAAAATCTATTCAGCCCGGAAAAGAATTGCTAGCAGATACTAACTGTTTGAGCAACCCCATCAACAAAATTGGCGAACCCAGCACCGTCTTAATTGCCGCCCGAGTCTTTGCAGAAATAGGATTATTTGATTCAGGATTATCTCAGTATGTAGACTTAGATATGTGGTGGCGGATCATGGGAAATTATCACATCGGATTTGTAGACGAAAAACTGTCGTCACTGCGGATTCATCCCGAACAACAAACTTGGAAAAACTTCGCTGCTGGCGAAAATCATAAAGATGTAGTCAGATTTTACAAGAAACTACTAAATAGTCCTGATTACAGTTTCCTAAATCAACAAATCAAACAGACAATCCGCCAAAAGTTGGCCTTGAGAACCCAGCCTAGGATATCTGACTTGTCAGCACTGGTTGAAAAGTACAAAAAATCGCCGTCAAACCAGTCTATTCTGGGGCAACTGCGCCAATACCGCCAACAGCTAGCTGAGTATTGGCTGAATTTCCCCGCCGAAAAATTAGAAACTGCTTACTCGCAAGAAGCGGGGAAAGCTCATAAGTTGCTCTTAGATACCAGCCTCAAACATGAAACTTTAACGGAGTCAGAACAAAGTTTTGTGCAGCAGTTAGCCTCGAAACTTGCTGGAGGAGGGGAAATTGCCGATAAGATTCAATATGCTCTCGCAGCGGTGCTGTACTGCGATGCTTATCAGTTGCCGCTAGAGTATAAAAATGCAGCGATTCCCCAGTGGTTTTTTGACGATTTTCTGAAATTCCTATTTCAGTCTCCCAGTTATTTTAAACAAACGGGAGAGGTTGAAAGGTACTCTGAATATTTTCAGCAGCTAATCGAGTACGTCGCTGCTAATATCGCCACTTTTCCAGATTCGGAAGTTTGGCGTTATTTGGCGGCTTTTGTAGCGCAAAGTGTTAGCTTCAAAGCTTTGTATTTGAGCGAGGCAAATCTGCTCAATGTCTTGAGCCAGCGAGCTGATATTCTGGAATTTCATTTGCAAAATATCGGCTCTAAGATAGACTGGGATTTTGCTGATATAGAACCTGAACGAACTAAAATTCGAGTGGGCTTTTTGCTGGATAAAATTAGTGCTGAATTTGAGACTTTTGCTGCTATTCCAGCTTTTGAATATTTAGACCGAGACAAATTTGAAGTTATCGTGTATCATTTCCAGGTACAAGACGAGCGACTGGGGAAATATTGCGAAAGTTGCGCTGACAAGCTAGTTCAACTTTCGCAATATTTGCCTGAGCAAGTTCAAGAAATTCGATCGCACGATTTAGATATTCTGCTAATTTGTACCAATACCGCCGACACTTCCCAACCAAGCGCGCTGCTGTGCTTGCACCGACTGGCGCGCGTGCAAATGGCTGCAGCCGCATCAACTCCCGCCACCACAGGCGCCCGAAATATCGATTATTTCATTGCCGGAGATTTGACATTGCCCGCAGGTGCAGCAGCAGAATATCGTGAAAAATTAATTACTTTAGAAGGCTCGGGAGTTTGTTTCAGCTATCCTGTAGAGTCACCAACTGCCACAGTTGAACCGACTCGCAGCAGTTGGGGAGCCAGCGATGAATCTGTAGTGTTCGTGTCCTGTGCTCCGGCTGGGACAATTATCCCAGAATTGCGAGAAACTTGGGCAAAAATTATTGCCGCCGTACCGAATTCTATTTTAGTTTTGTATCCCTTTCGTTCCCGCGCCGAAAACTATCTGACGGTGCCTTTTTACCACCAAATTCGATCGACCTTCGGGGAATTTGGGATTGACAAAAAGCGGGTAGTTGTGATAAGGGCGCTACCAAATCGCGCAGATTGCATAAAATGTCTGGAATTGGCTGATATATATTTAGACTCGCATCCATACAGCAGTGTCTGCTCCTTAGCAGAACCGCTGTTAGTCGGGTTGCCTGTAGTGGCAAGAAAACGGCAAAAAGCTCGCGACTCGCGACAATCGGCAGCAGTCCTCGAAGAACTACAACTTCCGGAACTGGTAGCAAATAGCGAGAACTCTTATATAGAACTGAGTACAGCACTGGGAACCCACCCAGAACTGCGCCGGCGCTATCGGGATCGAGTCCAGCAAGCAATGGCCGCCAACCCCAAATTTCTTGAGGGCCGCGCTTACTCCCATCAGATAGGCAAACTATTTGAAAGGAACCCCGTCAGGATGCAAAGCGTCAAGAAATAGGCATCAATAGCGTTAGCTTTCTTGACGCTCTGCTATCATCGGGAGATTGAGGGGTTAGTGGTTGTCGCTCTTTTCCTGCCAAAGCTAGATTAAAAGGGGAAGCGCAAGTCAGTTGGAGATAAAAAAATGACAGGACTTTTTCAAATAGGCGATAAATTACTGCAAGCTCAGGATATGCCATCGCTCCTGAAGCGGTACCAGTTGATGCCGCAATTCTTGCGGGGTGTAATAGTAGACCAAGCGATCGCATCCTTTAGTTGCAGCGACGAAGAACGCAAATCCGCCGTCGAGAACTTTCTGGCCCAGCACCAACTGACAGCCCCCGAAGCCAGAGAAGCTTGGCTGCGCAGCCAAAATATGACGGCAGAAGAACTTCAAGAGATGGCCGTCAGGCCCTTGCTGATCGAAAAATTTAAGCAAGCGACTTGGAGACCTAAAGTAGATAATTATTTTTTAACCCGCAAAGCCAGCCTAGACCACGTAGTCTATTCGCTGGTACGCACCAAAAATCCAGCACTGGCAAACGAACTTTACTTTCGCATCCTGGAAGGGGAACAAACCTTTGCTGAAGTGGCCCGCGACTTCTCTGAAGGCCCAGAGTCCAAGTCCGGCGGCTTGTTGGGCCCTGTACCGCTCTCGCAGCCCCACCCAGCAATCAGTAAACTTTTGTCCGTCAGCCAGCCGAATCAACTGTGGACGCCGCGTCCTCTGGCAGAATGGATGGTAATTATTCGACTAGAAAAGTTCATGCCGGCCCAGCTCGACGAATCGATGCGGCTGCACCTGATTAACGAACTCTTTGAAAGCTGGCTCGCCGAACAAATATCGCAAATAGGCCCGCTACAGCCCCTTTCTTCCGTGTCTTCAATATCATGACTTCTTCCGCTGTTTCCCTCTCCCAAATTCAGGATTTCTTAGCTCAAACACCTCCCTTTGACCGGCTCTCAGGAGACGCTCTCACGGCCTTGGTGGCTAAATGCCAGCTCCTCGGCTACCGGACGGGGCAACCCCTGTTTGAACGGGAAAAAATGCCGACTCAGGTGGCAATTATCTATCAAGGTCAGGCCCGGCTGCTGGGCTTTGACCAGCGCTCGCAGCGCCACGTCAGTTTGCGCTTGGTGCAGTCGCAGGAAATTCTAGGCTGGGCTGGCTTGCTCAGGGGGGTTCCCTGCGAAACTGCGATCGCCTCTACAGATGTAATCGCGATCGTCCTACCTGCTGAAGATTTCCTGAGCGTACTGGAAAAACAGCCGACATTTGGAGAAGCTTTTCACGCTCACTCTTCCTTGAGCGAAGTATTTGAACTGTTGAGCCTGGAATTGCAGCGCCAAGCCGACGGCACGTCGAATCTCAAGGAACTCACCCTCCAAGCTTGGCAAGATGCGACAGTTGTCAACGTGCCAAAGGGTAACAAAAAAACTCAAGACCTCGCTAAAGAACTAGATGCCGATCGAGTTTGGCTAGTCAGCAGCGGCGTCTTGGGCGACTTTCCCACCGGGAGCCGCTTTTCTGTTGAAAATGCAGCCAAATCCTTAAAAGTAGAAGGTGACGCCGGCGCCCGCTTGGTCGGCTTCCGGGAACCCCCAGCATCACCACCAGAGCTAGAAGATCCCCTAACTGACCCGACAGGCACAGGAACAGGAGGCTCAGGGAAAAAGCCACCCATCACTTTTGACAATGTACCCATCGCTCCCGATCGTCCCCCAGAACGCATAATCGACCAACCAAAGGATGCGGGGAGATATCCAGTTTTCCGCGCCAAAGGGGCAATAGATGCCCCGCTAGCTTGCTTTCAAATGTTGAGCAAGTATTTCAACATCAAATTTCGTCGGGATATCATCCGCAAAGTTCTAGAAAATCAGTTAAAAACCGCTGGTGTTATCAATCTGCAAGCCTGTGGGGCGATCGCCCAAAGCATCGGCCTGACGCCCCAATTGGCGCAAGTCCCAGCAGAAGCGATCAACCGCATCAAAGCTCCCGTAATGATTAAATGGGAAGACAGCTTTGCCATTGTTTACAGCATCACCGAGCAAGAATTGGTGCTAGCGAGCCCAGAAAAGGGGCTGATGCGGAAGCGGGTACCTCAGTTTAGAGAAATCTGGGGAGAAGTAGGAGAAGTCCTGCTGCTGCAAGCGCCGCAAGTCGAACAAAAAGAGCAGTTCAGCTTCTGGTGGTTTGTGCCGGCGCTGATGGAACACAAAACAGTATTTGTTGAGGTTTTGCTCGCCTCGTTTTTTGTACAGCTATTCGGTCTGGCCAACCCATTAATCAGCCAAGTAATTATTGATAAAGTATTGGGCCAGCGCAGCATTGACACCTTGGATATTTTGGGTGCGTTTCTGTTAGGTGTAGCGCTGTTTGAAGGACTGCTCAACGGTTTGCGCACCTTCTTGTTTGTCGATACTTCCAACCGCATCGATGTCAAATTGAGTGCGGAGATAATCGACCACTTGCTCCGGCTGCCCCAGAATTACTTTGACAACCGGCGCGTGGGAGATCTGGTTTACAAATTCAGCATGATGGGCCAGATTCGGGAATTCATGACGAGTACAGCTCTGACAGTGGTTCTCGATGCGGTATTTTCGGTGGTTTACGTCGCCGTGATGCTCTCCTACAGCGTGAAACTAACAGCCGTATCTTTGGCAGTGGTACCGATACTAGCGCTGATGATTGTTCTAATCAATCCGCTCGTGCTGCGCCTGATCAAACAAAGAAACAACCGTTTTGCTGACTCTCAATCCTATCTAGTGGAAGTAGTCACCGGGATTCAAACTGTTAAAGCTCAAAATATTGAATTGAAATCACGCTGGGAGTGGTCGAGCCGCTACGCAAAATATATTACAGCTAGTTTTAAAACTATTCTGACGGGGACTACGGCAGGTACGATTAGCAGCTTTTTAAACCAAGTGGGTAACTTAGCTCAGTTGTGGGTGGGAGCTTATTTGGTACTGAGCAATGACATTACTTTGGGTCAGTTGATTGCTTTCCGAATTATTTCGGGGAACGTGACTGGTTCGCTGCTCAGGTTTGTCAGCGTGTGGCAGAGTTTCCAAGAAGTTTCGATGTCGATCGATATGCTCAAGGATATCATCGATAAACCCACGGAAACCAGCGAGGAAGACCGCAGCAATATCCCGCTGCCGGCAATTCAAGGGCAGGTTTCCTATGAAGAGGTTTCCTTCCGATTCCTAGAGAGCGGCGCCCTGCAATTGGCGAATGTGAACTTGGATTTTCCCGCTGGCAGTTTTGTGGGAATTGTGGGGGGAAGCGGTTCCGGTAAAAGCACGGCAATGAAGCTGTTGCAGCGTCTTTATCCGCCGCTGTCGGGCCGCATTTTTATTGACGGCTATGACATTTCTAAGGTGGAATTATATTCGCTCCGCAGTCAGCTCGGGGTGGTGTTGCAAGATACTTTGCTGTTTAACTGTACGGTGCAAGAAAATATTGCTCTGAGCAATCCCGATGCGAGTACGGATGAGATTGTGCGAGCTGCGAAATTAGCCGTAGCTCACGATTTTATCATGGGCTTGCCCGCTGGTTACAATACGGTGGTGGGAGAACGGGGTTCATCGCTTTCTGGGGGTCAACGGCAGCGTTTGGCGATCGCCCGCACGATTTTGCAAAACCCGAAACTGCTGATTTTGGACGAAGCTACAAGCGCTCTGGACTACCATTCCGAACGCCAAGTTTGCAATAACTTAGCCGAAGCTTTCGCCGGTCGCACGGTGTTTTTCATTACTCACCGCCTGACTACAATCCAAAACGCCGACATAATTATTATGATGGATCAAGGTTCTGTAGTCGAGCGCGGAACTCATAAAGAATTAATGGCTCTTAAAGGGCGTTACTACTGCCTCTTCCAACAACAAGAGTCATCGAATACCTGATATCTAACAACTCACAACTCACAACTGATAACTAACAATTAACAACAGAAAACTAACAAATGGCTATGAAATCGGTAATCCTTTCTGAGCAACCAGTGATTCTCGAAAAACCAGCGATTTGGTCGCGCTTGTTTTTGTGGATGATCATGCTGATGACCACTTCTGCCGTAGTTTGGGCTTATTTTGCTAGCGTAGAGCAAGCTGTCCCCGCTGTCGGCCAATTGGAACTCAAAGATGGTGCTAGAGACATCCAAGCGCCTGCTACGGGCGCTGTGGTGAGACTTCACGTTGAAAATGGCGATCGCGTGGAAAAAAACCAGCCCCTGCTGACTTTCAACCCCCTCGCACCCAGTGCCGATTTAACATCGATTAAGAAAACTAAAGAGGCCCTGGAAAAGGAAAATAAATTTTACGAAGAGGTTGTTAGTGGCAAAGTTCAAGGCCCTATTCCTTCTAACCTAGAATCCACAATCAAGGACAGACAGAGCCTGGCTGCACAAAATCAAGTGCTGCAAGCTTTGATTGACGAGCTGTACCTCAACCGGGGAGCCAGCGGAAATTTTGATGCAGCCCAGCAAGGACTGTATGTTAATTATCGATCGGAATATCTGTCTCGCGTAGCCGCCGCCCAAGGGCAAGTTCAGGAGTTGGACAAACAACTCAAGCAAGCTGAAAATGCTGAGAAAGCCGCCGGCGATCAAATGATCGTAGCACAGCAACAATTAGGTTTTGCTCAGAACCAATTAAATTACTCTCAGCAGCAGTTAGCATCTTCCCAAGAGCAAGTCAAATCAGCTCTAGCTCAGAAAGACTTGGCCGAAGAACAGTTAGCCAAATCCCAACAAGTATTGAAGTCAAATCAAGGCATTTTGGGCAGACTCGCCCCGCTGGTGGAGCAAGGAGCGATCGCCGAACTGCAAAGAGAAAAGCAGGAACAAGATGTGTTCAGAGGCCAAGGCGACGTTCTCAAACAGCAAGATCAAATCAAGCAGCGCGAAGGCGAAATCAACGCCCGCAAAGGCGAAATTAACACGCGCCGAGGTGAGATAAATACGCGCCGAGGCGAAATTAACGCGCGTCAAGGTGACATCCAAAAAATTACCGCTGAAGTACAGCGCCAGCAAGGAGAGCAAGCGCGCATTCAAGAGTCGATCGCCCGCGCCGAAGAACAGTTGAAAAACACCAAGGATTCCTGGGCAAAAGAACTTTATACAAAAATTGCTGAAAACCAGAAACAAATTGCCAGCAGCGATTCTCAGCTCAGCCGCTTGAAAGTGGAAAACCTGAAAAAGCTGTCCGAGGTAAACGCTCAGCTAGAAAAAGCGCAGCAAGTCCGCGATACTCAAATTATGAAGGCTCCGGTATCCGGGGTGATCTTCGATTTGAAACCTTCTAAGAAGGAGAATGCGAAGTTGGATCTAGCGAAAGATCCGATATGCCAATCCATTATTAATTCGGTGGTGAAGCCTGGGGAACCGCGCCCCAAACGCTGCGAAGAAGCTTATTACGAAGCGCAGCAAACTGAGAAGCTGCTCAAGGTTTTGGACGACGAAAACGGCTTGCAAGCAGTTGTTTACCTGGAAAACAGCAACGTGGCTCTCGTGTTGGATGGCATGAAGCGGAAGCGGGAGAAGTTGGAACAATATCACGGCAAACAATTAGATGGAGAAAAGATTGACTGCGAAAAAGGCAAAAGCTGTGTGTGTCCTGAGAAGGAAGTTAATAGAGAGAAATTGGGTTTGACGCACTACGAATGCGTGCCTGTGGAGCTAAATGTTGAAGCTTTCCCGGCCTTGGAGTTTGGTACTGCTGAGGGTGAAGTGAAAGAGATTAGCAGCGATGCTGAGCCTCCTACGGAACTGCGGAAATATTACGCTTTCAAAACCAAAATTAAGCTCAAGAATCAAAAGTTTGTTTTGAACAAGGGCAAGCCAAATCAACTGGAGGTTAACTTGCAGTCGGGAATGGCCGTAAGTTCTAATATCAATATCGGCAAGCGAACTGTTTTGCAGATGTTTATCAACCGATTTACTGGCAAACTGGATACGTTCAAGACTGTTAAGTAATGATTTAGGGGTATCCAGAAACCGGGTTTTTTACCCAGAGACGCGGCCCAAACGGTCAATTTCAATAAAAACCCGGTTTCTTGAGTCTCAGAGTAGGGATCGCGAGAAACCGGGTTTTTCACCAAGATACGCGCCCCAAACCGTCAATTTCAATAAAAACCCGGTTTCTTGAGTCTCAGAGTAGGGATCGCGAGAAACCGGGTTTTTCACCAAGATACGCGCCCCAAACCGTCAATTTCTTTCAATAAAAACCCGGTTTCTTGAGTCTCAGAGTAGGGAGTATTTAAGCCGGCTTGATATAAAATGGTGGTGGCACTCGGTGCGATCGCACTTTCATGAAAAAAATTATATTATTTACTCTATATCTGATTCCTGTTGTCCTGTTAATCGGATTTGTAGCCACTTTTAGCGTTAACGTTCCCGTTGATGACGAGTGGAGGTTAGCCAGCCTTTTTGAGAAAATAGCTCAGGGAAATGTAACTTTTAACGATTTTTGGGCTTTGCACAGCAACCACCGCATAGTTTTCCCGAAAATAATTATTGCGGTGCTGGCTTTTGCTTCCCGATGGAATATTAATTATCAGTTGTGTCTCAGTATAGTTTTGGCTGGGATAACTTTTATCGCCCTGTACAAGTTATCCTCAATGCAAGTTAAGAATGTTGGGGATGATTTGTGGCATTTAGCTAATATTTTAACTTGTATTTTGATTTTCTCCCTAGTTCAGCATGAAAACTGGCTTTGGGGATTTCAGTTAGCATGGTTTTTCGTAAATTTGTGTTTTGTGGCTGCGGTTTATGCGCTGGTTTCAACTCACAAATTATTGCCTAATTTTAGAATTTTTATGGCGGCTGTATTCTGCTTTATTGCTAGTTTTTCGCTGGCTCAAGGCTTGCTGTCTTGGTTGGCTGCGGTTCCGGCTGTGGCGGCTTTGCAGGGAAATGCGGCGCAAAAACGCAAAAGAGCGATCGCCTGGATGTTGCTGTTTGTGGCAACTTGTGCTATTTACTCAATTGATTATCATCCGAGCCGGAAAACAAGTATTATTTCATTGTTGAGCAAGCCGCTTGTGGCGATCGATTACTTTTTGAGTTTGCTGGGTTCGCCAATTGTTAGATTACCTGGAATTTCTGCATTTGTAGGATTGGTAATATTCGCTAGTTTTGTATTTTTTGTATGGCATTTTGGGAAGAAGATTCTATTAACTAATTTGGGATGGGGTGGGGACGGGCAAGATGCCCATCCCACAAGTCATTTGGGATGGCGATTTCAGGCTTTGCCTTGGCTGTCAATAGGTTTGTTTTCAGTTTTGTCGGCTTTGTTTATTACGGCTGGTAGGGCTGAATTTGGGGCGATTCAGGCGATCGAATCTTCGAGATATACTACTAATTCGATTTTGCTGTTAATTGCTATAGTTCAACTATGGCAATTGTTTGCCCGAGAAATACAAGTACAGTTAAAGCGGAATTACAATTGGGTATATCGGGTATTTGCAGGGCTATTAATTGGTATAATTATTGTTAACTATCAGCAGGGTATCGCCCAAACAAGCTCTGCACTTATTTACAAACAAGGCGCTCGAGATTGTTTGCAGTTAATTAACTATCTGGAACCGTCGGATTTTTTCACTAATTCGCCAGAAAGCTGTTTGAGGGTGCTGAGCAAAAAAACTTGGTTGGTGAGAGATGGTGCTGCTATTCTCGATAAAATTGGTTGGCGAAAGTTGGCGAAAAATGTAACGTTTATTTCTAATCCAGATCGAGTTTACGGCTATTTAGACAAACCTCCAACTAGCTCTAAATTATTGAAAGCTGCTGGTTGGGCGGTTTTGCCAGAAAATTTGCAACAGCCGCATATTGTACTGCTATCTGTCGGTGACAAACAATCTTTTTTTGCTAACGCTTATGTCAATTTGGACAGCCCCGATATTGCTAAGACTTTGAAATCCCAGTTGTACAACAATGCGAGGTGGGCGGTTGATGTGTCGGGTAGTGATTTGCCGATCGGCCAAACTGAAATCAAAGCTTGGGTGTATAATCCTGTTGACAACCAGTTTGTCCAGTTGCGCGGAGGATGATGAGTGAAAATTTCGGTGATTATACCAGCCCACAATGAGGAGGGCTGTTTGTACGGTACTGTGCGGGCGATCGCCCAGACGCTCGATTTAGAAGGCATTCCGCACGAAATTTTGATTGTGAATGACAATAGCACTGATAAAACTATTGACATTTGCCAGGAATTGTCAGAAACTTTCCCCACAGTTAGATACATCAACAATCAACCTCCCAACGGTTTCGGATTTGCCGTGCGCCGGGGTTTGGCAGAATTTGACGGCGATGCTGCGGCAATTGTGATGGCGGATGCTTCCGACGATCCCGTAGATTTGGTAGCAGGATACCGCAAATTGCAAGAAGGATATGACTGCGTTTTCGGTTCCCGATTTATCAAAGGCGGCTTTGTCGTTGATTATCCAATTCACAAGTTAGCAATTAACCGCTTAGCAAACTGGTTTGTCAAAAGTATTTTCGGCTTGCGCTACAGCGATGTCACCAATGCTTTTAAAATTTACCGCAGAGAAGTAATTGAAGGCATACAGCCGATTTTGAGCCATCATTTTAATTTGACTGTGGAACTGCCTTTAAAAGCAATTGTCCGGGGTTTTTCCTATACGGTGATTCCTCTGAGGTGGTACAATCGGACTGCTGGTATTTCTAAGCTAAAAATCAAAGAGATGGGCAGCCGATATTTGTTTATTGTCTTGTATGTCTGGCTCGAAAAACATCTCTCTCGCGGCGACTACCACCGAACTAAAAAGATGAATGAGTTGAAATTAGATTTGTTGCCAAAGTCAAGGACTGAAGTTTTGACTGCGAAAGAATGATGACTGATGATTTTGGTACCGCAGCTATTGATACTTTGATGCCGATACTACTGCGTACCAAAATCGGGACTGCAACTTAGGTAATGGGCGCAACCTGCGGAATGGTTACGAAAAAATGGTCAAATGGCTCAAAAGTGCGATCGCGCGGTAAAATTTAACTTAGGAGGCTATGGGGAAATTTGGTTGAAAAAATATACTAAATTGGGAGGATTAAGTCATGGTTTTTACAGCCCAAGAACTGGCAAGATTGATGCCAGATGCCAGTCAACTTGAAAGTGATGAGCCAGAACTGGAAAGTTCCCTACATTATATTCAACTAGCATTATTAGTTGCCTGTTTGGAATGGCAATGGCGCGAGCGCAACGACTTTTTTGTTGGAGCCAACCTGACGGTTTACTACAGCCAGCAACAATTGCGAAATCGAGATTTTCGCGGCCCGGATTTTTTTGTGATAACAAACACAGAAAAACGTCCGCGTCGTTCCTGGGTAATTTGGGAAGAAGATGGAAGATACCCCGATATAATTATCGAATTGCTATCTAGTTCTACCGCCAGAGTCGATCGCAACGAAAAAAAGATATTATATCAAAATCGGTTTAGAACGCCGGAATACTTTTGGTTCGATCCCGAAGATTTTGAATTGGCTGGTTTTCGTTTAATCGGTCAAGAATATCAAGCTATTCTCCCCAATGAATTTGGTAGATTGTGGAGTGAGGTACTAAAATTATATCTGGGAATTCACGATGGGAAATTGCGTTATTTTACCCCAGATGGTGAGTTAGTTGCTACACCAGAGGAAGCTGCACTGCAAGCACAGGAGCGGGCTGAGCGATTAGCGAATCAGTTGCGGGCTTTGGGCATTGAACCAGAATAGTTGTCAAAATTCATTGAAAAGATGATTCAGTTTTAATGCGAGGTATACCTCAACACCCATTGTTCAATAATTTAACAGCAGTAATTAATCCTCTAAGAAAGTTGAGTCAATGCCTGAGAGAATTTTAATTGTGGGCGGTGCGGGTTTCATCGGCAGTTGTTTGGCAATTGGCCTGAAGAAATTGCACCCGGAATGGCAAATAATTTGTTTGGATAACCTGCGCCGCCGGGGTTCGGAATTGAATTTGCCTCGGCTTAAAAGTTGCGGGATTCAGTTTGTTTACGGGGATATTCGCACAGCGGCAGATTTAGATCCAGTTGCGCTCAATGCCGACTGCATTATCGATTGTGCTGCGGAGCCTTCTGTGCTGGCGGGTTTTAGTTCGCCTCAGTACGTTTTGCAGACGAATTTGCTGGGTACTGTGAATGTTTTGGAGTTGGCGAGACAGACTGGTGCGAGTTTGCTGTTTTTGTCTACGAGTCGGGTTTATCCGATCGCGAGCGTGAAATCTGTTAAGCTGTTGGAGTTGGATGATAGATTTGCGATCGCCAAGCAGCAAACATTACCCGGTATATCCGAGTTAGGCATATCAGAAGACTTCCCATTAAAAGGACACCGTTCGCTTTACGGAGCAACTAAATTAGCGTCGGAATTGCTGATTGAGGAATACAGAGAAGCATACAACGTGCCGGCAATTATTAACCGCTGCGGGTTAATTACCGGTGCTTGGCAAATGGGTAAAGTCGATCAGGGAGTTTACGGTTTGTGGGTGGCGGCTCACTATTTTCAAAAGTCGCTGAGTTATATCGGTTTTGGGGGTAGCGGGAAGCAAGTTAGGGATTTGCTGCACGTTGAAGATTTGTTGAGGTTAGTTAATTATCAGTTAGAAGATTTTGCTGAATTTGACGGCGAAGTTTTTAATGTAGGCGGCGGTGCGAGCAACAGTCTTTCTTTGGTTGAAGCAACTGGTTTGTGCCGCAAGATTGCGGGTAAATCGATTCCGATTCATCCTGTTTTGGAGGAACGGGCGGGGGATATTCCGATTTTTATTACTGACTCTTCTAGGGTGATGGAGAAAACAGGATGGCAGCCTGTCATTGGGCCGGAGGCGGCTTTGCAGGATATTTATGATTGGATTGCTGCTAATGAGGTGGTGTTGAGTTCGATTTTGTAGGGATTTTTTTTAAGGGCGGATTGCGACATAATATCATATCCGTTTGATTCGTAATTGTATCATAAGAAGCTTTGTAGGGGCCATTTTGCCGAGATATTTGATAAGTATCGACAAATTATATAAACCCGCCCCGCCCATGCAATTGGGATGCAACCGGATTTGATATAATAGAAATAGTAGGGTGCGTCGCTACCGCAATTTTCGCCACTATTTGAGTGACTCGAAGCGACGCACCTTACCGCTTGCGTTAAGCGCGATCGCCCCTCTTTCTTCCTCGAAAATAGAAGAGCGATCGCCTTTCACCTAATATAAGTAACAGGATAATCAGGGTTAGCCGGATTCGGCATTAACCGCTGATTCCTACAATCCACAAGCAAATCTAATTTCTCCAAAATAACCTGACCAATCAATACCTCATCACCAGTTACCAATGCCTCATCAATAGTCTTGCGCCCCTCACACTCAACGATCAGAGGGCCAGTTACTCCGACAGTTTCCTGACGACTGTCCGCATATTTAACAAGTTGCTGTCCGAGAATTCGCAAACCTAATGGCTGTGCAATCTCTGCTGGAATTACCAGATTAACTGCACCTGTATCTACCAAACCTTCTGCTTCAATCTCGCGCAATAGGCGAGGTGCAAGCAAACCTCGACGCACTAACTCATCATCAACTGCATTGGTCAGCTTCACTTGAGTCCAAACTGCCCCCATATTCTTAAGTCCATCTACTTCTAATTTTTTTAATTCTTTCATATCATTTTCTCTTTTACTCTTTTCGTATATTGCAAAAATAACCTTGAATCATATTTTCCCAACTGTTCCAGTCTCTTCTAGGGAAAGACGAGGGCGATGGGGAAATAGGGGGCTACCGTGAGGTACTCGTGTACGGGTTTGTATCGTCATTCTGATAAGGTCATAATTTGGTGCAGTTACTCTACATTATAATTGCCTGTCTTTCTCAACTAACTTAAAAAGTCCAACAGCCGATCGCACTTACCGACAAAATATCAACAAAATCTCGAAAAAGTGCGATCGACCTCAGCGTCTACTCAGCAAAATAGCGGGTCAAAATCCGCATAATTTCACCGCTAATCGGCGATGGGAGAGGCGGACTCCACTCATCAATCTTGGCAAAACCCAAGATGTGCAGGATGTCGATAATCCAGTTAACGCCTTTGGGAGTGCCGCACAGCAGCAAGCGGACGGGTTTTTTGTCGGCGGGCGCGTCGGGAATTTCTTCGCGGAGCAGTTCGGGAACGGACTTGGGAGTTGGTATCATAGAGTTATCTCCTAATAGGGTTATCTCCTGAATGTGGGAGTCCAAACCCCTGCCGCGTGTTGATTGCAGTCTAGTGCGGCGGGGGTTTGGCTTTTGTCGGAATAGAGTAACACTCTTTATTACTAAGTAAAAAAGTACCATTCTTTGTAACACCATGTCAATAGGTAACGTCAAAAAGTAGAATGTTATCTAAAGTAGTTATGGAAAAAACACAAGCGTGGCAGCAAAAAATCTTACACGAGTAACAACTTACGTCAATCCTGAAATAGCCAAAGCATTAGAGGAATGGGCCGAGAAAGACGAGCGATCCGTGTCTTGGTTGGCTGGGAAGCTGATTGAAAAAGCTGTTAAAGAGTATCAAAGTCAAGAACAGCAACAAGCATCTACACCGGAGGTGAAAGAATGAATCTAACAGCGATTAACCCTCTGTGAGTTAGTTAAAGATTGAATCGAAGCTAAAATGTGAGTCAATTTAAAAGAGAAAAACCTAATGGGCGGGAAGCGTAAGCTTGAGTTGATAGCTGTGTATGTAACAAAGGAAAAAAAGGAGGCTCTTGAGGAATGGGCGACTTCTGAAGAACGTTCTGTTTCATGGATTGTTAGCAAGGCGATCGACAAAGCACTGGAAGACCGTCAACAGCAGCAAACCGAGGGAAAACAGGATATAAAGCAGTGAAGTGCGTTAGCAAAGCCCTCGCAGTCGATCGCACTTCACTGAAAATTTCATCGCTACTCATCAGAAAAGTTAGGCTTGTAAACCATGCACACCATTGGTGCTTTTGCGATTATTGACAACGGCGGCAAGGTACTGCTGTGCCACCGCACCGACAGGGATGCTTGGAACTTGCCTGGGGGTAGGGTTGAGGCGGCCGAAACTCCGTGGGCTGCTGTTGTCCGCGAGGTAGAAGAGGAGGTTGGTTTGCTGGTCAAGGTTATAGGTGCGATCCTCTGCGAGGGCTTCGCTAACGGCATTTACGCTGTACCATCGCGATCGGACTTGGTGTTTACATTCCGCTGTGAAGTCGTCGGAGGTAGCCTGCGCACCACGGAAGAAGCAGACGACATGCAGTGGTATCTGCCCTCGGAGTTGCCGGTCAACAGCTTTTCCAATCATGTCGAACGTATCCAGGACGGCTGCGCTGGCCATAGCGAGGTTTTGCTGAAGACGCAGGACTAATCTTGTGGTTAAAGATTTGGTAAAAGCTACATTCAAGGGCGATCGCGCTTTGGACAGAAAGTGCGATCGACCTTGGCTGTGATAAAATCAATAAATAGAAGCTTGCAAGTCAAGGATTCAAATTTATGAATACCCTCAATATTTCCTTTATCAAAAATCTGTAGGGGCCCGTGAGCCAACCATCTTTAATGAGTTCCAACAATTGAAATAAACCCGCCCCCACCCCACGAAAAACCCCCAAGTGACATTGGTGCATGATGTCAGGTCTATCGCCCTTCGCTGAAACAAGATTTCCCGAAACTAATGCGAGGATACGGATGTTAAATATATTGGCAATTGCTGAAATCCGCCAGGGGTTTAAACCCCTGCCGGACTGCGGGAAAGCGCGCCAAGCCGCGTCCTTACCCAATACTATAAAAAAAGCCTGTCGGGTGCGATCGCATTTCCTTTTTTCCCCACCAACCACCTCAAAATCCCAGCATGATTATACCAAATCTCGACGCAATTATCGGCGCAATTACCAGCATCGCCAACCCATTAATTAAAGATAAGCTCGATCGCAGCGAATTTGTCATCAAATTACTCAAAAATTTCAACCTCGACCCCGAACACCCGCTACCCGACTTCAGCAGCGTTTACGCCTACACATTAGTAGAATACGGCGTCGGCAAACCCAAGCCAATTTTACAACTATTCCGGGAAGAAGAAATTAAACAAGCTTTTCGCCAAGCATTCGATCGCAATTCTCCTGCTATTTTTCTCACACAAGGAGAAGATTTTCTCGATACCTATGTTTTGGGAGATGAAATAAAAGCTTTAGGTATTGACATTCGGCGCGAATTTGCTGCTTTTTCCGCAGTCTTCATCGCCGTCACCAAGCGCACCCGCAATCCCAAAGAAGCTTTTACCAACCATCAGATTGATTCAGTACACAAACAAATTATAGCAGTTCAAGAAAGGCTCGATCGACTGCCAACTTTAGAAGGAATTCGCACCGAAATGGCGCGATTGGCCGTTGAAAATAATCCGGCTTTACCAGCAGCAACAGAAACTGCGGCCAAATCCCAAGGATTTGCCTTGGCGCAGCAAATGCGCGGCTGGTTTGAAATATTGGGCTACGATTTTGAGCCGTATCAAGTTTGGGAAGATAACTATTTTGAATGGATTATTCAAATTCCGGTGAGGCGGGGCAGATTCGATCGCATTTTGATACGCGGCATGGCGGGAGAAGCGGGAATTCAAGATGTAGCTGCGCTGCGACAGTCGGTAGCAGCGCAAAAAACCGATGAAGGTTGGCTGGTGACGGCGCGGCGGATTGCCAAAGCAGCCCGAAATGAGGTTGACAAACCGGAAAACCGGCATCTCGATTGTTATACTTTTGATGAACTTATTGATGTTGATGCTGATTTTAGCAGTTATATCCAATGGTTGGAAAACGAAGTTAAGCGCCGGAAAATCGATGGCAAATACGTGCCTCTCGGTTGCACGAAAGCCGAGTTAGACTCGGTTAACAAGCGACAAATTGATGCTAGTTATTACGGCGAAGAAGATGGCTGGATTGACGGTTATATCGACTTGTGGATGGATGACCCGGCGAAGGAACATATTTCTGTTTTGGGCGAATTCGGGACGGGAAAAACTTGGTTTGCTTTTCACTACGCTTGGACGGCTTTGCAGGAATATCAACTGGCAAAGGATAGAGGAACTCAACGGCCTCGGTTGCCTTTGATTATCACTTTGCGCGACTATGCGAAGGCGCTCAACGTGGAGAATGTTTTGGCGGGTTTCTTTTTTACTCAGCACAATATTCGTCTGAATAGTGAGGTGTTCGACCAACTGAATCGAATGGGTAAGTTGCTGTTGATTTTTGACGGATTTGATGAAATGGCCGCGAAGTGCGATCGGCAACAAATGATTAACAACTTCTGGGAACTAGCAAAAGTGATTGCCCCCGGTGCCAAAGTAATCTTAACCTGTCGGACAGAACACTTTCCCGAAGCCAAGGAAGGACGCGCTTTATTGAATGCGGAATTAAAAGCATCGACTGCCAATCTCAGCGGAGAAACGCCGCAGTTTGAAGTATTGGAATTGGCAGCATTTAACGACTACCAAATCCGTCAGGTATTGTCTCACCAAGCCCATGCCGAAACTGTGGCACAGGTGATGAACAATCCGCAGTTGTTGGATTTGGCACGCAGACCGGTGATGGCGGAATTAATATTAGAATCATTGCCGGATATTCAAGCAGGTAAACCCGTAGATATGTCGCGGGTGTATCTGTATGCGGTGCGCCGGAAAATGGAACGGGATATTAAGGCAGAAAGGACGTTTACATCGCTGGCTGACAAACTATTTTTCCTGTGCGAACTGTCCTGGGAAATGCTATCAAATGACCAGATGAGTTTGAATTATCGGCTGTTTCCCGACAGGATTCGCCGCTTGTTTGGGGCTGTGGTGCAAGCAGAAAAGGATTTAGACCACTGGCATTACGATATGATGGGTCAAACGATGCTGATTCGCAATGCTGAGGGCGATTATTCTCCGGCACATCGATCGCTTTTGGAGTTTTTTGTAGCGTATAAGTTGGCGGCGGAGTTGGGGGTTTTGCCTGCTGATTTTACGGAGTTGTCCCAGGCACAATTGTATTTGGATAGTTCTGTTGAGTCTGTGGATTATACTTGGTCGGGGTATTTTCGCCGTCAGGTGGACAATGCAGGCGATCTTGTGCCGATTCCTGCTTTGAAGGGTTTTGTTGGTGAAAGTTTAGCGCGCATTCGCAACAGTTTTGGGCGGGAACCTTTGACGAAAGCGGTGATGGATTTGCTGGTGCCGATGCTTTCAAAAACCGAGTTTGTTGGTGAGGTCAAGTCTCGATTATTGGAAATTTTGGCAGCTACGAAAGGTAAAAGCGAGGCAGAAATTGGTTATATCGGTGGGAATGCCGCAACGGTATTGGTTAAGGTTGATAAATCTGTAATGGCAGGGAAAAATTTTTCCCATTCTGTGATTTTGGGTGCTGATTTTACTAATGCCAAACTGTGTCATGCAAATTTTACTAATGCAAATCTTGCTAATTCTGTTTTTGCTAAAGACTTGGGTAACGTTATATCAATTGCATTTAGTCATGACGGAAATTTTTTGGCGACGGGTGACAGTAATGGCATGATTCGCTTGTGGGAAGCTGATAGTGGGAGAGAAATTTTGACCTGTAAAGGTCATAAAAATCGGGTAACTTCGGTTGCTTTTAGTCCTTCTGGCGAGATGCTAGTTAGTGGCAGTTACGACTGTACAGTAAGGTTGTGGGATATTCGCACCTGCGAATGTTTGCAAGTATTTCAGGGACATAGCGAAACAGTTTTTTCAGTTAGCTTCAATTCTTCTGGCGATATGTTGGCGAGTGGGAGTTTTGACAAAACAGTTAGGCTGTGGGATATCTGCAAGCGTGAATGCTTCCAAATTTTGCGGGGGCATACGAGTTTAGTAAAATCAGTTACTTTCAGTCCCGACGGTGAAAAGCTTGCCAGTGGAAGCGGCGATAAAACAGTTAGGCTGTGGGATGTCCGTACTGGTGAATGCTTGCAAATCTTGCCGGGAATTAAAGGTTTAGTACGGTCAGTTGCTTTCAGTCCTGGCGGTCAAATCCTTGCCAGTGGGGGTGATGACAATACGGTGAAACTATGGAATATATCCACAGGTGAATGCTTGCGAATTTTGGAGGGTCATATTTTTACAATTAACTCAATTTCCTTTAGTCCGAGCAGTGAAATTATTGCTACTGGAAGCAATGACAAAACAGTCAGGCTGTGGGATATTATGACGGGCGAATGTTTGCAAGTTTTGCAGGGACATACCGACAAGGTGCTGTCAGTTGTCTTTAGTCCTGCTGGGAAAATACTCGCAAGTGGTAGCGATGACGGAACGCTTCGGCTGTGGGATACCTGCAAGGGTGAATGCCTCAATACTTTGCAAGGTTATACTGATTGGATTTACTCAGTTGCTTTCTGTTCTGAACAGAATACTCTGATCGCTAGCGGTAATTACGACCAAACAGTGAGGTTGTGGGATATTAGCAGTGGAGAGTGTTTGAAAGTCTTGCAGGGGCACAGCAATCAGATACGGTCAGTTGCTTTCAGTTCCTCCGAAAAGATAATGGCTACCGGGAGTTATGACAAAACGGTGAGGCTGTGGGATATCGAAAGCGGTGAATGCCTCAATATTTTGCAAGGGCATAGCGATCGCATACGTTCAGTTGCTTTCACTCCGGATGGAAAAACTCTTGCTACCAGTAGCGACGACAAAACAGTGCGGTTGTGGGACATTAAAAGCGGTGAATGTCTCAATACTTTGCAACATACCAAAGCAGTAATGTCTGTTGCGTTTATTCCAGACGGTCAAATTATAGCTACTGGGAGTTATGATAAAGCTGTAAGATTATGGGATCTCAAAAGCGGTCAATGCCTCAATACTTTGCCTGGTCATACTAATTGGGTGCGTTCCATTGCTTTCAGTCCGGACGGTGAATTGCTTGCCAGCGGAAGTTACGACCAAACAGTGAGGTTGTGGAATATCAAAAGCGGTCAATGTTTAAATATTTTGCCACAGCAAAGCCATTTGATCCGTGCAGTTGCCTTCAGTCCTAAGGGTAAGCTGCTGGCGATTATTTCTAATCAAACGGTGGGGCTGTGGGAGGTCGGTCTGGGTAAATGTCGGAAAATTTTGGAAGGTCACACCAGTCAGGTAAATTCGATCGCCTTCAGTTCGGATGGGGAAATTCTTGTTAGTTGCAGTATGGATAGCACGATTAAGATTTGGCAAGTTGAGACTGGTGAGTGCTTAAAAACGCTGAGGTCTAAAAGACCTTATGAGGACATGAATATCACGGGCGTTACGGGTTTGACGGATGCTGAGAAAGCGACGCTTAAAGCTTTAGGGGCGGTGTGCGCTCCCGATTTGTAGAGAGGCGATATCATGCTAAAAAAACCTGGTTTTTAACAGATTTAAGACTTCGGCGTATATTGTCGGAAAAAACCCGGTTTCTGCCTAATTCTGGTAGGGGCGGGTTCACTAACAATCTATGAAACCTACAAACAATCTCATAAACCCGCCCCATCCCCACCATGATTTATATCAACATTTGACAAATAAATTCACCGTACATTTTTATTGTTGGTGGGCGGGGCGGGTTTAATAGATTGATGGTTTTCATTAGAGATATCGGCGAACCCGCCCCTACAAAAATTACGGTTAATCTACCGGATATTATATTAGATTAGATTTGGGCGATCGGGCTTAATATTGCGGGCGCTCGACCTAAATTTCCACACCCTCTAAAATTCCCACCATTATCTTAATTAAATCTTCTAAATCGTCAGGCACTCTAAACAAATTGACATCTTGAAAAATTGTCTGCCGACTTCGATCTAACTTGCCAAATCGCCAAACATCCCCCATTGTCACCGCACCGTAAAGTATATTTTGTTCTTCAACGTGCGACATCGCAATTAATTCTACAGCAAGTTGAGTAAATCCTCTAGTCATATCGTCGTTTTTGGCTTCAATAACTAGCAACTCTCGATCGGATTGCACGAGATAATCTAAACTTCCCTTTAACCAGCTATTAACGTTGAGAGTATATTCAAATCTGAGTTGACATTGGCAGTATCGAACGATGTCCAGCAAAACAGGCGCTACTAAAGATTCTCTTCTAGCTGTTTCGCTGCTGAGGCTCAGAAAAGGCAAAGTTGTTCTAATTCTTTGTTTGAGAGATGCTATTTCTTCTAGTTCTCTAAGCGTATGTGGCAAAGATAACTCAGCTTTCACTAGCGAGCAATCAAATTCTGCTAAAATTTCGTCGGTTTCGTAAGGCAATTCAAAGTACGAACGAAAGCTATATTCTCGACCTTCTTGTAAAATCTTTCGCTTGACCATGATGTTTTAACTCGCAGTATATATTTGTGCGATCGCCCTTTATCCCCAAACTTCCGCCAAATCCAAGACAAACCCCGGCAAAACATCTTCACCGGACAAACTTGCAGGATTGTCCAGCACTTCCACTTCCTGATTTGGCCGATAAATCTCCACCTTTCGGTTTTTCCGATCTATCAACCAACCTAAACGCACTTGGTTTTCCATATATTCTTTCATTTTATCTCGCAGCGGCTGCATTCTGTCACTTTTAGAACGTAGTTCTACCACGAAATCAGGAGCAATAGGAGCAAAACCTTCTCTTTGTTCTGGGGTGAGTGTATCCCACCTTTCTTGACGCACCCAAGACGCATCAGGAGAGCGATCTGCCCCATTTGGCAGATGAAAACCACTAGAAGAATCAAACGTTTTACCCAGTCTAGTCTGGCGGTTCCACAACCATAGCTGTCCGTTTAGATCCGAGTTTCTGTTTCCTGTCTCACTTCCGGTTGGTGGATTCACTATTAATTCTCCTGTTACTGTGCGTTCTAATTGTAACTCCCGATTTGCGATCGCCAATTCGATGAACTGTTCGCGGGTAACGGTGAGTGTGAGTGTTGGCGGAATATTGATTGCAAGGGCGGCCGATGATTGAGTTTGTGTCATCATTTTTGTCCTCAAACTGATCCTTTTATAGCAGATTCATCTTAATTGCCCAAAGCCGGAAATGCTTGATGCTTCGTTACTTTTATGATAACACTTGGAAGTGACAGGTATAAAGGGCGATCGCATCTGATATCATAGAAAAAAGTTCCACACGCAGAACCCAAAAAATGGTAACTTCTACAGTTGTCGCCCCGGCATCGAAAACCTACTCTTTAGAAGCATGGATGGAAAGTCCACCGGATCTCCTAGAGTGGGTTGATGGCGAATTATTGGAGAAAAATGGCATGACTCTCAAGCATAGCCAGGTACAAGGAAATCTTTACTTTTATTGGAGAAACTACAAAGACTCCAGCGGACAAGGAGGACAAGTTTATATCGACGTTCCCTGCCGTACCAATAAGCAGGGACGCTATCCTGATGTTGCCTACCTTCCCCCGGAATTAGCAGCACAATTTGGCAATCTGAAAGTCCTGCCACAAAGTTTTCCTTTATGTGCTGAAATTGTTTCGCCAACAGATTTAGCGGAAGATGTAATCGCTAAAGCTACAGAATATTTAGAATCGGGAAGTGAGGAAGTTTGGCTGGTGTATCCAGAAAGCCAATGGATTATTGTAGTAACAAAACAAACGAGAATCATCTTTAGTGCTGGGGAAGTTGTTAGCACTCAAATTGTTTTACCGGGTTTTAGCATTCCAGTAGATGAATTATTAAAATGAGCTTTATTCTTCAGCCTGCGAAGGCCGACGAAAGTTTGTGTAGACCTGGTTTCAACCGCCGACTCTCATCGACATCGTTTCTAACTATTCTTCGATGCCTTAACAAACATTTGCCCGCCCAAAAACCGCCACAAAAAAGGCAATTTCAAGTAAACCTTTAACAGCAACGGCGAGGCCGGTCGGCCTTTCGTCGAAAACGGTAAAAATCTCGGGATCGTTACGTCAAGTTCAAACCCGACAGTTTGTAAAAGCTCTTGCAGCGATAAATGTGTAATCGGTAATTGATGGTCGATAAAATCGTAGTATTCCTTGTAAGAGTATTTAAAATTAGGCTGAATAACCAAAAGTGAGCCGCTAGGCTTGAGGGCATCAAAGCAAAACGAGATAATTTCTACAAGTTCTTCTTTATTGCGGAGGTGTTCAAAAAAATTAGAGATAAAAATGCGATCGAACTGTTCGGTGAAAGATGTGTGACTCCCCAAATTAAGCACATCAATATTCAGCACCTTGACATCAGCATTAGCAAATAACTTTGAATCGGGATTCAGGTCAATCAAACATTTTTCTTCGGCCCTAATTTGATTGATAAACTCGCAGTAGCCGCCGCCAATATCTAAAACCGCTGATTCGGGAGGAACATAATCTTGTAAAAATTCGTCAATTAAAACTTTCCAGAGAGCAACCTTGGCTTGCATTTGTCGGGAATCAAATCGATTGGCGTACAATTTTTTGAGATATGTGTCAGTTTTCATAGTAAAATAGCCTAGACTGAGTATGAGTCTATCACTGTCACAGCAAACTATGAACGTTATATCTACCGAAATACCGGAAGTTTTGATAATTGAGCCGAAAATTTTCGGAGACGATCGCGGTTTCTTTTTTGAGAGTTTCAATCACCAAGCTTTTGTCGAAAAAACAGGCGTGACGGCAGATTTTGTTCAAGACAATCATTCCAAGTCGTCTCAAAATGTGTTGCGCGGTTTGCACTACCAAATGCAGCAGCCTCAAGGCAAATTGCTGCGGGTAGTTGCTGGCGAAATATTTGACGTAGCGGTGGATATTCGACAAAGTTCGCCGACTTTTGGGCAGTGGGTGGGATGTTTGCTGAGTGCAGAAAATAAGCGGCAATTTTGGGTGCCGGCGGGATTTGCTCACGGTTTTTTAGTAGTATCAGAGATTGCTGAAGTTTTGTACAAAACTACAGACTACTATGCACCGGCACACGAGCGGTGTATCCTGTGGAATGACCCCGATTTGGCGATCGACTGGCCGCTGGATGGTGCCCAACCAATCTTATCAGCTAAAGACCAAGCCGGACAAACGTTGAAAACAGCTCAACTTTTTTGATAATGAAAATTTTACTCGCAGGCGGCAGCGGACAGCTAGCTCAAGAATTGCAGCCGATTTTATTATCTTCGGGAGAGGTTATTGCGGTCGATCGCACTCGCGTCGATTTATCCCAACCCGAAAGCATCCGTCAAGCAATGGCTGAAATTCAACCGGATTTAGTCGTGAATGCCGCTGCTTACACTGCGGTAGACAAAGCAGAAAGCGAACCGGAATTAGCAAACGCAGTCAACGGCATTGCACCCGGAATCCTTGCAGAAGAATGCGAAAAACAGGGAGCAAGTTTAATTCACTTTTCCACTGATTATGTATTTGACGGCAGCAGCGGTTCTGCTTATCTGGAAACAGATGCTACGAACCCGCTGGGAACTTACGGAAAGTCAAAATTAGCAGGCGAAGAAGCAATTCGGAAAGCGGGAAATCGGCACATTATTATTAGAACCGCGTGGGTTTACGGCAACGGCGGCAAAGGTAATTTTGTGAAAACTATGCTGAGGTTGGGAAAGGAAAGGGAAGAAATTCGGGTAGTAGCAGATCAGATCGGAAGTCCTACTTGGACGGGCGATTTAGGTGCCGCAATTTCGCAGATAATTCCTCAACTTCAACCGGAAAATTTCGGGACTTACCAGTATACTAACAGCGGTGTGTGTAGTTGGTACGATTTTGCGATCGCCATTTTTGAGGAAGCAGAAAAACTCGGCTTTCCCCTAAAAATTAAGCGTGTAATTCCCATCACCACCGCCGAATATCCAACACCCGCAAAACGTCCCGCTTTTTCTGTCCTCTCAACCACAAAAATATCAGCACTTCTGGGAACCTATCCTCCCCACTGGCGGCAAGGGCTCAGACAAATGCTGGCAAAAGAAATGAAGTGAAAACTTGAGTAAACCTCAAAACGCGAGGGCGGGTTTTGTTTGGGAATTATCTGTTATAAGCTATACAGCATTTAGTTTGTACCTTTGGGGCGCTGTTTATCCCCCGGAGATCCCCCTCGCATCCCCCTGATTGTTGGGGGGCTTTGAAAGCTTTCTTGTTCCCCCTTTAAGAAGGGGGGTTAGGGGGATCGAGCTTAACTGAACTGTATTGGGCTAAACCCGCCCGATTAATTCAAAATATCCCCATGTCTGAATCAATGAAAGTCAAGCAACAATATATTTTAATTGCCGCATCAGTTATCGGCATTCTCATACCAGCCTCATATATTTTGTACTTGATATCGCAAGCCGGAGACTTGTCTAATTTTGATTATTGGTGGATGACTTGGAATTTTTATTCAGTAGACGGTTTCTCTACAAATCCTTTTAATTGGATCTTTCGGGCGAACGAGCATTTTGTCTTCATTCCCGCAATCATCTATGCCTTAAACATCGTTGTCACCCAAGGCTCAAATATTGGTTTGTGCTTAGTGGCTTGGTTTTTGGCTTGGATTCAGTGTCACGTATTAATTGCTTTGCTGCCGTTAAATTTAAGAGGTTTTCCGCTACAATTTATCTCAGTCATCCTGTGTATTTCTCTTTTTAATTTTACTCCAGCAGCGGCGCATAACTGGATGCGGGGATTCAGCGGCGTTCACTGGATTATTGCTAATTTGTTTGTAATTTGTTCGATATTTTGTTTGCAATCTTATGTGACTGTGTTGTTAGATAAGAGGGAGGCGGAGCCTCGGGATATTCATTCCCAGGCAGAGCCGGGGAACGAGGGATGGACACACAATAAGTGGGTTATTGGTAGTATTGTTTTTGGCATTTTAGGCTGTATTAGTTACAGCACTCCTTTGGCTTTGTGGCCGATATTGTGTGCGGCGGCGGTTGTGCTGCGGTTTCCTCGGCGTATAACTTATTTGTATTTGGCTGCTTCGATTGCGGTGATTGGGATTTATTTTTTAACTTATAAAACTCCGTCCAATCATCCTTCTTTAACTAAAATCAATCCGCTGAAAACTCTCGAATATATTCCCATTTATCTCGGTGGAATATTTAGCGAAAATGTGATTGTTGCTTCAATATTTGGGATAATTGGTTTGATAGCTGTAACGGGTTTTGTGGGTTATTGGCTATTTGTAAAAAAGGTCGATCGCCCAAATTGGCTGCCTTGGCTGTCTATCCAATTGTACACGCTGCAAACGGCTTTAATGGCCGCAGTTAGCCGATCGGGATTTGGAGTCGAACAGGCCACCGCTTCCCGCTACGCCACACTCCCAGCCTTGTTTTGGATGAGTACAATCGTCCTCACAGTGCTTGCTGTGCGCGAGTTGCAGCCCACACCGAGAATCCAAGGACGATGGCTGACACCGGTGTTTGCAGTCGTGACAGCGGCCGTGATTTTAATGTACGGGGTGGGTGGCGAAACTGCAATGGCGATCGCCCGCAGAGCAACCTATCAACCGCTAGTAGCACTCTCACTGCAATTAGGAATCACCGACATCACCCTAATTAAAGACAGAGTAGGCAATAAACCTGCCGCATTTGTCGGGTTAATCGATGCCTTAAAAACTAACAACTTAGTGCCCTTCAATCGAGACATCAAAAAACACAATTTCTGTGCAACATTAGACACAAAAATAGAGCCAAATTTACTCTCAGCACCCAAAGACGGAGTACCCGGATACTTTGATACAGTAACTAAACTCGCACCCAAAGCAGCCAGAGTAATTGGCTGGGTAGGAGACCCCGAAAATAATGTAAAATGTATTGCCATTCTCAACCAAGAAAATGTAGTGCGAGGTTTCGCTATGTCAGGATTTCCCCGCCCCGACTTAGTTAACTTGTTTGGGCCCGCCTACGAATCCGCAGCTTGGAGAGGATACATTCAAACACCGCCAACAGATAAATTATTGACAGCCTATGCCTCATTTACAAACCGCGAAGGTTGGGTAGCTTTGCGAAACTCCCAAGCAATCAATCAATAAAAATTAAAAAATTAGCTATGCCAAAAGACCTCAGTTTCGTAATTCCCGTTCACAACGAAGAAGCAACGCTCAAAATGCTGTTTGAAAAAATCAAAATTGTCATGTCCCAAACAGGAATAGACAATTACGAAGTCATTTTCATAGACGACGGCAGCCGCGATACTTCTTGGCGAGAAATTGCAGATTTAGCCAGCCAATATCCCAAACTAATTAAAGCCCTTAAAATGCGCCGCAACTTTGGCAAATCCGCCGCACTTTCAGCAGGATTTCGCAATGCAGCAGGGAAAATTATCTTTACTCTCGATGCCGATTTGCAGGATGACCCCGCCGAAATTCCCAAATTCTTACATCATTTAGAATCTGGATTTGATTTAGTTTCCGGTTGGCGAAAAAAGCGCAACGACCCGCTTTCTAAAACTTTACCTTCCCGGCTGTTTAATGCCGTTGCGTGTTTGCTGACAGGGGTGGAAATGCACGATATGAATTGCGGTTTTAAAGCTTATCGCCGGGAAGTTTTAGAGTCAATTAAATTGTACGGGGAATTGCACCGCTACATTCCAGCTTTAGCCAATAATTTAGGTTTTAAAATTGGCGAAGTAGTTGTCGAACACCATCCGCGAAAGCACGGCAAATCGAATTATGGCTGGGAACGCTACGCGCGGGGTTTTATTGATTTGTTGACGGTGTTAGCCACGACGCAGTATTTGCACAAACCGGGTCATTTGTTTGGAGGATTGGGGTTGTGTTTTGGCTTGGTTGGGACTGTTTCGCTGAGTTATTTGATTGTGATTTGGTTTCTGAATTTGGCGGGGATGAATTTTGGGCCTATCGGGAATCGACCTTTGTTATTTTTTGGGATTTTGTGTACAATTCTGTCGGTACAGTTGATTTCTTTGGGAATTTTAGCTGAGTTGATTGCGCGGAATGTGGCTGCTGATTATGTGGACAAGCAGATTTGCGAAATTATTGATGATTCGGGTTTTGATATTTAACTTTTGATATATAATCGATGCTTGTAGTGAGGACTTTAGTCCTCTGATTTTGAAGAAGGACTTCAGTCCTCACTACGAACCTGAAGAAGGACTGAAGTCCTTACTACGAACCTGTTTTATTTGTGATTTTAAAGATTATCCATTTGCCTTCTTTATCTACTATTTCTCCGTCAATCTTTGGATGCCAATCGCTGCGAGTCAGGATATAATCGGCATGATATTTTCTGGCTACTTTGACTAAATCTGCACTGCTGCGGCGGCTGAATAAGTCGTTCCCTCCCCAAATCATTTGCGGGTTTAAGGGAATTCCCAAAACAGCTTCCATGCGATTTTGCCACTCTTTGATTCCTTTTTCTGTCAAGGGAAAGTTCTTGAAATTAACTACTATAGATCTCTGAGATAAAAACTGGAAGCTGGTAACTGAAGGTGGAATTAATACCAGTGCATCTTGACCGCTAATTTGCGAAAAGCGTAAAGCTAATCTGTTTAACTCGTCGCTGGGAACTACATTAATATTAACTCTTCTTTGAAATATTTCTAACATTGGTTGGGGTAAAATTTCGGCCACCCCACAAACTAAGATGACGCTAGATGCTAAAGCTAAACAAAGGGTGGCAATGTGTTTGATTGGTGCAGCAATAGATGTTTTTTCTAAAATGAAAGGCAAGGCAAGAATTGAGAATAGGATAGGTATGCTCATTATGCGATCGCCCATTATTTCCCATGAATTAGTCAGCGGATAGATTAAGCTGAAAGTTAGTGTTGTTACTGTTAAAATCCACGGCAAAATATTGTACCGTCTGGGAAGTGTATATTTTGTAGTTTTCCCAATTAATAAAAGTACGGATAATCCTAAAAATGCTATACCTCGCTCAGGTAAAGTTAGGATAATTAGCAGCAGCAAACTAACAGCTATTTGTTGTTGTTTGTAAAGTCGCTCGACTAGCAAACTGACAGCAATAAATATAATTATTTGAGCAAATGGTACGGTTCTAGCCAACTGTAATTTGGCAATCAAAGCCATCGGGTAAACTTCGACAAATATGTAATTTAGCAGCAGCGCAAAAATTGAGGTGCTAATAATTACATAAAATTTAATTTGGTCTTCTTGACGCAGTGAATCGGTATTTTGGATGCACAGTAAGCCACCAATGATGAAACATATAAAGTTGAACCAACTCCAAATATTCCAATTTGACGGGAGGATGTGATGAGGATTGCGTATTTGTGCGTGAATGTATACAAACTCGGCATTGTCAATAGTTTGAGTGCCGGTAGTACCTGTCAGTAACATTGGCAAATAAACGATACTTGCCATTGCTGCTAAAAGTGCGATCGCCAAAATTAATGTTTTGAACTTCCGCTGTCTTACTGATTCCATCGCTAAAACCGGAACCATCATCAATCCCGGCAACAAACCGACTAAAAATTGCAGCAAACAAGCCAGTCCAAAAAAGAAATATCCTGTCAGCCATTTCTGACGCAAACTAAAGTAAATTCCCCAGATGGCGACACCCATTGCGAAGGTACTCGGTACTGATTTTGTAGAAAATATCAGCGTGTTGCCCACATCTGTAAATGAAGCAGCTAAACACAAGAAAGTCATTGCTGCTACTGGCAGTTGTGAATTAGTATATATTCTGATAATTTCCCGACAAGCTAGGATAACTGAACCAAATGCTAGGAATTGATAAATAAAATGTACTAAGGGGATGCTTAACCCTAAGTTTGCTAACAAATAAATGATATGATAATAATAGTATCTTGGATTGAATTTAACCATTTCCTGAACGTGATAGTCATTTTTGTATAGTTCAGGATTGAGCAGGGATTGGATTTGTGGCAATTCGGGAAAGTTGCCTCCAATCGGGAACTTATAGCCTACTGCTATGAATGAACCGATGATGATAACAGTATAGAGAGATAGGTTAAAATACCTGTTGGATTTTTCAGTTTTCTGCATTGACGGTTCAATTTTTTAGAGCTGATATTAAATATATTTGTGAAGGGGCTTTTTTATGAACCGCAGAGGCGCAGAGGGCTCAGAGGAGGAAAAAAGAGCGAAAGCAGGAGCGAATTTATATCTATAATTTTTGTAAGACGGCTTAACGAGTTAATAAGTCTGCCTCGTCTACCATATTGCAAATCAAATCACTGGATATGATATCACGGACTGGGGATATCGCTATTTCTGGTGTTGCTACAAAGGCAGGTACTGAACGCAGTTAGCTAAATCTTCAGGTTCGTTAACCTTAGCAATGATTTCCAAGTCACGAATGCAATCACCAACAGTTACACTTTTTTGCTGAGCGTAGATGACGCCAGCAAAATTTATTCCTTCTTGCTGGCGGCGGTTTGCTATGGCTAAAAAATCCTCATCTTGGGTAAAAACAACGCGCTGAAGCTCGGCAGCGCGATCGAGTATAATAGGGTCGGGCATACCTGTTCTACCGTCGTCTTGAACCGTCAGAACATCTACATCCCGAAACTGCAACCCCACCGTAATTGCCAAGTGGATATGTTCGTCCATATATAGCGCTATGCTCATTTAATTAGTCCTTGGGCACGCAGTTTCTTAGCCAAAGCAGATTCGCCAGCCTCTAAGCGCAACTTTTCGGCATACTCAAACCTGCGCTGCATATCTGCGTCAAGCTCTTGTTTGTGATCCCAATAATAAGCAAAGGCAGAATGAATTTGGCTCATTGTCAAATACCGGTGATTTAGGTGCAACTCGGCTGGACTCCACCCGTAAGCGATATGAGCTTGTACTAATTCAATTACTTTCATTGTGGTTCCGGCGATGATAGGAACATTCTTGTCATCTAATTCCACATATTTGTATTCGGTTGCTGTTAGCGGCATAATTTACCTCGTTAATGAATGCAATTTAATTATACTCAAATGACTTTAGTCCTTTGAGATGAGGACTAAAATCCGAACGATCAAACACGCGCTCGTGAAGAGGCATCAAGTGCACATCACATAATATCAAAACAAAACCCGCTTTTGCGGGTTCTCTAACAGTCCCTCTCAGCTCGGACTTCCTCTGTGAAGCCACCGGTTTCAACCAGTGGATTAATTTCTAATAACCAGGCTCTTCCTCGTATTCAGGAGTCTTAGTCTTCTCTGGGATATTCACGCGAGGAGCCTGGTAAGGCTTCGGCGCCTCATCGTCAGCCCAAGCATCCGCCTCCACATCATCCTCGTACTCGTACTCCACCACGACAGGCTCCTTAGGGCGAGCAACCTGAGGGCTGTACTGCTTCTCTTCGTACTCCTCCTCGTAATCGTCCTCGCCGCCCCAATTATCCTCTTCGTAATCATCATAATCGTCGATCGGCTCCGGCTGCGGCACCGCGCGCATCTGCTGCTGTCGCACCGGCGACCTGTTCCACTGCGAATCCTCATCCCAAGGAACTTCCTCAACCACAGGCGCCGCTACCTTGCTGCGCATTTCCGGTGCAGGTATCCGCACGCCCGGGCCCAATTGATATTCCGTAGCCACCGGTTTCGGATAATAGCCTTGCTCGTCCTCTTCCCGTTCCCAAGGTGCTTGGCCCAAACCGACGCGCTCGAGCAAACCCACGCTAAGCTGCCTCAGCCTTTCTTCGGAACCTTCAAACACAATCAAGCGGTTCGGGCCGCTGCTGACAACTTCCTCAATCCCCAACTCGTAAGTGCTCAGAACTTGGTCGGGGATTTGGGGGATTCCCAGGGAAGCGATGATGATAGAAACTAACTTACCGTCTTCGGGGTCGAACCTAAAGCCCCGCACCCTTCCCAAAAGTTCGCCGGTTTCGGTAATCACTTCGCTGTTAATCAAAATGCTGTAGACTTCAACATCAACATCATCTTCGAGCGCACTTTCATCTTCCACCAACAGCACGTCGCCGATTTCGCTGACATTGCTGAGGAACATAAACTTCGGCATTCCAGCGACCGCGAATATATTATCGCGCAGACCGATCGCCACAACCTCCCGCCGATCGATATCCACCCACAATTGACTGACTACGCCCAAGCGTTTACCTCTGTCGCGGGTGATGACCTGAGTGCCTAGAATGTCGGAGCGTTGGCAAATTTGTTCGGATGTCATTCTAACTTTAATCCTGATTTATTAAGTACATATATCACTCAACACCGTCAGTCGATTTTAGATTTTAGATTGAAGAATTTTAGATTTACTCGCAGCGCCGTGAATCTGGGAGCTTGAGCTAGGGTCTAAAATTTCGATCTTTCGACGACTTAAGTACGTGGGACGGTATCCGTTTTTGGCTGGGGTCATCAACAGAGACTCCGGGACTACAACTTAAGTCCTATGACCTGAGTATAAGCTCCCCGCGCTTGAGTAACGCCAATTGTACGCTGAGCCGATTGAATCATAGGTCGCCGCAAACTCACAACAATAAACTGGGCTTGTTCAGACTGTCGTTTTATCATTCTAGCTAATCGCTCCACATTTGCCCCATCCAAAAACATATCCACTTCATCAAAAGCATAAAACGTAGACGGGCGGTAGCGTTGCAGCGCAAAAATAAAACTCAGCGCCGTCAGCGACTTTTCGCCTCCCGACATAGAAGCCAGCCGCTGAACGGGTTTCCCCTTCGGGTGAGCGACCAAATTCAAGCCGCTGCTGAAGGGGTCTTCCTGGTCATCTAGCTGGAGATAGCCGTCGCCTTCCGAAAGTTCCGCAAAGATAGTCTGGAAGTTCTCGTTAACCGCGTCAAAAGCTTCTTTAAAAGCGCGCCGCCTGAGCGTGGTAAAATTTTCAATTCTCAACAGCAGTTCAGTGCGTTCTCCTGCCAATGTCGTCAACTTTTGACTCAATTCTTGCAGGCGTTCTTGAGTGCGGTTGTACTCGGACAAGGCTAGCATATTCACCGGTTCTAAAGCTTGAATGCGTTTGGCGATCGCCTTTACTTCCTGCTGCAACTCCGTCAAATTGGCTTTCTCGACATTTTCGGGAATCGACGGCACCGGATCGGGCATTTCCGCCCGCTGCGTTTCCATGAGAGTGCGGACGGCGGCTAATTGTTCCCGGCGTTCTTGCTGAGTTTCGTGCAGTTTTTGCAACTGCCACTGTAACTGCTGTTTGGCCAAATGCTGCTCTCGCAGTTGAGATTCCGCGCGATCGCGCGAGCCCTTTTCCACGCCCAACTTTTCCTCAATTTGGGCCAAAGCAGCCGCTTCTGCTGCAATTTGCCGGTCGAGTTCCAACTGCTGCGAAACAATGCGGTTAACAGCATCAATCCCGGCATTTTGCTGAACTTGCCATTCCTGCAATTTCTCGCCACCTTCCTTAATTTTCTCCTCCAAACGCCCGAATTGATTTTGCAAGTCTCCTTGGCGCTGCTGGACGTTTCTCAGGGCCAATTCGCGCTCTTGCAGTTGCGCTTCCAGAGCGCGCAAACCCGACTGCATTTGCTGCCATTCGCTGTGACTGTTCGACTCTTCCAACTGCGCCAAAGTTTGGCGGTACTGCTGCAATTGAGTTTCTTGTGCGGGCAATTCTCTCTCCAGCAACTGCAATCTCGATCGCGAATCAGTCAATTCCTGAGTATTTTTCCTAATTTGCGATCGCACCTGTTCCTGCTGCGCCTGCAAATTCTTAATTTCCGACTCCAACTGTTCCAAGCGCAACTGATGTTCGCGCAAATTCTGCTTCGCCTCCATCAATTCTTGACTGCGAGTTTTGACAGCAACAGAAGCGCGAGCGATCGCAATTTTGCACCGTTCCAAAATCCGCTCAATTTCCTCAAGGCGTTCTTGCAGAGAAGCAATTGTCCGCGCTTCATCCGCAGCATCCACAGCATCAACCGTGCCAAAATGCAAGGTCGATCTGTTAGCAGAACTTCCCCCAGTCATCGCGCCGCTAGTTTCCAAAATTTCCCCATCCAAAGTAACAATCCGGTACTGTCCCAAATAGCGGCGGGCGTCAGTGAGGTTGCTAAACACAACCGTACTGCCAAAAACGTAAGCAAAAATCTCCTGATAGCGCGAATCGCAGTCAATCAAATTAACAGCCGCATCCACAAACCCAGCCGCGCGCCGCAAATTTTCATTCACCGAAAACCTGCCGCCTCTAATCTTATTCAAAGGCAAAAACGTCATCCTTCCCGCCCGTTTTTGCTTCAACAATTCGATCGCAGCAGCCCCCACACTGTCATTTTCCACTACCATATTACCCATGCGGCCGCCCGCCGCAATTTCCAGCGCCAACTGATAGCGCGGTTCCACCCGGCCCAGTTGAGCCACCAAGCCGCAAACTCCGCCAATTCCGCTTTGCGCAATAATTTTTGCCGTAAACGTGCCGCTGGCTTCTTGCTGGGCTTGAAACTGCACTTCTAGCTTATCTAACTTGCGCTGTCTTTCCCGCTGTTCTTCCAGCAAACGAGTTTGAGTTTCCTGTTGCAGTTGCAATTCTTGTTCGGCTTCGACTAAAATCTGATTCAGCGATTCTACTTGCAAAGCAGCAATTCCTTTGGTTTCCACAAGGCTTGATTGCTGAATTTTTTTCGCTGCTATTTCCTGTTCCAATACTTGCAGCGATTGGTTTTGTTCTTGAATTTGACTTTGCAGGCGATCGGCTCTTTCGCCAATAGTAGCTTGTTCTGTGCGCTGCGGCTCCAAAGTTTGCTGAATTGTTTCGATTTGGCGGTGGAGTTCCGTTTGCTGCTGCACCCAAGCTTCTGCTGTCGAGGCGATCGCATTTGCAACTTCCCGACTCTTATCTAAATTTTCCCGCGCTTCATCTCGCTGTTCCTGAAAAGTATCTATTTGAGACTTAACATAAGATATTTCAATCTCAATTTGCTCCAAACTTTGCCGGAATTGCCGAACTTCTTGCTCGGTTTGTGCTATGTTCGCCGCCATTTTTCCAGCAGTGGTTTCCAAATCCTGTTTGCGGTTTTGCAGTTGCCGCCGTTCCGCTTCCTGAGTGGCAATACTTGCTTGCAAAGCCAACAATTCCGACTCGCCCAAAGCTTTAACGCGAGCATTCAGCGCGTCTAATTCGGCGGTTGCTGCTTGAATTTGGGTGCTGATTGTTTGCAGTTGTTCGGTGAGAGATGCCGAAGTGCGATCGCCCGTTTCGATTTGTTCGCGCAGTTTCCATTCTTGCTTTTGCAACTGGCGGAACTTCAGGACAATTTCCCACTGCGATTTTTCTTGGAATTCCGCCCGCAATTTTTGATATTTTTCCGCTTTTGTGCGATCGTTCGCAAGTCTATCGCGCTGAGAAATCAGCTCTTTTTCGACAATGCTGCTGCGTTCTTCCACTTCCTTAACTTCATCCAGCTTTTGCCTTGCGAGAGCGATTTTGCGATCGAATTGAGCCACTCCTGCCAATTCATCAATAATTTCGCGGCGTTCCTTAGCATTCATCGAAATAATGCTAGTAACGTCTCCTTGCAAAACAACGTTATAACCTTCGGGATAAATTCGCAAGCGGTTGAGTTGTTCGTGCAGTTGAGTCAGAGTGCAAGGTGCGCCGTTAATGTAATAATTTGACGTGTAAGTTCCTTGACGAGTTACTCGCAGTTTGCGCGTCACGCTCCACTCGTCCGATTTGGGATTTGGGATTTGAGATTTTCGATTGTTAGCGAGTAGTTGTCCGTTGTTATTTTGAGTTGTGGCGATTTCTATTTCTTCGACTTCTTCAACAGATAAGTCTTCCGATTTTGGATTTGGGATTTGAGATTTTTGATTGGATGATTGTCCGTTGTTGTCTTCAGTTTCTGTAATTTCGATTGCTTCTACGTCTTCTGCTTCAACAGACAAATCATCCGCGGCCTTTTCTTCCTCATCCTCATCCTCATCTTCATCCTGGGCGAACCATTCATCGCCCACATCTTCCAGCGCAAAGGTAGCCGTGACGCTAGCTTCGATCGTACCGCGCTTGTTTTGGGCGCTGTTCACCAAGTCCGGCAAACGTTCAGCCCGCATTCCCTTAGAAGTCGAAAGTCCGAGACAAAACAGCAAAGCGTCGAGGATGTTGGACTTCCCAGAACCGTTGGGCCCGGAAACCACAGTAAAACCGGGCAGCACCGGAATGGACGTTGTGCCGCCAAAAGATTTAAAGTTAGTTAGTTCGATCCGCTTAATGTGAACCATTTGCTACGACTAACTTTGGCTCTAGGGTGTTGTCACAGGGTAGCACAGGCATTGGGGCGATCGACAACGTGTTAACTTTTCGGCATTGTCGATCGAACAGATATATTACACCTTTGTCAAGAGTAAAGTCGGCCTACACTTAAAAAGCTTGTTGACAATCGCGCAGCATCTGGGCCCCGACCGGCAGCCCGAAACAAACAGTAAAATTTGATACAGATGATTAAGTTAGACTACATTGGCATTATTTATGCGATCGTAGCTGAAATCCTCACCCTGAAACAATTTGGCAAAAACCAGGCCAAAAATATTAACATTCCCCCTAGACATATAAAAACTTTCCGGTAAAATCGAAACCAAAATTAATAATGTATAAAGTAACGAAGCGAATATGGAGGCCAAACCGATTACACCAACTCAGAACTCATCTAACCTGTCAGCTTCACCCGAAAGCGAGCCACAAGTATTGCAAATTTGGGGTCGCCAGCCCCTTCAAGGACAGGTCAAAATCAGCGGCGCCAAAAACTCGGCCTTAGTCGTCATGGCAGGATCTCTATTATGCCGAGACGATTGCCACATCCGCAACGTTCCCGCTCTAGTCGATGTCGCCCGCATGGGGCAAATTCTCTCGGCTGTAGGAGTCAAAATACAGCAGAACGGCGACGTTTTAGATATGAACGCCCGCAACCTCACAGACGCTCAAGCCCCCTACGAATTAGTCAGCCAACTGCGGGCGAGCTTCTTCATCATCGGGCCGCTGCTAGCGCGTTTGGGATTTGCCAAAGTGCCATTACCCGGTGGGTGCGCCATCGGTGCCCGGCCCGTTGAACTCCACGTTCGCGGCCTGCAAGCCCTCGGCGCCGAAGTCCACATCGACCACGGTACAGTTCACGCTTACGTCAAAGGGCCGAACCGCCGCCTGCAAGGAGCCAAAATTTATTTGGACTACCCCAGCGTCGGCGCCACTGAAACTTTGATGATGGCGGCGACTCTGGCCGAAGGAGAAACCGTAATTGAAAATGCCGCTCAAGAGCCGGAAGTCGTCGATTTGGCGAATTTCTGCCGCGCTATGGGAGCGAAAATTCAAGGTGCAGGCACGAATACGATCGTCATTACGGGCGTTTCCCAACTGCACGCGGTAGACTATGCAATTATTCCCGATCGCATCGAAGCCGGAACATTTTTATTAGCAGGAGCCATCACTCACTCAGAAATCACTTTGTCGTCGGTAATTCCCGACCACCTGACCGCAGTTATTGCCAAATTGCAGACAATGGGGGCGAAAATTATCGTAGAATCCGACATTGTGCGGATAGTTCCCGGCAAAATTCACTCCGCCACAGACATCGAAACTCTGCCTTACCCCGGTTTCTCCACAGATATGCAAGCTCCGTTTATGGCTTTGCTGACGCTGAGCGAGGGAGACAGCATGATCAAAGAAACCGTATTTGAGAACCGCTTGCGCCACGTAGCAGAGCTCAACCGCATGGGCGCCGACATTCGGGTTAAAGGCAATGTCGCCGTGGTGCGCGGAGTGCCGATGCTGTCGGGCGCGCCCGTGGTAGCAACAGATTTGCGGGCTTCGGCGGCTTTGGTAATCGCGGGACTTGCAGCCGATGGTGTCACCACAATCAGCAGCTTGCAGCATTTAGACCGCGGCTACGAGCAGTTGGAGGTGAAACTCCAAAAATTGGGAGCTAAGTTGCGGCGCGTCAAAGAGGGCACAGACCCCGCTAATGCTGAGTTTCCTGTCAATCCCGCGCGATCGAGCTTAAACTGTTAAGTAGTCAGTAGTCATTAGTCATTAGTCATTAGTCATTAGTCAGCAGTCATTGATCAGTAGTCATTAGTCAGCAGTCATTGGTCAGTAGGAAGAAGAAAAAAATCAATCTTTTTTAATGACCTGTTTGACCTGTTTGACCTGTTTGACCTGTTTGACCAATCACCAATGACCAATGACCAATGCCCAATGCCCAATGCCCAATGACCAACTCCCAACTGACTAATAACTAAAATGTTGAACATACCGCTCCGAGGTTTAAAAGCAGACCAGTTTCGCCACCCGCTAGACTTGGAAGCCACCAACGCGCTCAAACAACTGCCCGGCCTGGATTTGATGGTGCGGCAGTTACTGGGACAACTTGGCGAACAGTTTTTCATGCTCGAAAATCTGGCTTCCAGCGTCCAAGTCGGCGAAAATCAACTGCCCCACCTGCATCAATTGCTGTTGGATGCCTGCAAAACTCTGGACTTAGAGGTGCCGCAGCTTTATGTCCGCCAGCATCCGATGCCGAATGCTTATACCTTTGCGATGCGCGGAAAACAGCCTTTTGTGGTGATGCACACTTCGCTGATTGATTTGCTCACAGACGAGGAAGTTAAAGCCGTAATCGCTCACGAGTTGGGTCATTTGAAGTGCGAGCACGGAGTTTACCTGACTCTGGCTAATTTAATTGTGTTGGCCGCCGGTCAAATTTCGCCTTTGGGAACCGTACTCGCCCAGGGTTTGCAGGCGCAAATGTTGGAATGGTTGCGGTGTGCCGAATTTACGTGCGATCGCGCCGCCTTGCTCGCCACCCAAGACCCAAGAGTGGTAGCATCGGTGTTGATGAAACTGGCCGGAGGTTCGCCGACTTTAGCACCGAAACTGAATGTCGATGCGTTTTTGGCCCAGGCCCGGGCCTACGACGACCTCAGCAGCACTCAACTCGGAGAAATGCTCAAACAAGCTCAGACTTCGCAGTTGTCCCATCCTGTACCAGTATTGCGGGCCCGAGAGATCGATCGCTGGGCAAGTTCAAAAGATTATGAATCTTTGCTTGCCAGAAATCGATCGGTGTGTTATGATGGTGAAACCCAAAAGGGCGGGTGGCGAAATTGGTAGACGCATCAGACTCAAAATCTGACACCGAAAGGTATGAGAGTTCGATTCTCTCCCCGCCCACTGCTAAAAAAGCTAGTGATGTCTTAATAAAGAACTGTGTGCTAGGTAGCCCAGTAGCTCCAAGTGCATATCTCATCACTTGATCTAGCCCTCTCTGGTGGCTGTGGTTGGTAGCCGAGTATTTTCCGAACTTCAGTTGAAATAACTCATGACCAACCGCACTATTACTTTCATCTGCTTTTTTATGTAATAAAAACAGAAAAAGATGAGTAATCAGGCAAGCAATATACCTTCTTTGGATTTAGCTATGGTTCCAGGCACAGTTTATGTCCAAGATTGTGTCTCAAATCAGTTAAGTAAACTGTATACTCTTGATTTAGCCACAGGTAAAGCAACATTCATCGGTGAGATCATTACAGAAGTGTATGATATTGCCTTTGTTGATTCACAACTCTATGGCATCGATCGAGAACGGGCTCGATAAAATGCTCGTTGCTGCTGACTTCGCACCACTGAAAGAAGAGAAAGATGTTACGTTTTATTACGATAATAAAAATTATCTACCCTTCTAGATAGATTAATAGTCATCCCCGGATCTGTCAAACTGGCGACCAATTCTAGCAGATGCTGAGTTATCAGCACTAACGGAAATACCGTCATCAGCAACCTCGAGTATGATTTCTTAACAGTTTTGCCAAACAAGTCTAATAGCATATATCACATTAAGTGATTACCAAAAACTGAATGTAGATGCGTTTTTGGCGCAGGCGCGAGCCTACGACGACCTCAGCACCACTCAACTCGGAGATATGCTCAAACAAGCTCAGACGGCTCAGTTGTCCCATCCTGTACCAGTATTGCGCGCCCGAGAGATCGATCGCTGGGCAAGTTCAAAAAATTATGAATCTTTGCTTGCAAGAAATCGATCGGTGTGTTATTAGGGTGAAACCAACACAAAGGGCGGGTGGCGAAATTGGTAGACGCATCAGACTCAAAATCTGACACCGAAAGGTATGAGAGTTCGATTCTCTCCCCGCCCACTGCGAGGAAAGCTAGTGATGTCTTAATAAAGCGCTCTGTGCTAAATAGCCAAGCAGCTCCAAGTGCATCTCTCATCACTTTATCTCGCACTCGCTGGTGGCTGTCGTTGCTAGCCGAGTATTTTCCCAAAATCAGTTGAAATAACTGATGACCAACCGCACTGTTACTTTCATCTGCTTTTTTATGTAATAAAAACAGAAAAAGATGAGTAATCAGGCAAGCAATATACCTTCTTTGGATTTAGCTATGGTTCCAGGCACAGTTTATATCCAAGATTGTGTCTCAAATCAGTTAAGTAAACTGTATACTCTTGATTTAGCCACAGGTAAAGCAACATTCATCGGTGAGATCATTACAGAAGTGTATGATATTGCCTTTGTTGATTCACAACTCTATGGCATCGATCGAGAAGGCGGCACAACGCAGCTCGTAAAAATTGACATCAAAACGGGCGATACGATTGTCATTGGGGATACGGGCTTTGCTACAGCCGGCTTGGCTTATAATGCCCAACGTCAAACCCTTTATGCCAGCACAGCTAAACAACTGATTGCCCTCGATCTGAAAACAGGAAAAGGTACACCAGTAGCTACCGTAGCTAATAAAGACTACAACTGTGGTGAAGTTGCCTTTGATAGCAATGGCATAGCATATATCACATTAATTGGCTACCAAAAGAAGAAATTACTTGCTAGATGCAATCTCGATACTAGCGAAGTTAAAACTCTTGGTGATACCGGATTTCCTGGTATTGGCAGTATGGACTTTGTTGGCAATGTCCTTTATGGCGTTACCGGCAGATTTTTTAACTTGGGAAAAGACGGTCAATTAATCCGCATTAATACCCAGACAGGTAAAGGCACATTAGTGGCTCAAACCAAGCCTAGCGGTCGTTGGGCAGGAATTGCGGTTTATCAACCAGCAGCAGAAGCGATCGCAACCATCACTCCAAAAGTTAACACTGAAGCTACACAAGCGGCACAAACAACTACTACAACTAGGGAGGCAACTATGAAACTGTTAACAATTGATGCCAAAGCAAACTGTTACGTTATCAATACCGATCAGATGAATAACTTGCAACAAAATGTTGCTAAGTCTCTGACATTAGACAAAGGAACTTTTGACATCCAAATTACCAGTGGTAGCTACAGTTATAGTGCCGACACTACCGTCGGTGAGCCTTTTGTTTTTCTCTGGATTTATGGACTTGATGGCAGTACCTTTATCAACACGAATACAGGTGCCCAGACAGGTGCAACTTGGGCAACTTTAAACGGCTATAACGACAAATTGCAGTTAGATATCAAAGAAAAAGCTGTAGTCTGTGCTTTATTCTTTGATATCTATAGTGGTGATAATCAAGGACAAGTCACTGTTTCAATCACTGGCAATCAACAGAATCCCCAAACTTTAACCGTTGATAGCAAGGCAAACTGCTATCCGCTTGATAGCAATTCTCTCTCAAATCTTAAAAAAGCCAATGCTAATTCAATCGAGTTAGCCCCTGGGAACTATCGCGTCAAGATTCGGGAAAGCAATGCCACTTATGGAGCAGAAGCAAAAAATTTCCAATTAGAACCTTGGGCGTTACTCTTGATTCAAGGGGGAAAATTTATCTCCAAGTTGACAGGAAATGAAGTTAGCGAAAGTTGGTGTTCCTTAAATGGCTTCAAAGATGACGTTATTTTTGAAGTCAAACAAAAAACAACCATCTCCGGCTTCTTTTTTGATACATACATAGAGGATAACCAAGGGCAAGTTGTTTTAGAAATCAACAACATCAGTGATGAAGAAGTAGACCAAGAAAAGGCACAGTCATCATTACAACCTGGTACGGGCAGCAGCGAAAGCAGTGTTAGTGTAGTGGGTGGTGGTAGCACAACTAGCTCTGGTCGTATACCAGTTACCTCTGGTAGCACAACTAGCTCTAGTAGTACAGGAGTTACCTCTGGTAGCACAACTAGCTCTAGTAGTACAGGAGTTACCTCTGGTGGTGGTACAACTAGCTCTGGTGGTATATCAGTTACCACTGGTGGTACAACTAGCTCGGGGACTGAAAATATCAATATTGGCAGTGGATTTAACTTCAGTTTTGACCAAGCTCAGATGGAACAAATGTGGCAGCAAATGGCCTCCCAAATCAATACTTCCATCACAGTAACAGACGACCCGAACGAGAAAAAAGAAGCTTATTGGGATAATTTGGAAAAATGGCTGCTTAAAGGCTATCAAACTCAAGCTAAAGACTTAGGCATGAGGGTAGCACGGCTGGACTTTATGTTTAAGACTCTTACCCAACAAATGGAAGTTAGTTTTAATCAGAATTTCCACAATTGGTCGGCGTACTTCAACAAAACTCTCAACGACTTATTTATTTCCCGAGTTCCCCGCCTTGTTAGTGAGCAGGTGAATTTAAGAATCTCTGAACAAACCCAAGAGATTAAAAACTTAGTGCTGCAACAAATGCAAACCGAACTCAATGAGCGTATTGAGTCCGTCGTTAATCTCAAAGTTTCTAATCAGACTCAAGAAGTTAAGAACCTCGTAGTTCAGCAAATGCAAACTGAACTCGAGCAACGGATTGAGAATGTAGTTAACATCAAAATTGCCAATCAGTCTACAGAGATTAATACCCAGGTAATTAATCAAATGTCGGCTGATATTGATGAGCGCATTAGTAACTCCGTTAATGTCCAAATCGCCAATCAATCTCAAGAGATCACTAATCAGGTAATTCAGCAACTCCAACATAATATTGATCAGCGTGTTGAGAATGTGGTGAGCATCAAGATTTCCGATCAAACCCAGAATGTGAAGAATCTGGTGATTCAGCAGATGCAAACTTACATCGATCAACGCATCGATAATGTCGTGAACCTGAAAGTGTCTAATCTATCTCAAGATATTAACACTCAAATTGTTCAGCAAATTCAACACGACATCGATCAGCGGATTAATGCGGTAGTTAATCTCAAAATTGCTGACCAAAGCCAAAACATTAAAAATCTGGTCATTCAGCAGATTGAATCTAACATTGATGCTCGCATCAATACGGCTGTTAATCAATCTAGCACTAGCAACGTGCAGTTAGTGACTAATAATATTGTCAACGATCTTGACAATCGCATTAATGTTAGCTTGGATAACAAGATTCTCAACTTCCGTAATGATGTCTCTACTATCGTCAAAACTGAGCTGAACCAAAACTTCACGCAGAACCTCAAAAATACGATTTTTTCTGAATTGAGACAGCAACAATTCTACCTGGATATCAACTTGATCAAGTCAGAAGTTGAGAACTTCTACTCTAATCTTGCACAGTTTGAGAATCAGTTCTATTTACGCATTGAACAAGGGGACACTCAACTGTATAACTGGACGCTGGAACAACTTATTGCTCTCCAAGGTTGCTTAACAGATCGTCAGGCTTTAGGGGATATCTTTGAATCTTTTGCCAAGAGACTCAAAGACGAATTAGAGAATGCTGAATGCGTTCGTCCCGATCGTTTTGGTTCTTGGGTAAGAACAGATATGCGGTCACAATTTCAACCTACGCAATCTCCGGAATTACCACAAGGTTAATCAGTAGGTAGACATATATATTGGGTGTCCGAAGAAAGGAACGAAGCAATCCCAAACCGCAAGCGAATTGCTTCGTTCCTCTATTCGGACATGATGGTATTGATTTATGTTCACCTACTTAGCAAAGTGGTAGTTTTTTAGAATTAGGGTCGTGCATTAAAGAACTGTGGGGTAGGTAACCAAGTCGTTGCAAGTCTATCTCTCATCAGTTGATCTCGCCCTCGCTCGCCGGTGTCGTTCCTAGCCGACTATTTTCCCAAATCCAGTTGAAATAATTGATAACCAACCGCACTGTTACTTTCGTCTGCTCCCAAAGCTTAAGTAGGTAGGAGGGATTAAACAGAACTATGTAACAGTATGTAAACAGGGCTGACGAATGCTGCTTTCTTGGCACTTGGATAGTTTACATCGGTGAAATCGCCGCTTTAGGCATAGAGGTTATGCGTCTAGGAGGGTTAGCGCCCAAATTCGACTTAAAAGTCCCAAAACAATCCCAAATCCCCAATCGAAAATCCCCAATCGAAAATCGAAAATCGCACCCAAATCCCCAATCGAAAGTCTAAAATCGAAAATCGAAAATCGCATGACTTTTATCGGTGAACTCGCCGCTTTAGGCGCTGCATTTGTCTGGGCCCTATCTTCCACAATCTGGCAGCGAGTGGGACAGCAAATCCCCGCAGTGGTGCTAAACTTGCTCAAAGGCGCGATCGCCCTTTTCATGCTCCTTGGCACTGTACTAATTTTAGGCAGATCTTTACCATCCGTCAATCCCCATATTTTAGCAATGCTGCTCATCAGCGGCGCCCTAGGAATTGGCATCGGAGACACCGCTTTCTTTATCGTATTAAAATATTTAGGCGCGAGGCGAACGCTGCTTTTAGAAACCCTATCTCCCCCTTTAACAGCTTTATTTGGCTTAATATTTTTGCAAGAAAACTTATCGCCCATTGCTTGTACAGGCATTCTTTTAACAATCTGTGGGGTAGCTTGGGTAATTGCAGAACGAACAGCCGAAACAACCTTACCATCAAAACATCTTTGGCAAGGATTAGCCATTAGTTTATTAGGACAAACAAGCCACGCCGCCGGAGCAGTTTTATCCCGCGCCGCCTTCACTCAAATAGATATTGATCCGCTGTGGACAGCAGCCTTGCGTTTGAGCGGTGGCATCGCAGTCATGCTATGCTTCTTGAACCCAACAAACCTTGACACTTTCCAACAATTAAAAGCGCCTAAAATATTAGGTGCAATAATTCTAGCAGCTTTTTTAGGAACCTATCTCGGAATTTTCCTGCAACAGACTTCGCTGAAATATGCACCCGCAGGAATAGCTCAAGCACTCAGTTCTACCAGTCCCCTATTTATACTGCCTTTAGCGGTGCTGGCGGGCGAAAAAGTGAGCCTTCGGGCTGTTGTGGGCGTAGTGGCTGCGATCGCTGGCATCGCGCTATTATTGGGTTTGAGGTGATGCGATTTGAGACTTCATATCATATCTGAAAAAAACGATCGAACCGTCAATAATTCATACTCAAAAACATCTGCCTAAAAAATACTTGACATTCAAATTGTGGCCGTGTACTATAGAAGTAGTGCACATAAGTAAAAACATGAGACTAAAAAGTTGGGAGTCTCCCCGCAGCGAGGGCAGAAACTCCAAAGGCAAAGGCGGCTCGGCCAGAGCTCGACAGCTCAAAAAGCAACAGCAAACTCTCCGGAAACAGTTAAAAGCTCAGCACGATCGACTTTCGCGATCGACCAAACCACCAGCCAAACCATCAAGGGAAGGAAACCGATAATTCCTTCCCTTTTTTTGTATCTTTCTGTCGCTGCTCAATCCCGCTGAATATTCGGACAAATCGTGCCAGTAATGCGCTCGGGCTCCGGTTGCTCTTGCCAGCGGCTGAGAATGCCTTCCAACTCCTCCTTCAAAGTTTCTAACGCTGCAATTTGCCCGGAAATTGCTTCTACCTTCAAAGTTAGATGCTGCTTCGCTTCAGAGCAAGGCAACTCTCCCCGATCGCGAACTTGTAAAATATCCTTAATCTCCTGAAGGCTCAAACCGAGAGCCTGAGATCGTTTAATAAACGCCAGTCGGTTGAATACCGCGAACCCAAACAACCGATAACCAGCGGGCGAGCGCTCCACCGCAGGAGACAGCAAGCCCATCTCGTCATAGTAGCGAACAGTTTTCACCGACAAACCGCTACAAGCAGCTACGGAGCCAATTTTGTACAGTTTCTCGGCAACAGAAATATTCATAAACCAAGCCTCAAAAATCGAGGATCGAAAGACTTTTCTGGCCCTATTTTTTATTGCCTCAGATGCGGAAAGAGCGCGATCGCCACATCCCCAGAGTGCCATTGTCCGATAAAGTTAATAAGGAGGATTTTTCTTAGACACGTTGTTGAGCACCGGCAACTGAGGGCGAGAAGACACAGGAGGAAGATAATATTCGGGAGCAGGAGCGGGTTGTTCGGCTCCAGAGCGGTAAATTTGCCACCAGCGGAGGGCCAGCGCCACCCCAGCAGTACCCAGCCCAAACGCCAATAAAGAGCCGCTCGCACCGATGCTGCCGATCGCTGCATCGACAACGCCCACTGTCAAAACAAAGCTGGTAACTGGCTCTTTACGGTAAGCTGACTTCAAAAGTCGCGTCCACGAAGCATTCATGTGGTTTTACTCTGTTCTATATTTATCTACAATCTGTGAACTACCCGCCAGCAATCGGAGTACCGATCTGCTGGGGGCTTCCCAATTCAAGGGCAACAGCCGCCACATTAGTAGACTTACGCCCATACTGTTTTGGTCTTACATTGCCTCCAAGGGCAGTAACGCTGGTTCCCAACGTCAGTATCCGTAAGCCTTCATTTTTTACATTTAGGGCTGCATTAATATCTCGGTCATGCCGTTTCCCACAGTGGGGACAATTGAATTCGCGGACAGACAGAGCCATTTTTGGCAATGACAGTAACGTCTCAGAACAAAGATGCGACGACGGGAAAAATTGACCTACTTCTAAGTATAGTTTACCTTCCGCTTCTGCTTTGTACTTGAGCATAGTACAAAACATTCCCCATCCAGCATCGCTGATGGACTTCGCTAGGCAATGATTCTTTACCATGTTCTTTACTGCCAAATTTTCTACGACAATGATTTGGTTTTCATCGACTATCTTACGGGATAGTTTATGTCGGAAATCTTCCCGGACTCTAGCAATCTTGGCGTGGACTTTGGCAACAGCCAGTTTAGCCTTGCGTCGCGCCTTTGTTGTTTTATCTCGCTTGCGAGACAGATTCTTTTGCTTACGTTTTAAGTTGCGTTCATGTTTCTTAGTGTGACGAGGATTGTGGTATTTAGAGCCTTCAGATGTCACAACAAAGTCAAGTAATCCCAGGTCAATACCAATAGCTTTACCATCCTCGTTTACAACTGGTTTATTAACGCCATTATCCATCAAGAATGATGCGTAGTAACGACCATCAGGCATCTTATACACCGTAACAGTTTTCACAATACCCACCAATTCGCGATGAATTTTAGCTTTAACTACTCCAAGAGTACCAGGGAATTTAATCTCATTATCACCCAGAACTTTCACATTCTGCGGAAATTGAATCGATTGTTTGCCGTGACGTTTTTTGAAGGTTGGATATCCAGCGCGACCATCAAAGAAGTTGATAAACGCTTGAGACAGATTCAAGACTGAAGACTGAAGGCACTGAGAGTAACACTCTTTGAGCCATTCAAATTCAGTCTTCCAGACTGGGATCTGTTTCTTCATTGTGAAAGCAGAAATACCTTTTCCAGTCTCTTTGTAAGTCTGGGACATCGTAGCCAATGACTGATTCCATACCCAACGGACACAACCAAAAGCTTGCGCTAGATGGCTTTGTTGTTCCTTGCTGGGATAGATTCTGACTTTGACTGCTTTTAGCACGACTCTATTTATCACGTTGGTGAAACTATGATAGTACAGGCGCAAAGACTAGGCAAGGGCGAAGATTTGTTCGTCTCATCATGCACCCACAAGCCAAAATCTACGATTGTTGGCTTGTGGGTGAGTGGAATTCTCACCTTACACGCTTTTCATCCCACACTAAATCAAAGATTATCGCGCGAGGGATTCCCAGCGATCGAGCTAAAACTTAGAGTTGGCGGTGCGATCGGGATTTCTAGCTTTGAGACTAGCTTCACCTAAATTAATCTTCTCGCCTGTCGGGAATTGTACGGGAGCGAGGTCAAATTGCCAAGCTTGTCCAATCAAAATTTCACCCGAGATACAAATCCTTGCGCCAGCTCTTGCATTCTGTAAACCGATGTTTCTCGATCGACTTGTCGCTGGGCTTGTTTCTAACTAATATTCTAATCAATTCCCAAATTTGTCGCGGTCAGCAGGGTGACACCCGCTGCGGGGAAAGTCAAAACAAAGTGTGAGGCTGACCGCGCCCAAAAACGGATACCGTGCCACGTAAGCGAGCTTGGCTGGTCGATCCGCAAATTTTAGACTCTTGTTCAAGCTCCCAGACTCATCTGTGGACTAAATCTCAAATCTCAAATCTCAAATCTCAAATCGGCTGACCGCGCCATTGCTAAAATTAATTGAGACCTAACCAGGCCAGCAACCCCTGCCCTGTGACATACTCGATAATTAAAGTTAGGGAAAAACCGATCATCGCGGCTCGACCGTTAAGGCGTTCCGCGTAGCTGTTGAAGCCAAACTTTGGTTGTTCCAGTTTGGGAGTGACGGTGGGTTGTAGTTGTGTCATTGCTTTAGATACCTTGCGATCGACGCTATTGAGATGTGAAATCGAATGTTAGTTACAAATCTTAAACATTTCTGCTTCCATTATAAGGAAGGTTAACCGCCGTCAACCGTCCCCGAAGAGAAAAAACTGCGGCCAACTAAAGCCACTCAATTATATCCGCTCAAAATATGACTAATCAGTTAGATACCGATAAGCTTCCCGTGGCCGTACAGCGAGTTGCCTTTGCCCTTCGTACAGCAGGCTGGGTGTGCTTCTGGGTGCAGTCAGTGCTGGCGGTGGTAGCGGCGATCATTTTGCTCTTTGCCATCCCTTTCGCCATCCCCAGTGCTACTGCCGCTGCTGGCTCAACCAGTGCCGGCACCGGAGGCGGCGTATTTTTTGCCATTTGCGGGCTGGCAGTGCTCGGTTACAGCGTATATCGCGCTTGGAGCTTCACGCGCTTGTCTCGACAATTGCGATCGCCCGCAGCCAACGCTGTCCGCCCCAAAAAAGCAGACACTATTAAAGATGTGCAGTTGACACTGATGAGCAACTTATCAGGAATGCTGCTGACGCTGATCGGCGCCGAAGCCATCAGCGGCACGCTTTTAGCCAAATCTCTAGCTCAGCCGCAAGCTTTGTTCGGTGCCGCAGTCGATTTCAGCAGATTTATTCAGCCTTTAGACATATTTGTGGTACTAGCCAATACTCACGCCACTGTTGCCCACTTTGTCGGGATTATCGGTACTCTTTGGTTGCTCGATCGCATCCACAAGCAATAGAAAACTGGAATCGGTAATCGGTAATCGGTAATCGGTAATCATCGGTAATCGCCCACTCTCCCCCTCTCCCCCCTCCCCCACTCTCCCCCTCTCCCCCTCCCCACTCGGACACTCTCCCCCTCCCCCACTCTCCCCCAACCGACATCCGGAATGACTGCCAAGCTTTAGAAGAACGTACTCAGATACCTTCTAGCAAGAAAACATAAACATCATGGCACTGAAACCCGAGGCTTATTTTGGGGTGACAGATCACGCAACTATTGAAATTTCTCAAGAAAGTTTTCGTTCTGTCCTCGGTCAAATAGAAGCTGAACTCCTCTGTAGCGACACATACAGCCAAGCTCTAGCTAGCTTGCAAACGATGTTGGGCGACGCCGCCTCTGCTGCCGAAATTTTAATTAGAGCAGTTAGCAGAGAAGCCGTCAAGCTCGCATTCGATCGGTTTGGCAAACCAAACAAAACGGAAATGCAAGTCGCCCAAGAGACTTTCGCTGCTGCAAATGACGGCGCACCCTCTGTTAGAGAATTAGAGCCGCCAGTACCTGCTCCTGTTTTCTATTGGCGCAGCGCTACTTTAGAAGCGCCTCCCCAAACTGAGTCCGAGACTGAAAATTGCGATCGAGATACTAACACTTCAGAAGAAAGCTTCCCAGCGCCCCAAGACCAAATTCAAGTCGAGTCGGCTGCACCTGCAACTGTCATCGCCCCCGCAAAATCCTTCGCAGGATTCGGTTTTCTCCAGAAGCGTAAAAAACTCACCAAGGAAGAAGCAGCAGCCCTGGCTGTTCAACAGCGAGAAGAGTGTCTGCGGGAGTTGGGTAGAGAATTGCGCAAGGGGCGGCAAATTAGATCGCTATCCCTCCAGCAACTGCACAGTCAAACTCTCGTGCCGCTGCACCACATAGAAGCGATCGAAAATGGGGAAATCGAGAAACTGCCCCAAGACATTTACGTTAGAGGTTTTATCCGCAGGCTCGGCGACGCCTTGGGGCTAGACGGCACCGCGATGGCGAATGCTTTGCCCAAACCTGCTCCGAACCCAATAATTCCCAGCACGTATTTGTCTGTTTCCGACTCCGAGTCAGCCGAAGGCTTTCAAATGAGTCCGGTGCATTTGTACATCGGCTACACCGCTTTGATGGCTGGGGCTATAGGGGGTGTGGGTTGGCTGTCGCAGCAACCCGTGGTGCCCGGAGCAAATGCAGTACCTCAGCCGCAGGTGAAACCGCCTGCTTCGGTTGCACCGGCTCAGAAAAGCCAAGAAAAAGCACCTCAACCTGGTTTGAAGATTTCTAACAGTCACGGGGGCAGGATTGTGGGGGCTGACATGGCACCGCCGGAGGTGATTTTTGGTTAGGGTGCAATCCGCGATTGTTAGCGGTTGTCATTGCCAGGAACCAAGCAATCGCAGTATCTTTTTTTCACAGGGTTTTGCCGATCGGACTTTCTTCTCTGAACTGTATTGGGTTAGAGTGTATCGGGCGATCGATCGTCCGACAGCACTCGTGGCACAGGTAAACTCGGAAACGCAGTTTCCGAGTTCACCTAAATAGGAATACACAGCTTGAAAACATGAGTCGTCGAGAGGAATCGCGGTTTAGATTTTAGTTCAATCCCCCACCTCGATCCATCTGTAGAGTAAAATCTCAAATCGACCATGGAAAATCGCCCAGCCATGCACCCAAACTGCATTTTCAACTGCATCAGGAAACCGGATATCTGCGATAGACTATCTATTTGACCAGTCCTAAAAGAGGTTTCCGATAAGATGAGTTCCCCAGCCACCGCTGCTTTCTCCGATCTCGATCCGCTATCGCCTGTGCCACCAACAGTCACGAGTTTGGCTGCATCGCACAGTGCTTTGGTAGCCACTTCTCAACTGCCACAAAAATCTTGGACAATAGAAGATAGCGAGAAACTGTACCGCATTCAAGGTTGGGGCGAACCCTATTTTTCGATCAATGCCGCCGGCCACGTTACAGTGTCTCCCAAGGGCGATCGCGGCGGTTCCCTCGACTTGTGCGAACTGGTAGAATCCCTCAAACAGCGAAATTTGGCTTTGCCGCTGCTGATTCGATTTTCTGATATTTTGGAAGATCGGATCGATCGCCTAAATTCCTGTTTTGCCAGAGCGATCGCCCGCTACAATTACAAAAATGTCTATCGCGGTGTCTTTCCAGTCAAATGCAACCAGCACCGACAATTAATTCAAGACTTGGTGCGTTTCGGTCAACCCCATCACTTCGGACTGGAAGCCGGCTCGAAACCAGAATTAATGATCGCTTTGGCGACCTTGAAAACCCCAGGCGCGTTGTTAATTTGCAACGGTTACAAAGACCGGGAATACATAGAAACCGCAATTTTGGCGCAGCGGTTAGGGCAAACTTCGGTAATTGTGCTGGAGCAAATTGAGGAAGTAGAACTCGCAATCGCCGCGAGCATTGCATTAGGAATTAAACCGGTTTTGGGAGTGCGAGCCAAACTCACTACCAAAGGCGTTGGCCGCTGGGGAGGTTCCACGGGCGATCGGGCAAAATTTGGCTTGACAATTCCTGAAATTATCCGCGCCGTCGGCGAACTAGAAAAAGCTGGAATGCTCGACTGTTTGCAGTTACTGCACTTCCACATCGGCTCTCAAATTTCCTCAATTAGCGTCATCAAAGACGCCATTCGAGAAGCCAGCCACATTTATGTAGAATTAGCTAAATTGGGAGCTAATATGAACTACTTGGACGTAGGCGGCGGGCTCGGCGTTGACTACGACGGCTCTAAAACCAACTTCCACGCTTCCAAAAACTACAATATGCAAAACTACGCCAACGACGTAGTAGCGGGAGTGAAAGATGCCTGCGACGAGCGGAAAATTCCTGTACCAATTATCATTAGCGAAAGCGGGCGGGCGATCGCCTCTCACCAATCAGTCTTAGTTTTTGACGTACTCGGGACTAGCGATGTCCCCAGAGAAGTACCAGAACCAGTAGACGAAAACGCGCACCAAATTCCGCGCAATCTCTACGAAATTTACCAATCTATCAGTCCCGAAAATTACCAAGAAGTCTATCACGATGCTATCCAATTCAAGGAAGAAGCAGTCAGTTTATTTAACTTAGGCTATTTGGGAATTGCGGAACGAGCGAAAACCGAACAGTTGTACTGGGCTTGCTGCGATAAAATACAGGCGATCGCGCGGGAAAAAGACTACGTGTCGGACGATTTGGAAGACTTAGAAAAAGTGATGGCATCCATTTATTACATCAACTTATCTGTTTTCCAGTCAGTACCCGACAGTTGGGCAATTAACCAATTGTTCCCAATTATGCCAATTAACCGACTCGACGAAGAACCGACTCAGCGCGGTATTTTAGCCGATATCACCTGCGACAGCGATGGCAAAATCGACCAATTTATCGATTTGCGAGATGTCAAGTCGGTTTTGGAACTGCATACGATCGAACCTGGAGAACCTTACTATTTGGCGCTATTTTTGGGAGGTGCTTATCAAGAAATTATGGGCAACCTTCACAACTTATTCGGCGATGCAAATACAGTTCACATCCAGCTAACGCCTTCTGGTTATCATATCGAACACGTTGTGAAGGGAGACACGATGAAAGAAGTTCTCAGCTACGTACAGTACGATGCAGAAAGTTTGGTTGAAAGCATCCGCCGTCAGACAGAAGCAGCTTTGCAGCAAAATAAAATTACTCTTTCCGAGGCTCAACTTTTGCTGCAAAATTACGAGCGGAGTCTGGGCCAATATACTTATCTGCAATCTTAATTAGTCATTGGTCATTAGTCCTGCCGTCATTAGTCATTAGTTGAGAACTGATGACTAATGACTGATTAGGTTTGGTACACGCGGAGAAGCTTACCTTTACCAATTAGCAATTAGCAATTACCAATTAGCAATCACCAATTAGCAATTACCAATTACCGATTACCAATTACCAATTAGCAATTAGCAATCACCAATTAGCAATTACCAGTTATTCAGTAGCAGTGCTGAGAATGTCTGCGATCGCCCGCCGCTCTTCTCCCTGTACAGTTGGTAAAACTTGGCGAGCGTCAGTAATCAGCCAATCGAGAGCCGCCGCTTGCAAATCGATCGCCGCCCCGGTTTTGTCAACGCAGTAGCGCCCGAAGACCAATTTGTCAACTAAGCGCACTTCCGGCCCCAAACGGGAATATTCAAAAATCACGCTATTTTCCACAGTCGCCCCACTGCAAAGCCAACAATTTGGGCCGATCATTGTCGGGCCGACAATTTTTGCTCCGTCTTCAATGATTGTCATCCCGCCAATGTAAACAGGCCCGGTAATATCAACCTTGTCCCAGTTGACAGCTACATTCAAACCAACGTAAACGCCGGGGCGCACTTCAATTCCCGGAATCGAAACATTTTTAATTTCTCCCAACAGCACGCTCTGAATTGCCCGCCAATAGTCAGGAACTTTGCCGATATCCACCCACTCAAAGTCCATGCTAATTCCGTAAAAAGGCGCGCCTGCTTCTACTAACTTCGGGAATAATTGCGAACCGATATCGTACTCCGTATCAGAGGGAATGTAATTAAATATTTCCGGTTCAAAAATGTAAATACCGGTGTTGATGTCGGTACTCAGAGCTTCCTCTACAGAAGGTTTTTCTTGAAATGCTTTAATTCTGCCAGAATCGTCTGTTACCACAACTCCGTAACTGGGAACCTCATCGCGGGGGACAGATTTCATCACAATAGTAGCGATCGCCCCTTTTTCCCGATGCCACTTCACAGCAGCAGTCAAGTCCAAGTCAATCAAAGCGTCCCCGCACAGCACCACAAAAGTATCGTCAAAAAATGGCGAGAAGTCTTGAATTCGCCTCATACCGCCAGCCGAACCCACGGCTTCTCCAATCAGTTCTCCGTCCTCAATTCGCCCTTCAAAAGAATAGCCAATTTGTACCCCAAACTTTTGACCGTCGCGGAAGTAGTTTTCAATCACATCGGCCAGGTGGGAAACATTGACCATAATCTGGTCAAATCCGTGCTGGCGCAGCAATTCTACCAAAAACTCCATCACAGGCTTTTGCAGGATGGGAATCATCGGTTTGGGTATTGTCTGAGTAATGGGACGGACGCGAGTGCCTTTACCGGCCGCCAGAATCATCGCTTTCATTATTAACTTCCTCAACCCTCTGTTAATTGATATCAACTCAACAATTAGATGCTAGCGGTTGCGATCGCATCGATCGCAGCACAATCCTGACCCCGCCCAAAAACGGGTATAAGCCCCCGACGCGAGCATCAGGGTCGATTTCAAAATTTTAGACGCTAGTTCCAGCTCTCAGATTCACTGCGCTGCGAGTAAATCTAAAATCTAAAACTTGTTCGCTCGCGAAGTCGAAGAATCTAAAATCTCAAATCGACTGACTTGTTTATAGGCGACATCGTACCAGGCTATCAATCATTTATTCCCAATTTACCTGGATTTAACTAACCAGGAATCAGAAATCCCAAATAATATCAAGTCCGGGTAAATGCACGTACAATTACCCTGGGGCGAGTTCGCCCGGATACCTGTCAAGAGTTCGAGAGACTGATAAACCCGGCCCTTTACCCGATTTGAAGCCCCTCCAGGCTCAAAGCGCCCGGATTTTGAGGTCTTGGTAAAACTCCTCTTGAAGCAACTCTACTTTAGACTGAGCCGACAGCAGCAGCAATGCCCAAAAAATACCCACGCGGTCATAATTTGGCAAGTGAACTTCCCCAGCCGATACGGGGGACTCAGGGTCAACAGGGGAGTGCAAATCGTTATGATGCCAAAGTTGCAGCAGTTGTTCCAAGTCGAGCCAGCCCTCGTCAATTTCCGAGCCGCGCTCGGCCAGAAACCGATCGAGTTCGCTAGCAGTTTCCACGAGATTTTCTTGGTGAGCCAGTTCAAAGATAGCTTGGGCTGCTTGCGATCGCATTTTTGAGCTCGGGCGGCGCCGGGGCGCAACAGTCTGCTCCATGGCTGCTTTCATAAGCTGCAACTGCTCGATCAATTCTGGGAGAGTCACCGGGCGTTTTTGCGGTAGTTGGGCTACACCGCGACGGCGCAATTGCCGCTCCAGATGCTGTGGCAAATGTCGGCCTCCTGAGTGTTCTGTGTCTTCGAGCGCGGCCTCGTCCAATTCGGGCGCGGGGGGTTCGCAGAGGACAATACTTTCTGCTTTGAGCAGCACCAGCATTGAAGCGTACAAAAACGCTTGGCCCGAGTGGGACAAATCGGAGAAATCCTTGCTCTGATCGGCCTCGGAGGCGTTGGTCAGCTTGCTCAAACATCGATCGAACACTTCAATTACCTTAACGTCCCAAGGGTCAATTTCTCCCCGTTCTGCTAAGTCGATTAAAATTGCGATCCCCTCAGAAATCGTTTCTAAACCATCAGGGTCTCTGGAAACGGCCATTCGATTTTAGATTTTAGATTTTAGATTTTAGATTTAGGACTGATGCACTCGCCCACCCAGAAACCGGGTTTTTTAACCGAGATTGAGGGTTTTCAGCAAGTTTTTGGGTTAAAAAACCCGGTTTCTTGTCACCCGTGCGTCCAGGACTGAGATTTGAGATTTTTGCTCTTTGAGAACGAGAGAGGAACTCAATTTAATTGGCGGTCATTTCAGCAGCTTTGACCTCAGTCGCTGCTGTTTCTAAACTTGTCATTTCTGCACTTTCTAACAAAGGTTGTTTGGCTTCTACTTCTGCTTTATAGCGTTCGATATCTTGTTCTAATTCCTGAATCCGCTGCTCTTTTTCGCGAACTTGGCGGATTTCTTGGCGGGAGGCGAGGGTTCGCTGCATTCTCGACCACAAACTGAACAGCCACGCTAAAATAGCTCCCAATCCTGTCGCTACAATTAGTTCTACGCACAGCGGAGCTTTAACTTGGAAGCCTTTAATAATTTGAACGGTTGTCGGCTCTGTATTTTCGATGCTGAACAATACTAGAGCCAAGCAAATCAGAAAGATGAAGAAGAAATTTAGCGATCGCATTTTCTCTGTTCCTAATTATCACTTCCGGTTAAGCAAATAATTTGCCATTTGTCAACTATTTTTTAGCAGATGCTCCCAGTTTTTTTGATATTAAATCTGGTCAATTAACCATAATATCCGAGGGGCGGGTTTCTGGAAACTGTGAGAGTTTATTGAATATCTTGGTGAAGCCGCCCCTACAAGACATATGTTCTTTAGGTTTGCGCGATTTTCTGAGTTTTCTTGCCGATTAAGAGTGCTGGCAATATTTGATATTTCAAAGCAATGCCCCCCGCCACAAATAAGGCAATAATCAGCGCCCCAATACCTACGGGACTGGGAATCCAGAATGTCGCCTCCAAATAGTTAACTTCCCCGGGTTTCAGCTTCCAAACTAACTGCTTTCCCTGCTGATAGCTTTCTGGAACTAGCGCGCCCGGGACAGTAGTGTCAATATTTTCGGCGCCCCAAGGCGTGTTCAAGCTAAAGTCTAGCTCCAAAAGTCCCCCCGGACTCAGCAGCGGACTGCCGTTGGAGGAAAGCAGAGAAAGCGAGCGCAAATCCAATTCCAAGCTCAACCGATTTCGCAGCACCAATAACAAATTATTCTGCTTGACACTAAGGTGAGATTCAAACTTCGGCAAATCGGTTTCTAGGGGAGTTGCGACCCGAGATTTTGCGGTTTGTGCGATCGGATGGTAAAATTGGTTGAATTTGTCTTCTAACTCGGCGCCATTATTGAAAGGAATCGTCACTCGAACTTCTCTCTCGGAAAGCCGTTTAGTTTTTCCGTCCAGCAATCTCACCCGGCGTTCTACGCTTTTCAACCAATCTGCAACAGTTTCGCTGCTGAAGCTGGTCAACCTTTCCCCCAGTTTAATGTGCTGCACGATTTCACCGCGAGTTTGACTTTCAAAGTTGACTCCGACATCGTACTGAACGCATCCAGTCACTAGAGTTAAAAGGCAAAAAACAAAAGGTAAAAGAAGGAAAAAATGCTTTTTCTTCTTCCCAGTTCCATCCTTGACATTTTGCTCTTTCATGGTACCTTTTTCCCTATTTTTTCCTATTTGCATGAATTAGCAAAGCCGCGTTTGTAGTGAGGACTTCAGTCCTTCTTGACTCAACTAGGATAAGAGAACTAAAGTCCTCACTACAAACCTATTTTATAGCGGTCGATTCGTGACAGAAACAGTTTTTTTGCAAAGCCTGGTTTGTAGTGAGAACTTCAGTCCTTCTTGACTCAACTAGGATAAGAGGACTAAAGTCCTCACTACAAACCAAGAGGTGAGTGCTAACATTTTTATAGCAGCAGTGTCAGCCTCATCTACCATTAACCGCACTGAACTTATTGCCTGGAAGCTACACCCAACTGTTGAAACAGCATACTCGGCAAATATGCGCCACCGCCTACCCATTCGGCTTCGCTGCTTAAATCTGCCAAATTTTTAAAGGCTTCAAAAATGCTGCCTGCCACCATTGTATTCTTGACGCGACCAACTATTTTGCCTTTTTCTACTTTATAGCCTAAGTCCAAGTTGACCGAAAATTCGCCAGCTAACTGATTGGATTGACCGGCACCTAAAACTTGCTCTACTATTAGACCTTCGTCCATGCTAGCAATCAAGTCTTGAGTGCTGGTATTTCCTGGGGAAATGCAAAAGTTAGTCAAATCTGGGCCCGGGCGAGACAATCCGCCACGAAAACCGTTGCCGGTTGATTGTACACCGGCGCGGGCGGCCCACCTGCGATCCCAATAAAATCCGGTGACAGTTCCTTTGTCAATCAAGATTTTGCGGGTGGTGGGCGTACCTTCGTCATCGAAGGGACAAGCCGAAGGGCCTAAGCTGGGGTCTTCAAAAAAGGTAAAGCGTTCGTCAAATAAGGTTTCGCCGATTTTGTCGGCTAGGGGAGAGGCTTTTTGAACTACTGTTTGACCTGAAAGGATGGTATCAAACAGGCTCCCTAATGTGCTGGCGGCGGCTCTGGGGGTAAATAATACTGGGTAGGAACCGCTGGTGATGGTGGCTGGATGTTCGGCGAGGCGGTATTTTTCGAGGAGGGATTGCAGGATGCTGTTGGTGTCGAGGGGGCGATCGCGCGCGACATCGTAACTGTATGCTTGCATAAAGTCTTCTCCTTTTACCAAATTGCCTGCGATCGTCCCGCTGACGATTTGGCTGCACCTTTCGGCGTACAGGTCTCGCGTCGTGGCAATTTTCACGCGGCCGTTGCGGACGTGAAAGCCGACATCTACCATAATATCGGGATTGTAGGCGTGAACTTGCTCGATCAGGTTTTTGCCGTTTTCGACTAATTCTTGGGTTGTGGGCGGAGTGTAGGTGGTTTCCGGGCCTTTGAGGTGGAAGTCGGAGGCGAGTTCAAATTCTGCGGCGTCGCCGATTTCGGCTGTTTGAATCGCTGCATCTACTAAATCGTCTAGCCGCGTTAAGTCTGTGGAACTAGCAAAGCCGATTTTGCCTTGATGAATCAGCCGGAGTGCTACGCCTTGCAGTGCTTTGGTTTGCAGGGATTTGAGGCGATTGTTTTCAAATTCGATCGGCGTGTCTTGACTGGACAGATAGTATACTTCAGCGGCCGAAGCTCGCTGACTTGCCAATTTCAAAATCTGCTCTATGGTTGAATCGCTCACAATAATAATAGCCTTTGAGGTTGGTCTTGTTTAATTTTAGCGATTGTCTTGCATGAAAATTGTCTCTGTTACCCTAACCGGCAATAATGCTGACTTAATAGAAGCTGCTTTAACCAGTGTCGCCGATTGGGTAGATGCTTGTATTGTAATTGATACTGGCGTCTCTGACGAAAGTTTAGCCATTGCCTCAGCCGTTGCTGGAGATAAATACATAGAGCGTAAATTTGAGTGGGTAGCCGACTTTGCTGCTGCTCGAAATTTTAGCTTGGACGCTGCTAAAGAAATCGGTGCAGATTGGGCAATTATCCTCGACACAGACGAGCGAATTCACTCAAAAATAAATTATATTCGAGATGCGATCGCAAGTCTCGCAGGCGATGTTTTTCTAGTTGGCGAAACTAATAAAAGTTACTGCAAAGAGAAATTATTTAGAATTCCCACAGCCGGAAAATATGTCGGTGCGACTCACGAATACTTCGATTGCGACAGCGGAGTTCGGACTTTTATGGAGGCGATCGCATTTTCCGAAGTGCCAAAAACAGCAGCAGCTAGTACAGCTAAATTTAACCGAGATTTAGAAATACTCAGCCGACTTGTAAAGGAAGAACCAACTAATACTCGCTGGTTTTTTTACTTAGGAGAAACCTTAAAAAATTTAGGCGATTTCAAACAAGCAATTATTGCTTATCGAGACTGTGCAAATCTGAACGGCTGGGACGAAGAAGCGGCTTGGGCTTGCTATCGAGAAGCGGAATGCTGGCTGGCTTTAGAAGATTATCGAGAGGCAATCAATGCCTGTGCTCAAGGCTTGACAAAACACGCAGGAATCGCCGAATTAGCTTGGTTGGCTGCCTATGCCTCTTACTATGCAGGTTTGAACTCTCAAGCAATTCATTGGGCTCATTTGTCGATCGCAATGGGCAAACATCAAGGCTATGGCAAAGCCATCGAGCGCATCGGATTTCAATACCCGGAAGCACAATACGAAAAACCTTATGACGTTCTGAAATATGCTTTACTTCGCAAGGGAGATGCAGGGGGAGCCAAGTTAGCCGAACAACTTTATCAAAACGCTTGTGAAATGCGATTGCGCAACTTGGGAAATAATAACATTTTAGGCTATTAAAAAGCAGTAAAAGCGCGTTCGATCGATCGCGGTTTGTAGTGCGGACTTAAGTCCGCCCTACAAACTAAATATTACAATCCAAAATCAAAAATCGCCAATCTAAAATCCCGTGACGCACCCTATGGCGAAACAAAAAGTGCGTCACAGTGAAAATTCCCAGTGAAAATTCTCGCCACGGAAGCAGTTAAGGAAGCTGCTGCCCGAGGTTGACAGTTCCACCTGCACCGACAGGAGTTCTGCCTCGCAAATCGGGCAGGGCAAAATTAGTCTGTCCGTTGCCACCGTAGGTAGTTCCTAGCAAGGAGAACAAAACCGTATTTTGAGCGATTGGCAACAGTTGCCCCGCAGCAAACGCAAACCCTCCGGGGGCAAAGTTGCCAGCAAACAGCTTAACTTCTCCTACAAAAGTGTTGTCAACACTCCCCCCGTCTCGTGGTGGATATGTACCCTGAAGGGCAATGATGTAATTTAGCCCCAAGCCCCCGAAGCCGACGGGTCCGGCCGGACCAGTTGCACCAGTTGCACCAGTTGCACCAGTTGCACCTTGCAGTCCTGCCGGACCTGCTGGGCCCGTTGCGCCTGTAGAACCTGCTGGGCCCGTTGCGCCTGCCGGACCTGCTGGGCCCGTTGCGCCTGTGAGACCTGCTGGACCCGTTGCGCCTGTGAGACCTGCTGGACCCGTTGCGCCTGTAGGACCTGCTGGGCCCGTTGCGCCTGTGAGACCGGCTGGGCCCGTTGCGCCTGTAGGACCTGCTGGGCCCGTTGCGCCTGTAAGACCTGCTGGACCCGTTTCACCACCGCCTGGACCCGTTGGACCTGTCCGGCCCGCCGGACCTGCGGCACCTGTCGGGCCCGCCGGACCTGTGGCACCTGTCGCACCTGCCAGACCGGCTGGACCTGTCGTACCCGGTAATCCCGTTGCACCTGTAGGACCTGTGGCACCTGTGGCACCTGTGGCACCCGTGGCACCCGCTTGGCCTGCTGGGCCTGCTGAGCCTGCTGGACCTGTGGCACCTGTGGCACCCGCCGGGCCTGTGGCACCTGTGGCACCTGCCGGACTGGCTGGACCTGTGGCACCTGCTGGGCCTGTGGCACCTGTGGCACCTGTGGCACCTGCTGGACCTGTGGCACCTGTGGGACCTGCTGGACCTGGGACACCCGGTAATCCCGTTGCACCTGTGGGACCTGCTGGGCCTGTCGCACCTGTCCGACCTGGTTGGCCTGGGACACCCGGTAATCCCGGTGCACCAGGTTGGCCTGGGACACCCGGTAATCCCGTTGCACCTGTGGGACCTACTGGGCCTGTCGCACCTGTCCGACCTGGTTGGCCTGGGATACCCGGTAATCCCGTTGCACCTGTGGGGCCTGCTGGACCTGTCGCACCTGTCGGGCCGGCGGGTCCTGTGGCGCCCGTCGCACTTGGCGAGGGAATGGTGATGAAGCCCTCGGCAACCTGTAATTGGATAAAGTTTGCGCCTGTGAAGTTGACTAAACCAGGTAGCACTACTAAATAATTCCCGCTGGACAGTTCCTTAAGTGCTGTTGCTGTACTGCCGTTCAGGTTAACGGGGACAGCCGCCACATCAAAAGCTGTTTGTCCGTCTACTAAGGCGATTTTATCTTGACCTTGGGTAAAATCTGTGATGAAGTCTGCATCTGCGATGGCAGGGCCTCCTCGCACGTTGAAGCCGTTGCCCCGGCCTACAACAAATATATCGTTGCCAGCGCCACCAGTCAGGGTATCCGCTCCTTCATCGCCCATCAGGAAATCGTTACCTTTATCCCCGAAAATAAGGTCATTACCTCTGCCACCGTAAATAATATCGTCATTGTCGCCGCCGTAGATGCTGTCTGCACCCTCGTTGCCATATATTATGTCGTTTCCGGGCCCTCCGAATATCTGGTCGTTGCCACCAAGTGCCCATATTTTGTCTGGTGCGGCAAGTCCCGAAATCGTGTCAGCATTTGGGGTTCCTACAAGCAGGTCGATGTCTGCTGTGCCTACAATATTTGCCATTTTTGAACACTCCTAATATTTTTAGGTTGGATTCGCACGATCGCCATCTGAATTATTTTCAAAATAGAATTGCCGCATTCTGGCTTCAGAATGCGGTTTTTAGGTGCTAAGTTCCTTATTTGTTGCTACAAATCAGTCGGCGCGCCTATGTTTGGGAAGAGTTAGAGTCTGTTTGTGAAAAAATGTAAGTTACTCGATCGGCTATTTAGGGTAACTATTTTACTGAGAAAGATGCCAACCCGAAATTCTACTTGCTCCCTGGCGGATCGGTCCTAATAGACTTTTCAAGTTTTACCCTAGTTGCTCGATCGCTTTTTTGCTCCAGCATTCTTTGACAGACAAGCTCTTCGATTCCTTTCCATAGTCTTTCTATTATTTAACAATCATAATTTAAATAAAAGCTAACTTAGCCACACTAAGCAACAAAAAGTTATAATTGTGGCAATTAAAGCTGCCCATATAAATTGATTGTCTTTGGTATTAACCTGAGTCAAATCTACAGGTTCTGGTACGGGGGGCTTGGGTTTAGCGTACTTGATATCAGCGTTCGGATTGGCTTGAAAATTAATTGATTTATTTTCATCCAAAGCTGCTAAATCGGGGATTTTTACCGTCCATTCGTCAGGGATACTGAGTTTGGGGGCTTCGAGAATGAACAGCAAGCGCTTTGCTTGTTGGCGGGTTTCTTGGCGGGGATGGCGGGTGAGTTTGCGGCAAAGCTCGATCGCCCTTTCGGTATCCCCAGAGGCTTCGTAGGCTGTCACCAGCCACATCTGCACTTCGCCGCCCAACCGGGAAGCGCGATCGACCAAACCTGTCGCTGTTTCTAAACTTTGGATAGCTTGACCGTAGCGGCCGCTCTCAAAAGCTACTCGACCAGCTTGGTACTCAGTTTCAACTATTTCTAACTTTTCTGAAGTCACCAGCGCTCACCCAATTGACAAATATTAATTCCCAAATTCCCCAAACCCTAGAATTCGCTGTTGTGTGACGACATACCGGACTCGTTGTCGCGCTTGGAACCCAGCAAGTCTAACTGGTCTACTTTGATTACAGGCATCGAGCGATTAGCTCCTGTGCTGCGGTCTTGCCAGCGATCGAACTTCAAAGAGCCTGTTACCCCTATTTGAGCGCCTTTGCGAACGTAGTCCGCAGCGACTTGCGCTGTTTTGCCCCAGATTTCGAGAGTAAACCAGTCTGGTTCGTCGCTCTTGGTCGATCGCCTTCTTACTGCCAGCGTCAACTTGCACTTAACTGTACCCGACTCAAAATATTTTACGTCCGGGTCGCCGCCGACGCGACCTACTAAAGTCACAACATTAAGACTCATAAATTTTTTCGGGAATGTGCTCGATTTGTGATGTAGTTAGACTCTCCCTGATGCGCGAGATCCTCCCAACTTAACTTGGAACAGCGCGAATCAGGGCTTCATCCTGATTTTACCCCCACTTACCAGAACATATTTATTGTGGATGATTGGCGAGGCCAGCGCTCAACTTGTGCTCGACAATGTACAGTTCTGACTAGACTCAGGATGAAAAACGTAATAGAATCCACCTCGGTTACACTTTTGTAACAACATTATTGCACACAATAGTATTTTAGTTTGGGGGGGGTACAAATCAGTGGGTCTTCTCAATCGATTTTCCTTATCTAGAGATATGGGTATCGACCTCGGTACTGCTAACACGCTCGTTTATGTATCCGGCAAAGGTATTGTTCTGCAAGAACCGTCCGTAGTGGCGATCGACCAAGACTTAAAAATACCGCTGGCGGTTGGAGAAGATGCTAAAAAAATGCTCGGGCGCACGCCCGGGAACGTCATAGCACTGCGCCCGCTTCGCGACGGGGTAATCGCCGACTTCGATACTGCCGAACTGATGCTCAAGACTTTTATCCGCAGGGTTCACGAAGGCCGAAGCTTAGTTTCGCCGCGGATAATTATTGGCATCCCCAGCGGTGTCACCGGAGTGGAGAGGCGGGCTGTCATTGAGGCGGCTACTCAGGCGGGTGCTAGAGAAGTGCGGTTAATTGATGAACCTATCGCTGCGGCGATCGGGGCGGGACTGCCTGTTGCTGAGGCGACTGGCAATATGATTATAGATATCGGTGGGGGTACGACGGAAGTTGCGGTTTTGAGTTTGCAAGGTACGGTGATCAGCGAGTCTGTGCGGGTAGCCGGCGACGAACTCAATGAGGCGATCGTCCAATACATGAAAAAAGTTCACAATTTGGTCATCGGCGAACGCACTGCTGAAGAAATTAAGATTCAGGTGGGTTCTGCATATCCAACGACCGAGGATGACGACGCGATCATGGAAGTGCGGGGCTTGCACCTGCTCTCGGGTCTGCCGCGAACTGTTACGATCAAAGGCCCGGAAATTCGCGAAAGTATGTCGGAACCGCTTTCAGTAATTGTGGAAGCTGTCAAGCGTACTTTGGAACGCACTCCCCCGGAATTAGCAGCAGATATTATTGACCGGGGAATTATGCTGGCCGGCGGCGGGGCGCTGATGAAAGGTTTAGATACTCTGATCAGTCACGAAACAGGCATTGTCACTCACGTGGCAGCAGATCCGCTGTGCTGCGTGGTTTTGGGAACTGGTAGGGTATTGGAAAACAAACAGTTGGAACGGGTTTTCAGCGGGCAGTCGTCGCGCAATATGTAGTTAACAAACTTGGGATTTTGGATTTAGAAATAGGGCTGCCATCTAAAATCTAAAATCCTGACATAACAATTTTACATTACTGAGATTATGCTAAAAAACACACTCCGCAGGTGGTGGGATCTGCGACTGCAAATTGCTCTTTTAGGTTTAGCTGTAACAGCCGCTTGGGGAGTTCGACAAACACAAGGTGCTGCACTGTTTGAAGTTTACCATTGGGTGACTCGTCCGTTTCAAGCCAACGGTTCAGGGCAAGAGCAGCTCATCTCGGCGCGCACTCAAGAATTGCAAGCGCAGCTATTAGAATTAGAAACTCAAAATCAGAAGCTAAAAGAGCTTTTAGGTTACGTTTCTGCTAAGAAACCTAAAGGAATTGTAGCTCCTATTGTCGGCCGCAGCGCCGACCACTGGTGGCAGCAAGTAACTTTGGGGCGCGGCAGTAATGATGGCATCAAAACAGATTTTACTGTCATGGGACCCGGGGGTTTGGTAGGTCGGGTTGTCAGCGTTACTCCTAATACTAGCTTGGTGCTGTTAGTCAGCGACCCTACGAGTCAATTGGGTGTGGGAATTACCCGCAGTCGCAATATGGGTTTTATGCACGGGAAAGGCCAAAATCAGGCTGTGATGGAGTTTTTTGATAATGTTCCCAATGTCAAGCCGGGAGATGTGGTTTCAACTTCTTCTTTCAGTCAGTTATTCCCTGCTGGTTTGCCGGTGGGAAGAGTGGTTTCGGTGGATATGAATAAAACTCCGGCTCCCGAAGCTGTTGTTGAGTTCTCTGCACCGATGAATTCTCTGGAGTGGGCGGTGGTTTATCCCCACTCTAAGCAAGCCGAACTCAAGGCTTCGCAGGGTGAATCTCCTGCACCGTCGGGGGGAACAAAGCAGCAATGAAGCGTTTATCTCGGATGTCTTCGCGATCGCGCCAATTTCTCAATTTCAGCGTTACATTTGTTTCTGTGCTGCTGTGCATACTGATATTGCCCACTCGGTTCCCGGGAATGGAATTGCTGGGAATTAGCCCGAACTGGCTGTTAATTTGGTTGGTAGCTTGGAGTATTAAGCGGAAACGTACAGTTTGGGGAGCTGCTAGCATGGGCTTGGTTTTGGGGTTTATTCAAGATGCGATGACGGCTCCTCATCCCACCCACGCTGTGAGTCTAGTTATTGTAGGAGTCTTAACGGTTGTTTTGCTGAAAACCTGGTCGATTCCAGCAGATATTGTTGAGAGAGATCCGATTCCGATCGCGTTAATTGTGTTTGGGATGGCGGTGGTGGCGGAAACGGTGATGGGGCTGCAATTTTTGGCTGTGGGCGATCGGGCTTTACTGGAAATTTGGAGCTATCACCAGCGAGTGGCTTTGTGCTCTGCTATTCTCAGCAGTCTTTGGGCTCCGGTGATTTATTTTCCCCTCAATCGCTTGTGGGAAATGACTCGGAAATTAGAAAAATCTTAGTCAGTTGTCAGTTGACAGTTGACCTGGGACAGTTGGCAGTTGGCAGTTAACAGTTAACAGTTAACAGTTAACTGTTGACTGTATAGAGGTTCTCAAAAAAGTGAGGTATGCGGGCGATGCCCTCTCTGCCCTCTCTGCCCTGTTTGGCCTGTTTGGCCGATGCCCTATACCCGTCACCGTACCGCACTGTTAGTGAGAAAGACTGTAGTCAGTCTACAATCATTTGTTGGGCAGATCCTAATAAGTGATGAACGGCAATAATCAAGTCGCTAAGAATGAAATTCGGCTGGTGCTTTTGCAGTTGATAGCGGCTGCGAATGCCGCAGGTAACGGCAATTGTAGGTATTCCCAATGCTTGTCCTGCTAGGATATCTGCTTCGGTATCTCCGATCATCCAAGCCGAACTCAGGGATGACTCAAATTCTTCTGCAACTTCAGCCAACAATTCGGTTTTTAAGGCTGTATAGTTGTGATAGGCGGCATCGGGGATCTGAGTGCCGCGAATGCTGGTAAACAGTCGGGCTAAACCGTAATTTTGCAACAGTTGAACGGCTTGATTTCTCGGCCGCAGGGTGACTAAAATCAGCCGCACGCCGCGGGAGTGCAGAAGTGCGATCGCCCACTGCACTCCCGGCTGGATGCGATCTAAGTGCAACAAGCCTGGCTGATTGACAATCCGACTCACGCATCCGAGAAAAACGTGAATTTCTTCTCCCGACAAGCCGGAACTTTTCGCTATTTCAGCATCGGGCACTCGGTTTTGTTTCATTTGCCAAAACTGCTGTTTGCTGAGTATGTGGAGGTTGAGGTTGATTCCCTGGGTTCGATAAGCTGCTTGAGTGTCGGCTAATCCCTGTTGGTAGGTGGTGTAGTAGCGATCGGACACATCGACTATGGGCCCGTCTAAATCGCAAAATACCGTCATCCGGGGGGACGAGTCAGCCTCTGATTGTAGGTTGTACTGAAGGTTTTGGGAGTCCGGGGCAACAGCAGTTAACATATAAGGTTAAGTAAATCAAGGATAACGATACATTTCTTGACTTTACCAAGAATTCTATAAGTTATAATACAAAATTTCAAGCTAGATTATTAAAAAAACCTATTATAATTTTGAGGATGGGGCTCAATAAGGGCGATCCGGCTGGCGCGTCCATAAAATCAACGCAAAAAGTGATTTTTGCCGCTGTTGATATGTCGTTTAGCCATTAAAGTTTAGAATTAAGTTTTTAGTCTTTTGTAAATTACCCATGCTCAAACAAAGCGATTTTGTTAGGAATTCGGACACTAATCGAGTAGAGGTGCTTTCCGAAGCACTGCCTTACATTCAACACTTTGCCGGCCGCACAATTGTGGTCAAATATGGCGGTGCGGCGATGAAAGATAGCAATCTCAAAGACAAGGTGGTTCGGGATATTGTGCTGCTAGCTTGCGTGGGGATGCGTCCGGTTGTGGTTCACGGCGGCGGCCCAGAAATTAATATTTGGCTGGAAAAATTGGGAATTGAACCGCAATTTAAGGATGGTTTGCGGGTGACTGATGCGGCGACAATGGAAGTCGTAGAAATGGTTTTGGTGGGGAAAGTAAATAAGGAAATTGTTTCGTTAATTAACCAAGCTGGCGGCAAAGCAGTGGGACTGTGCGGCAAGGATGCCAATCTGATTCAAGCTCGTCCGGACGGCCGGGAGGGAATTGGGTTTGTTGGTGAAGTCAGCGGCGTGAAAATAAATATTTTGGAGTCTTTGGTGAACAGCGGTTATATTCCGGTGGTGTCGAGCGTGGCGGCGGATGAACGCGGTCAATCTTACAACATTAATGCTGACACGGTGGCGGGGGAAATTGCCGCTGGTTTGGGAGCAGAAAAGTTGATTTTGATGACTGATACTGCGGGAATTTTGGAGGATTATCACAAGCCGGAAAGTCTGATTGCTAAGTTGGATATTCAAGAAGCGAGAGAGTTGGTTGAGTCGGGAGTTGTGTCTGGGGGAATGATTCCGAAGGTTAATTGTTGTGTGCGGAGTTTGGCTCAGGGTGTTAAGGGTGCTCACATTATTGACGGGCGAATTCCTCACGCTTTGCTGCAAGAAATATTTACGGATGCGGGGATTGGGTCGATGATTGTGGCTTCTGAGTTTAGCAGCGCGAACTTAAGGCTTAAGTAAAGCGTAAATCCTAGGGTGGGGAGGGCGGGTGCGTGAAATGGGTAAATCCTTGCCTTACCCGTCTCTACAATCCCTGAGAATGTACTATTGTTGAAATTTTAGTCCTAGACGCACGGGTGGCCAGAAACCGGGTTTTTTTGCCCAGAAGACGCGTTAAAGCCCGCCTCAAGGGCAAAAAACCCGGTTTCTTGGGTTTTAATGCGTCCAGGACTAAATTTGTACTCACCTAATCCAAATTTGAAGAATTATTGAAAAGTGAAAATTAGGTTATGTTAAAGTGTAATCAACAAAACCGAGTTTTAGGGTAAGTTATAATCAAGATCGATGTGTCCGGTTAATCTATCATGACTACACAATCTGCTTCGCGTTATGTCGCACGTCACCCTGAAATTTTGCAAGGGGAACCAATTATCGCAGGAACGAGAACTTCCGTTCGTGCGATCGTGGAGTTGTGGCGTTTGGGTGTTACTCCTGAAGAAATCCCGATGCACTTACCTCATCTGAAATTAGCTCAAATTTTTGACGCACTGAGCTTTTATTTGGACAACCAGGAAGAAATAAATACTTATATTGAGCGCAATCGAATTCCTGAAGAATTGATTCATCCGGCTGTGAAAGCTGCAATGAAAAAACCGTGAAACTATTTGCAACTATTCATACAGATGAAGATGTTTCTAGGCTGGTAGCTACTTTGCTTCGGGCTAGGGGTTTTGATGTGACGACAACGAGCGAACAGGGAATTTTGAGTCAATTGGATAGCCAACAATTGGCTTATGCTGCATCTGTCGATCGATGTTTGCTCACTCACAATCGCGTGGATTTTGAGCTATTACATCTAGAATATATGACAGAAGGATGGGAACATTCTGGAATTATTGTGACTCCTCAAAAGAACGCCTATGAAATTGTCCAACGGGTTGCTATTCTCTTAAATACGTTAACGGCTGATGAAATTGCCAATCAGCTTTTATATGTGTAAAGGGATAGCTTATCCAAAAATTAGTGCGATCGCCCTTTGAGATTCGGGATGGGAAAGGCGAGATTCCTTTTGGTTATTTGGGGGAAAAGGGATCTCGCTATCAATTTTTATACTCGAATGCGAATTCTGTAAACTTCTACCAGTAGTAATTTACCTCGATAATGCTCCTCACTATCGTGCAATGATAAGTATTCTGTCAGCCTTGCCATCAACTGAGGAATAATTTCAGGGTGATTTCTCAGTTGAATAGAAATGATTCCTTGATATGAACTTGGCGGATAAGTCACAATATCTGCGAAGTCTCCATTGAGAGAAACAAGTATGGCATTTAATTCCTGAGCTTTGGCAATGACAATAGTATCTGGAGATTCAATTGGGAGGTAATCTCTCAATACAAATACTTCATGCTCGGTATCACGAAGTATTTGAATAATAGACTTAGGAACGCATTGATCGATGAACAATCTTAAACTCATTATGCAACTGTTTCAAAATCCGCCAAATCGCGAGCATAATCAAGACAAGCAGCTATCTGTTCTTTGAGGATATCTGGAAACTCGTCCATGATTTGTTCGACGGTATTATTTGATGCTAAATATCCTAAAATCAGACCAACGGGAATTCTAGTTCCTTTGATTCTTGGTTTACCTCGCAGTACATCGGGGGTACTAACGATATGTTCTCTCCAGTTTACAGGCATAACTTGTCCTTTCTGAATCTGATAAGTTATATTTTAACTTAGGGAAAGGCGATCGCCTTTTGGGATTCGGCATGGGAAAGGCGATCGCACTTTGGGACAAAAAGGGCGATCGTACTTTCTCTAACTTTACTTAACTGGCTTCCAACTATTGAGAGATTCCCGAATCGAACTTAATTGACTGAGGTACTCAATAAGCTTGGCTTTTTGATACTCAAGACGTGCTAGAATTTCCGGCGCTTCTGCTTCTTTCGTTTCCCGTTCCTTCAAAACGCGATCGAAGTCATTTTGAAACCTTTGAATGTAATCATTGATTTGCTTTTCGGCACTTCTGAAATCAGCAGAAACCTGTTTGTTAATAACTCGTTCTAACAAAGCTCTGTTTCTAGAACTTTGCTCATTTATTTTTCGATTTACTGACTCTAATGTCTGTCGTAAATCAACATCAAAAAAATCCCGAGTTTCCGTAACATCGACATCAGCATAATAGACTTCATCAGAGTTACAGCAACGAGTTTTTCTACCTGTTTCTTCCCTTCTATTTCCTACAACCACTGCTAATTGTACATCTTTAATCCGTGCATCAATTCCGGGAAAATCAAAGCTAGGAAACTGAATCGGATTGATGTTCAGTTTAACTTCTAAAGCATCACCAAGATAATTAGATAATTCATCTGATATTTCTTGGATATCTTCTTGAATTATTATTGCCAATTTTTCTCGAATATTCGTCCCCTCTCGAACTAATTCATCCTGAGTATCTATCCACCAACTTTGAATATAGGGCGGGCAAAATTTATTAATTGTTTGAATTATTTTTTCAGCTTCCGCCTTAGTTTTACACCGAATAATGTACGGATCAAACTCTTCACTATCAACAATCTGTTCAGAAACAGAGGTATTGAAAACTTGTGGAATAGACTCACTCAGTCCATCCAACAAAGACGTAGTGACTTTGAATGCTTTTCCTAATACGGGACCGACAGAAGGTATCAATCCTAACAGTCTTTCTCCAATTTCTCCCACTATTTGTCCAAAAACCCCATTGTTAGTCTTAACTTCTACTGGTTTGAGCAATAAGGGATTTTTTTTTGACTTAGGAGATCTAGCGGATTGAGATTCGGCAATCTTATGAATCTCACTGCCTATCTGAGCTTTAGCCTTATCCGCAAATGTGTTAATTCCTTGACTAAATCCTCGGATTAGTATTTGTTTTTCTTGCTCGACAGTTTTTTTGACTAACTCAACTTTGTACCTCGCATTTTCTGAGCGTTTCCTGTACTCTTCTACTTTTTCTTTGAGGGCTTCAATCCCCATTTCCCAACCTTTAATTTCTGTATTCAGAGTATCTTCAATTGCCTTAGCAGCTTTATCGAGTTCGGTCAACACCTCACTCAATAAATTCCAGCCAGAATTTTGCGTAATCCTTTGAATGACTGTTTCTTGAATGTTCAGGATACCGCTATCTTGCAAAGCTCTTGGTGCAATCTCTTCAGGTAAAGGAATTACTCTCCTACCTTTTTCATCTCTCTCAGCATATTTGGCACTAAAGAAATCCTCAAAATCTTTTATCTCCTTTTCAGTTGCTTTTCCTTGCTGAATCAGTTTCGCTAGAAGTCCTTGTCGAGAACTAGCAGGGTAAATAACTGGATTGCAAAAGCCAAAGCCAACTAACTCTCGCTCTAAATCTTTAATGACATCAGCAATTTCTTTGTCTCTCTCTGTTTTTTGGTCAACTTTATTCAAAATAAAGTAAATTTTTCCCGTGTTCTCAGCTATAAAATCCTTACGATTTTCAACAACATCCTTAAACAAATCAGCAACTGCATTATCTTTGTAGGAAGCGTAGTTTAAAATAAACAGAATGGCATTGCAGGTTCGCAGTGCTTCTAGTGCTGTCTGCTTCAGTGCATTAATGTTGAAGTTTGCAGACTCCCACTCATTAGGCCCGGGAGTATCAACTAAGGTAAAGCCTGTGAGAGAAGATAATTGGCTAATTGCTTCAATCGGATGCTCTATCTCAAAGCGTGTAGTGTTATCAGGATTGCCTTTTTCTCGGATTTCACGGGTACGCAGCAGGAATTTTTGCTGAATTTCGCCTGCGTCACCCTCAACAAGAATGACTGGTTTTCTTTCTCCTTCTCGATACTCTAAAAGTTTAGGATTTTCGCCCGGTTTAATGTGTCGGACATCTGTACGGCAGATAGTACAGGCGGCCGTTTCACTCGCCAGCACATCAGCACCGATGATAGAATTTAAGAAGGTGCTTTTGCCAGCTTTCATTGCTGCTATGACAGCTACTTGATATTTCTGATCTTGCAAAGCCTTTAAAGCTTTGTTAATTTCATCTTCAATGCTTTGTAGCCCTTGACTTTCATCTCCCTGAATGCGGAGTCCGTCACGGAATTCTTTGAGATATTGTAAGAGCAAAATGCCTGTACTGTAAATGCTGGTGTATGCTGCTTGAAATTCTTGAGAAGACATAAGTTGACACTTTTTACTTGAGGGACGGGCTAAGTTAGAGCTATAAATTCGCGGTTAAAATTGATATAGATTGTGCGCTTACCAATCTATCCGCCAGGGGTTTAAACCCCTGGCTAACAGCGAAAGTCCTCTAAAGAGGACTGAAAATTTTGTACATTAGGTATTTAGTCCTCTTTAGAGGACTTTCGCTATGAGACGGGGGTTTTTAACCCCCGGCGGACTCGTGGAACAAACGCTAAATATCCACAACCTAGTTATTAGCCAGGGACTTCAGTCCCAGGGGCGAGTCAATGTTTAGTCGTCAGAAAGAGCCTTGCTAATCCCGTAAAATGCCAAACCTGCTAATGCACCTACGGCTATACCAACGGGGCCAGCAGCAGCACCCATACCAGCACCTCCACCAATAGCACCAATTGCCGTAAAACCAGAAGCAGCTACCACACCAGCACCCGCAGCACCACCCACAACAGCGGAACCCGCAGCTTTCGCTATTTCATCACCTTTAGCCATTGAAATACCTCAGTGTAAGGAACAAAAACTAACTGTTTGACTAACGAAAGTTAACTAAACAGGCAAAATTTTCAAGATCGCGATCGCACTTTCCCGCTACTCTAAGTATTTGCACTTAGACGATGAGTGGGTAATTTAATACTAAACTACCGATTGTTAGCACACAACTAACAAACGCTAGCAATTTCGGTTATGCTAACGTTAGCCACATCTCACCGCACCCGAAAATGGCCTCAAAAGAAGACTTATTTGCCGAAGCCGCCAAACACTGGGATTTAGAAAGGCTTTACGAAGCTTTTGCAGAAGCTAAACGGCAAATCTCTCCCCGATCGCGCAGAGGACTCACAGACACTGAAAAGCTTTACCTCCGAGGACTACTTTCCGGTTGCAGTCCCGCCGAAATAGCTAAAAAAATGTTTCAGACTCCGAAAAGTGCAGAGGTTTATCTGTGTAAAACTTTATACCAATATGTTAAAAAACTCGCAGATTTACCGAATGAACCAGTGGGAAATTGGAGAAATGTTTGCGATCGGCTACAGGAAGCAGGATTTAAAGTTCAGTCGTCAGCACAATTTAAAGTTAATAATTCTTTGCCGACAGAAGCATTAGTAAAAATAGTTAATATAGGTTGGCTTGAACAAAGTACAATATCGATGGATATCAACATTCAGTTAACATTTCCGTCAACTTCAGAAACTCCGAAAAAAGAAGACTTGGATAAAAACGGTTAGATAGGCGATTTATGATAAAATATCAGAAATGCACCCACCCTAGCCTCAGAAACCCGGTTTCTTCCTAGATTTCTCGTTACTCTTCGCAAAAACTCGTAGAAACCGGGTTTCTCGCCCACGATGCGTTGTTATAAAATATCAAAATTAAAACAATCTCACCCGCTCCGATTTTACCTGCAAAAATCAAAAGAGTCAAATCTATGTCTAGATTAAATGTACGGTCAAAAAATCAAGCTCTTGGCTTTGTCCTTGGTTTATTAATCTTTGTCATTTTCATTCCCGGATGCTGGGCTTTCACAACTAAGATTTCTCCACCACCTCAGCAAGCAGATAACAAAGTAGCTGTGCGTGCAGATGTAAAAAATGCCTCAAATTCTCACTCTTCTTTAGGGATTGGGCTTAGCGGTATTGCTGACTACTCAACACAATTACCCTTTTTAGATGCTTTCAAATCTTCTAGACAATGGATAACTCAATGCGTCAGCGGACAACTAAACTGCAAGGGTGAATGGGATACAGAAGAATATAATCTTTTAAATCTTGATGAAAATGGGTGGGTGAAATCTCTCCCCTCTCCCGAAGAGGCTCCTAAATATACTAGGGTAAGTACCCTATTACTTAGGGAAATCCCCAATCGCTATCCTTCAGGGCAATATATTGTTACTTATGAGGGTGAGGGTGCGATCGAATATAGCTTTGATGGCAAAAAAGATGAGGCTGCGTCGAAACCCGGGAGGGATATCATTAATGTCGATGCCACACAAGGCGGAGGCATAATGATTATAATTACTGCTACAGATCCCAAGAAAACAGGGAATTATATCCGCAATATTAAAGTTGTTCACTCCCAAGATGAACAGCTTTATCAAAAGGGTGAAATATTTAATCCGCTGTTTATAGACAAGATTAAAAAATTTAGAGTCTTGCGTTTTATGGACTGGATGGGGACAAATGGTTCTGAACAAAAAGACTGGTCAAACCGACCTAAACCAGAGAGTGTATCCTATGCTTATAGAGGAAATGTCCCCATAGAAATTATGGTGAATTTAGCTAATAAAGTCCAAGCCGAACCCTGGGTTAATATGCCGCATCAGGCTACGGATGAATATATGACTAACTTTGCTAAAATAGTCAAAGATAGTTTAGATCCCAAGCTGAAAGTTCATGTAGAATATTCTAATGAGGTTTGGAATTGGTCATTTCCACAATCGCATTATGCTTTGGAACAAGGTAAAGCTAAGTGGGGAGATAAAGGCGATGCTTTTATGCAATGGCACGGAATGCGTACTGCTCAAATGTGCGATATCTGGAAAGGGGTTTTTGGGGAACAAAAGAATCGAGTTGTCTGCGTGTTGGGGACTCAAAGAGCCTGGAGAGAGTTAGGAGATTATGCTTTAGATTGTCCCTATTGGGTAGCTGAGGGCAATAAACCTTGTTATCAACACGGCATTGATGCCCTAGCCGTCGCTGGATATTTTAGTGGTAATTTGGGCGCGAAGGAAAATGTTAGCAAGGTAGAGTCTTGGTTGAAGGATGCCGATGGGGGGTTTGGGAAAGCTTTTAAGCAATTAAGAGAGGGCGGGTTGCTGGGTGGATTTAAAGATAGTTTGCCCGATGTTGATAAGGATTTTAAGTATTATTTAGATGTTGTTAGAAAGAAGGGTTTAAAGTTATTTGCTTACGAGGGCGGTCAACATATTGTAGGGATTGAAGGAGTTGAGAATAACGAAAAGTTGACCAAGTTTTTTATGGAATTAAATAGGCGTCCAGAAATGTACGATCTCTACACTGAATTACTGAATAGTTGGAAACAAGCCGGAGGCAGTCTTTTTATGCACTTTGTTGATGTGGGTGGATTTAGCAAGTGGGGAAGTTGGGGGGCTTTGGAGTATGTGGAGCAAAATGAGTCGCCTAAGTATAATGCTTTGATGGATTTTATGGAGAAGAATCCTTGCTGGTGGGATGGCTGTGCTGTTGAGGGAAGTTGAGAAATTTGGTACTTTGCAAATTGTGGGATGAATCTTGTGGGGCTTTGCTCCGAGCAGCGCCGGAAAAATAAGGGTGTTCAGCTAAGATAAAATTCAAAATCATCCCCCAAATATGTAATATCATGTCCGGTCGATAGACCATAATATTTGGGTAGGGGCGGGTTTACTAAAACTCTGGTTTTGCGGGATGGATTATTGGTGAACCCGCCCCTACAGGAATCATGGTCAATTGACGGGACATGATATAAGGCCGAATTTGGTGCAATTAAGAATCGCCCGATCGCACTTCCTCAAAATCTCCCGCATCCGCCGGCAAACCAGAACTCTCGCCATTCCTCAACCTGGGCGATTCCCCATTACTCCCAGCCGCACCGTAACCCCCAGAATACCTGTCATCCAAACCCGAATCCCTCAGCGAAATCGCACCTCTTTGACTCGGCGACAATCGATCGGTCGATCGGCGATTTGTCGCAGAAATCGGCGGCTTCCGAGTTAAAGTTTTCCAAGCAGCCTTAATCCCAGTCACCACGCTGCGAGTTGTCACCTGCACGTTGTGCGCCTGCTTCTTCGCGCTACCAAGACTGCGATCGACCTGTTTGACAACCTCCCCCGCACTTTGCACCCCATCGCTGACATCATCCGTCAACTCGCTAATTTCCAGCCCCGTCAACCGAATCGCCTCCAAAGTAGGCGGAAACTCGCGAGAAAGCGTGTCAGCGAGCTTTTCCACGCTGCGCGCCGCCCGCGCCAATGCTTGCACCGCAGGTATTAAAGTCACTAAAACAGCAGTCAGGCTAACCGCCACTAGCAAAATCGAAAGTCCTAGCCAGAATATAGGGTCACTCACTGGAATTTGGGATTTAGGGTTGGGGATTTCACGTCATTTAGCGGACGGGAGGGCGCAACGGTGGACTCACTTCGGCTTCAGTTTCCGAGAGTGTTTGACGTTCCCGCTGAGTCGCTTCTAAGCCCGCTGCGATCGCCTCTTTGAGTCTAACCAAAGTTTCGTCCCAATTTCGGATTGCAGTTTCCGAAAGTCGATCGGCCTGCAATTGGACGCTAGTAGATAAATCCTCAGCCAACTCCGGCAAAGCATCAGCCGATTTTTTCAATATCTGCCGCGTCTCCTTGCCCGTTCGCGGTGCCATCAGCAACCCAGTCACGGCCCCGATCGCAGAACCCACCAACAAACCGCCAATAAATAATCCCGAACGTTTAGATGACATTTTTATAACTACTCTCGATACAGTTTTAGGATACCTTACCTCAAACGTCGATCGCGCCTGCGCCAAAGCATCCGCCCCAAACCCAGCAATCCCAAAAGTTGCTGAACCTGTTGCAGTTGCAATTCCAGTTGTTGATAATTCCGCCGTAATTGGTGAGCACCTTGCTGCCTTTTAGCAAAGAAATTGGGCGATTTGCCGAGCACATTGCTGCTACAGCGCTCGATTGCTGCGATCCGAACTTCAAAACGCGCGATCGTCCGCCTGATTTTCCACACCCTCGCAGCGATATAAAAACAGACCAGAGATATCATTAAATTGATAATTACAACACCAGCCAGCATTATTTTACCTGCTTTCAACTAATCCCTTTCACCATCTCAATAACCTTTCAGTCGTCTGAAGACGACTTAAGCTTTGAGGCAGGGGTTTAAACCCCTGCCGGACTGCCGGACTATTGCAACAGCCCCAAAATACCCCTTGTAAAAGTTTTAAGCCTGAGACATAGCAGGCAAACAAACCTTAGTACCGCCCAAGCCGCAATAACCGTTCGGGTTTTTAGCAAGATACTGCTGGTGATAGCTTTCCGCGTAATAAAACTCAGGAGCATCAATAATCTCAGTAGTAATCTTACCGTAACCAGCAGGCGTCAAAGCTTGCTGGTAAGCATCGCGCGAAGCTTCAGCTAGCTGCTTTTGGCTGGGTGAATACGTGTAAATGCCCGATCGGTATTGAGTACCCGAATCATTGCCCTGACGCATACCTTGAGTCGGATTGTGACTTTCCCAAAAAACTTTTAGCAGCGTTTCGTAACTAATTACTTTCGGATCGAACACAACCAAAACCACTTCATTGTGTCCCGTCATCCCGCTGCAAACTTCATTGTAAGTAGGATTCGGAGTAATCCCAGCCGCGTAGCCAACAGCAGTCGAAAAAACACCATTTTGCTGCCAAAATTTGCGTTCCGCGCCCCAAAAACAGCCCAGGCCAAACATCGCAGTCTCCATGCCGTTTGGAAACGGAGGCTTGAGGGGATTGCCGTTAACAAAGTGAGTTGCCGGTACCGACATCGGCTCTGCCCGTCCCGGCAAGGCGTCTTGGGGAGAGGGCAGGCTCGACTTTTTGCCAAATCCAAATAGCACCATAAGTTTGTGAGGGGATCTCTGATAAACGTCTTTACCTTACTTAATAATATCAGATATTCACTGAAAATAGTGGCACTCTTGAAGGTAGACGGTAAAGGGTACAAGGCAGAATTGTTTTTCGGACGGCTTTTGGTGATACTGCTCACTGCCTTGGCAGTTTTCAATCACATTATGCCGCTGCTCCCTGTCACCAATAAATGCCTAAAATATCACCTATTGTTGAGGTAAAAATCACGCGGATTTTAGGCAAAACAGCCGATTATTAAAGGTATGGTGTTGTAGCAGTTATTCAAGACAATTTATTGGGAGTGTGTAGAAATGGCAGTCAAACCTTGCAGTAAACCTTTAAAATCTAATCCGTTTATTACTTACCGCGACCCGATTACAGGCAAGTGGATTGTGCTGAATCATAATTTTCCGAAAGCTCTAATTTCAGATTTCGTAGGGGCGGGTTTTACCAACGATAATCGCCTAAAACAAACAATCTCGTAAACCCGCCCCCACCCAACGAACAACCCGACAACGGGCTCTTGGGGGCGGGTTTTACCAACGATAATCGCCTAAAACAAACAATCTCGTAAACCCGCCCCCACCCAACGAACAACCCGACAACGGGCTCTTGGGGGCGGGTTTTACCAACGATAATCGCCTAAAACAAACAATCTCGTAAACCCGCCCCCACGAACAGGGGAAATCGGAATATACATTTTTTCCATTCTATGACAGAAAGGGTTGATGTAGATTATTAGTTTTGTGGGGGCGGGTTTAGGTAGATTGTTTGCGGCAATTAAATATTATTTGTAAAACCCGCCCCTACGGGTATTTATGGTTATCTAATTAAAGTTGATTTCATCTCTTTTTGTAGTTCCAAGTACCGATAGAGATATTCTGAAATTATGCCGTGCAAAAACAAGTCGCGCGCTGCATTAAACGGACTGTTTGGTGCTAGCGGATGGCGGTTGACAATTACATGATTCCAGTCATGATTTCCGGTAATCTCGCTGACGTACACTCCGAAGTTTTCATCTAACTGAAGCGACATCACTGCTCGCGCAAATTCGTCGCTCGTCAAACACAGAGAATAAAACACTTTAAACAATTCGATCGCAGATTCTAAGTCCAGAATTCTCAGCCACCTGCTTCTTTCAAAATCTATTGCAACTTCCACAGGTTGAATGCTATCATAATTAATCCCCCGTTTTTTGACAAGCTGCAACCAGTTGGGATTTGTCAGCATTGCTTGGTTGTAATCCCAGACAAAGTTATACAGAATTAAGTCGTGTTCGAGAAAGGCATTGTCAGCTAAATCGCTAACTGTGCGCGGATAAAGTTTTGACTTTTCAATCTGGGTGTCCGGGCCGTTGTCAATCAAGAAGTTGATAATGTTCGAGCCGATGCAGATGTGCCGCACAATTAAATAACAAGCTTCAGGCGAGACAAAGTTATTTAGGAAAAATGCAGCCGATTTGTGCATTAAAGTGTAAGCGCGAAATTGAAATGGCAACAAACGCTTTGCTGTCATAATTACCGCCAGCAACAAGTTAGCAATTATTTTGATCGGGATGAGCAAATAACTGCGAGTCCAGTTTTGCAAATCCCGCATCATGTATGCTTTTGCAACTAAATCGACGGGAATCGACCGATCGCAAAACAGGACATCCCAAACATTCGGATCTCGGCGGTTGTAGGGTTTCGTAGCATAGGGGATTTTCCGCTCATCGGGCAGATTTTCGATATCTTGTTTTTGCAGCTTTTGCATTAGCGGATTTCCTCCAATTGCAGCAAATATAAACGAGCAGTAACGCGGGCGGTTTTGACAATGCGGCGGGCGATATCATCCGTCATCCATTCGGCATTAATCAAATTTTCCAGTTTGGCTAAATGCGACTCGTCATTAGCTCCGTGATAAGCTAAAAACGATACTTGTTCGTCTTGCAAACCGAGAGTTTCTTTGATTTCTTTTGCCCACTTTCCCGCCAACCGATTGCCCAATCCTTCGATGATAAACATACTGCCAATTAAATCGACTGGATTTTCCCGCGATGCTTGGTGGAAGATAAAAGCTGATAGCGCTTCGCTGCCAATATTCTTATCATATTCTACAATTTTTGACAACTCGCCGCCGACAGAAACATAATTCCGTTCTAGCATTTGATAGTCGCGGTGTTCGTCTTGGGCGTGACCGATAAAAGTCGATCGCAAACGAAAGTCAGTCATGTTAGAAGCAGCGCGAGCAATCCAGCGCGCTCCCTCCACAACTTGCGGGCGGAGATTGCACAGCAAAGCTTGATAATCTTCTATTGTAAACTCTCCCCGGTACAATTTGCGGACAATGGGCACGGAACGAATTTCGCGATCGAACTTCAGCCAAATCCAGGCTAACTCCCGCAACAAATAAGCTTGCGGAGAGTAAGGTATTTCCGGTTTAACGCTTTTGAGAGGTGAAGATTCGGGACTTTCAATTGAGTTATAACTTTGAGAACTCATAGGTTTATTGGTATTTTCCACAACAGTTAACATTATGTATGCCGTTGTAAAGCGGCCGCTTTCCGGAACAAAACAAAAGATTTTTTGTCCGGGCTGCAACTTTCCTGAATTGAACAATTCCTCTAACATTAAATAAATCGAGGCGCAGCCTGTATTTCCCCGACTGTACAAGTTAGTAAACCATTTTTCTTCGGGAATCATGCAGCCTGCTTGTTCCAAAAGTTCCACAATTTGTCCCCGGAAAAAGTGAGAGGAATAGTGGCACAGCAGCCAGTCGATTTCCTGCGGACAAACTCTCCCTGCTTTAATCAAGCTCAGCCAACCTTCAACGCCTAATTTCATTACATTGTCTAGCAAGCGAATATTTTGCCGCAAGTCAAAAGCTCCGGCTGTGGCTGCATCGAGGTAGGAGGAATAATCTAACCAGCTTTTTGTTGCTGTTTCGTTTGCTAATCCTGAATACATACAAACTGGATAAGCGTTGGCGTGGGAAACGAGTTCGATCCATTCTATCTTTAAACTAATTCCTGCGCTGTTGGGATGGTTTTGCAGCAAAAATGCTCCCGCGCCGTCGGATAGCATCCACCGCAGAAATTCTGTATCGAAAGGTAGGGGTTTTCCGGCTTGTACTGAAGTTTCTGCTTCAAATTTACTATTTTTGAACAGGCGCGAGGGAAATTCGGAGGCGACGGCGATTGCTGTTTGTTTTTTGCCGAGTTCGAGTTGAGATGCGGCGTAATTTAAGGCGGTAACTCCCGCACAGCAAACTCCTTGAGTTGAAACTATTTCTAGGGGAGATAATTCGGAAAGTTCCCCGTGTACTGTGCTGGCAAATCCCGGTACTAATAAGTCTGGTAAAGTGGTGGCGCAGGCTAGTAAGTCGATCGCCCTTGGTTCCAAATTTGCAGAGGCGATCGCGTCCCGGACGGCAAACGCTGCCATTTGGCTGTTAGAATACAGTGTTTGCTGCTGTTTGTCGATCGCATAATATCGCTGTTGAATGCCGTTGCTGTTGAGAATGCGCTGTCTGACTCTCGAAGGGCGCGAGGCAATTTTGCCCAAATAGTCTTCCATCTCATCATTATTAATCGGTTCCCCCGGCAAAAATTTCCCAATCCGATTGATATAAGCGCTGTGCATACCGTCAACCTCTAAAATTGCTAATTTAATCGAGTTCGTTGTTTGTTAAGTAACTAAGTGTAAATAAATTTAACCGTAGCCGTTATTACCAGCAACTCGCTGCAATCTACAGATTCTGCGATTGCTGCGCTACCGCTACGAATGACAGTATAGAAATTTACCGACATACTTAAATCCAGCCCGAAAACATCTAAAATTGATTGTGCTTTGCGGGGCAGCGAACTTGCAAGGAGCAACCCGATATATTGTAGAGTCGGGGGAAAGCAGGCAAATTCAGCAACAGCGGCAACAAGTAACGTGAAGCGGGGTGAAGTTTTTTGTAAAATTAAGCCAATATGTAACTAGAGTTCCTTCGCTGCTTCCCGACTCAAATGGATATTGCTTCACTAGATGCTTGGTATTCTCAATCTCAGCGCCGCACGGCTGTTTCGCTGTTGATGAAACGAGTAGGCGTCACTCGCACTAGGGCTGAATGCTTTGTTAGGCTTTGGATTTACTTATCAGTGAAACAGCTTCAGGAAAGCCAGCCCCGCCTCAAACCGCCGCTGGCGAAACTGGAATTGCTAGCAACAGAAGTGCAGTGCACTCACCGGGAAGCAGCAGAACTATTTTACTCGGATTCCGATCGCGGGAGCGATCGCGCAGCCGGAATGATGTTAGATAAATTAGCAGCACTCGGATTGATCGCAAAACACTTTGACGGAAACGCTACAGCAATTGAAATTAAACCAGTTTCAGAAATTTTAGATACCGCGCAGCCCGAAAATCCGGTCAAACTCAAATTAGATGATTTTAATCCTCGGTGCGACGCCATCCCCGTGGCTAATTTACTAGCAACCAATTACAACTGGATGAACCGCAGCACTAGCGCAGTTCCCTACCAAATTGCTAAAATTATCCGGGTTTTGGCAGGTCAATATTCAAAAGGAATGGGAGTTTTGCGCCGCTGCGACAATCTGAATCCTGTCGGCTTTTACTTACTTTATCCCACCGCAGCCGAATCGGAAGTTAATTTTTTTAACGCACCCAGTAAAAGCCTGCACTTAAGTTCTGTTTCTGCTGATATCGATCCTTTTACAATGGCACTCCCGGGAGATGAAAATTGCCAGTCAGTATTTGTCCGCAGTTGGATGATTGACGCGCAATATTTGGAAGAATACCGCGTTGTTTTCCTGGAACACATACAGCAAGTTTTAGTTGAAATGAAAAAAGATTTTCCCAATCTTTGCGACTTGTACACGCTAATGATTCACCCGATGTACGAAAAAATGAGCTTGGCTTTGGGCTTTCAAAAGACTAATAGTGACGCTCAGCTATCTCTTTATTGGATGTATTTAGCGTTGGATAGATTTTTGGCGCTGGATATCAAGGAAGCGCTGAAAGATTTGTGAGTAAGTCAGAAAGAAACCCCCGTTTGAGTCGGCGGTTGAAACCAGGTCTACACAAACAATGTCCGCCGGACGCCGACTCAAGAAGATCGCGTAATTTCAACCGCCTTTGTCTTCAACCCGCTCCCGTCGGGTTTTGTCTGTATAGACGCGGTTTCAACCGCCGTGTCTTCGTAATTTACAAAACCTCGCGACCGAGATAAGATTGGAGAACTTCCGGCACTTTTACTGTCCCATCCGGCTGCTGGTAATTCTCCAAAATAGCCGCCATTGTCCGGCCCACAGCTAAACCAGAACCGTTGAGGGCGTGCACGAATTGAGTGCCTTTTTTACCCGCTTCTTTAAAGCGAATATTCGCCCGCCGCGCCTGAAAATCTGCGACGTTGGAACAACTCGAAATCTCGCGGTATTTGCCCGCCGAAGGCAGCCAGACCTCTAAATCGTAGGTTTTTGCCGCCGCGAAACCTAAGTCGCCGGTACAAAGCTCGATCGCCCGATAAGGCAATTTCAGCGCCTGCAAAACACCCTCAGCATCCTGCACGAGCTTTTCGTGCTCGGCTTCCGAGGTACTCGGATGCACCAGTTTTACCAATTCCACCTTATTAAATTGGTGCAACCGAATCAATCCCCGCGTATCTTTGCCGTAACTCCCAGCTTCTCGGCGAAAACAAGGAGTGAAAGAACAGTGATAAATTGGCAACTGTTCGGCTGTCAAGATTTCACCTCGATAAAGATTGACAACCGGAACTTCGGAAGTAGGAATTAGCCACAAATCGTCTTGATCGCACTTGAAACTTTCTTCAGCAAATTTCGGCAATTGACCTGTAGCAGTGAGGGATTCGGTGTTAACTAAAAGTGGGGGAATTACTTCTACATAACCTGCTTTTGTATGGCGGTCGAGCATGAATTGAATAATCGCTCTTTCCAGGGCTGCACCAGCACCAACTAACGTGACAAAGCGGGTACTAGCAATTTTTACTGCCCGTTCAAAGTTGAGAATTCCTAATTTTTCGCCGATTTCCCAGTGCGGCAAAATCTCGGGATTTTGGGGAATGTATTCGTCTCCCCAGCGCCGTATTTCGACGTTTTCATCTTCATTTTTGCCTAACGGAGTTGACTTACCGGGCAAGTTCGGCAATGGTAACAATAAGGCTTCTATTTGAGCTTTTAAGTCTTTTTCCTGTGCTTGCAATTCGTTTGACTGAGTGCCGACTTCGTTGCCTTCTGCTTGCAGAGTTTGAATTTCGGGAGATTCGAGGGGTAAACCCGATTTTCTTTTTTGCCCGATGAGTTTGGCTATTTCGTTGCTGCGGGCTTGCAGTTGCGATCGCTTGCCTTCCAACTCGCGCTGCTGTTTGTCTAATTGCACGATCGGCTCGATTTCATAGTTGCCTCCGCGAGTGTTGAGGCTTTCTTGTACGGCTTGCGGATTTTCTCGGATTAATTTGAGGTCTAGCACGGATTTATTCTAAATAATATAGGACTTGCGCTCGGAAACCCGATTTCGGGAAAAATATCGGCTTTCGCGAGCATAAATCTACCAATTTACAGGGTTTTTGAGGATTTTTGCGTCTGTCCTATCTTAGGTTAACAGCGACAATGCGATCGGACATACAAGCTTTGGCAATCATTAAGGGCTTCAATCATAACTTATTCTCATAAAAAATTGGCGTTGGTGTCACCCATGATGGGTGACACCCCACAAATTGATGCTATAGTAAGCACATTAGTAGATGCACCCTGATAATTTTCTACCCCAGCCAGCGATGGCAGGGGTTTTTTTGTGGCATGGCTGGGGGCGTGACAAATATAGTTGAAGGGGCGACAAGCAAGGTGAAAAAAACCAGCAAAAGGGTTTCAGCCATTAGACCCTTTAAAAAAATGCACGAAAAAAAGGAGCTTGTTGACAATACTGACCCATCTTTTTCGATCGTAAACCGCTGTAACCCACGTCGGCTAAGAGGTTTGATGGGATTGTCACCCCGTCAGGTGGGACAGGGGGAGTGGAAACCAGAAATTTCCCTCTGTTCCCTATCCCCCGTTTCCTGTTCCCTTTTACTTTTACACAAAAGTAAAATAAGAGCTGTTAATGCTCAAATTTGACACCCTTTCTACGGTCGCAATTAGGTCGTCATCTTGATTTGGCTTTTTGAGGAAAATGTTAGTAGAATCACCTGAAACGACTAGCAAGTAATTCTCCTTAGCACCCGATAGTTGAATCAGGTTCGAGACTGAACTGAAGTCAGAAATGAAAGCATTGCCATTGCCCTCATAGTAAATTTTGTCGCTATCACCCAACACAAAGCGATCGCGACCGATTCCTCCAAACAGTGTATCGAACTCGTCAACTCCCGGCTTAACAGCAGTCGGATTCACTCCTATTAGCGTGTCATCACCATTATCGCCATTGAGGAAATCATTGCCGCTGCCACCGAGAAGGAAATCATCGTCCAACTGACCAAAAATGCTGTCATTTCCGGCATCGCCACCGAGGGAATCATTATTTGTGCCACCGAAGATGACATCATCGCCATCGCCCCCTAAAACGATATCGTTGTCGCGATCGCCAAACAGCGAATCACTGCCAAAACCTCCCAAAATGCCATCATCACCTTTACCACCAAAAACCGTATCGCTGCCTCCTCCAGCATCCACAAAATCATTATCTTGACCCGCTAGCACCGAGTCATCGCCGGCGCCACCTATCACATTGTCAGCAGCCCCGACACTATAAATAACATCATTGCCTTCCAGACCATCGAGGACATCCGCTCCGTCCGTCCCAAACAGCAAATCGTTCCCAGACCCGCCACTCAAAGTAAAATCAAGGTTGGTATTGGGGTCGGGTATCGGAATAGAGGCCGTTAAAACGCGGGGACCAGTCCGATTTGGAGTCAGAGTTGGAGTTGGAGTCGGAGTTGGAGTCAGAGTCGGAGTTGGAGTCAGAGTCCGAGTTGGGGTTAGAGTCGGAGTTGGAGTTGGAGTCAGAGTCCGAGTTGGAGTCAGAGTCGGAGTTGGAGTTGGAGTTGGAGCCGGAGTTGGAGTTGGAGTCGGAGTTGGAGTCAGAGTCGGTGTAGAATTGCTGTCAAAGGCATCTACCGCTACCGGCTTCGGTGTGCCAGTAAAAACCTCAAACGTCTTGATCTGCTCGTTGCCAAGCACGTCCTTCACCTTGATATTAAACTTCTGCACGCCTGGTTGGGCATTAGCCGGCACCGCCCAAGTCAGTTTCCCCGTTTCCAGATTGAGTTCTGCACCTTCAGGTATGTCGATAGCCTCGACCTCCACTACATCTTTGAGAGGCAAGTCCTCTGTATAATTTGTGCCCGGTTCAGCAAAGACATCCCATTCCTCATCATCCGCCGTATCGCTAGTGAGATCGTCGCCGGTAAACTCGCCCACAGTCGCGAAGGCGGGGTCACTTTCAGGCGAGTAGTCATCATCTGCATCAACTGCCTGAACGGTAAAGTTATAAGTCTCGCCCGGTGTTAAATCTGACAAAATAATCGCGTCCAAACCACCGGCCACCTCGACAGTTTTTTCCTCCAACTCATCGGGGCTGGAAGCATCGCTACTGTAACTGACGAGGTAAGATTTCGCTTCGGGAATCCCATCCCAAGAAACTTCAACTTCATTGCCACCGAACCACGATGCACCGACGTTCTGAACAGCCGGCAATGCGCCAGCTTCCACAATTTCTACCGGCTCGTTCGCGTAGACCACCACGGGAGGGCTGTTGGCATCTTCCACCCGTGCAAAGATGTAATACTCATCGCTGGGCAAGTCGGTAGCGTTCCAAACAAACTGACTGCTACTGCTACCCGATCCGAGAACGATATCATCAGAAATGGGGACGCCATCGCCGTCATCGCCGTCGGAGTCGTAGTAGAACTTCACCGTCATTGACGAGTCAACATTGCTGGCATCGTAGGGAATCGTCACCTGACCCGTCGCTGGGTTGAATTTTGGTTTGCCGATATCCAGGGAAGGTGCAGCGGTTGGTAGGTCGGCGCTGTATTCGGTCATGCCCAGCCCATTCGTATCGAGCATTCTGATCGTCCAGTCGCCAGCTTCCGGCTCCATCACAATGACATCAAGTTGGCGACTGTTAGAGACATCGTCATCAATCAAAACCTTGGCATAGTCAGGATCTGCATCGTTCCCAGAAAAGATTTTCACTTCGCTCGGATCGTTGCTGTTGTATATCGTGCCGTCGGGGGCGACAATTTCAAATTTTGGTCTTTCAACGCTGCTAAACTGCCAGCCCACACGCAACTGGGCGTAACTGGTATTACTTGCCGAAAAGCGGAACGTTGCCTCGCTACCCGCCGAAGCCGGCACTTCAATGGCATTATCTTCATCCCCGCCTGGCCCATCGAAATCGATGCCAACGCCGTCTTCGTCAATGAAGTCGTTTTCGTCGATCGATCCGTCGTTGTTGATGTCTGCCTCGTCCTCAAGTCGATTCTTAACCTCGTCCAGGTTAAACAAATCGCTGGGTGGTTCGCTTTCGATTCCAGCAATCGGTTCAGTGCTGTCCAAGATCGGATCGTCAATAATTACAGCATTCGGGTCGATCGCGGGCAAGAGTTCGTCAGACCCCTCCAATAGAATCTCTTGTGGCTCAACTGCTGGCTCTAAGCTGCCATCTGTCGCGAGCGGTTGTGGCTCAACTGCTGGCTCTAGACTGCCAGTGTCTTCTGTAAGAATATTCAACGCTTTTCGCTGTGGGCCGACAAAGTTGAGCTGTTGCTCGACCTGGTTCGAGATGCTGCCGTTGTTTTGTAAGCTATCCAACTCTCGCGGTAACTTCGACACTGGTTTCGGGGCTTTTCGCTGTGCGCCGACAGAGAGGAGCTGCTGTGGACTGACAGAGAGGAGCTGCTGTGGACCGACCGAGCTGAGCTTTCGAGTAACCTCGTTGCTAATGCTGTTGCTTACCGAGTTAAAGGTATTGTCCAGCGTCCTGACCTTCTCTGGTTTAACCTCACCAGAACTGCTCAAGTTCTGGAAAGTACCGTCAAACTGCACCCGGAACCCCTGTGTCACGAATGTTGGCAGTGCTTTAATGGTTTCTTTCCTAGTGAAGAAGTTAACCACTTTGCGAACCCCATTGCCGATCGTCTTAATCGGTGCGGGTAATTTTCTTTGTCCCCAAATCGCGAAAGAGTCGTTGCTGTTGTTGTTGTCGGCTGAATACTCCAACAGTGCGCTGGTGCTAATATCTCCCACTACATACTTGAGGAGACCCCCTGCCTCGCCGCGCAGACCCACAGAAATGTCTGCTTTCGAGGCGGAATTGGGCGAGAACGACCCACGAAAGAAGCCTTCTCCCCCCATCAACCCAAGAAAATCGATCTTGCCTTTGAGGCCGGCAGTGTTATCCTTGAAATTAACAAAAGCCTGGGATGTGGCAGGCTTGATCAAACCGGCCAGTAGCTTCAGATCCAATTGACCGGCCACACCTTCGCGGTTTATTGCCGCGTCACCATCAAGGCGTGCTAAATACAGCCCACCCGCACCCGCCTTACCCCCCTTATCATCGACATTCTTGAAAATTGACCCAATCGCCTTCTGAATTCCCCCCTTATTCAGAGACTTGAGGGCCAACAAGGGCGAGATGGTTTGACCCAGCGTGGCGCCGACACCACCTTTAAGGGTCAGCGGTCGTTGGGGATCGCGAATGCCAGCAACGCCAGCCTTGAGGCGCTGTAAGTAGAAAAAGCCGTCGATGGGCGAGTTAAGGTTATCAACCTCGACCCCAAGCTTGTCGATCTGTCCGTCAATGAGGCCGATCTCGCCGCTAAGGGACACGCCTTTGAGCGCCTCAAGGGTAACTTTAGCCTTGAGGTCAACGACTTTTTGGCTGGGATCGAAGAGCCCAGAAGCTTCGTCAAGCGAGCCAATCTTAGGAATTATGATGTCCTTGACACCGATGCGAGCGACTTGTTTGACATCGCCAGTTTTGGGGTTAATGGCAATGTAGGCGCGCGGATCGTTAAAATCGTAGGTCAGCGCATAAGCCTTATCAGCTACGCTCCCTATTGAAGAACCCGTGACAAGATTTTTCAAAACACTGTTGAGCAAGCCGGTGCGGGATTCGCCTTTGCCCTTAAAGGTCAAGGTTCCATCTTTGTAAGTGACACCGGCCTCCTTGAGGGTCAAGTCCAAACCGAAGGGTTGGCCGTTATTGCCAAAGGTCATTTCCTTAAGGAAGTTGACCTCACCTTTCAAGGGAAAGTAGTCAGAGGTTTCCAGGCGGGCGGGTGTGCCTGGAGTTAAGGTCAAGTTAGCAGTTGGGTTTGCTGCTTTGGCAAAGGGTCGAAACCCGCCAGACTCTCCGGTGGCATCCAGGGTTGGCAGCGAACGAGAGATTTCATTTAGCTTGGAAATGACAGCTTCATAGCGATTCTTGATACCAGTGAGATACTCTTCTTTAATCTGGTCGTCGCTAAGACCTCTCAATTTACGATTAGCAACATTCGCGCTAATGGTGGATAGAATGGGCAAATCCCGATCGACGTTCAAGCGCTTGCCATAGAAGCTCAGTCGCTCAAGACCATCAACAAATTTGCTAGCATCGGACAGACTAATGCCCGCTGCTATAGCAATTCCCGGTGTGCTAGATACACCTTCCTTTAGGAAATTGATAAAGGATTTAGGCTGAAAGTAGCGTATAACCTCGTCGGTAAAGTTCTCCTTGTAGGTATAGGGCAGCTTGAGGTTGGCTGAGGTAAGCCCCAGTGTGGTGTCTGCTGGATTGAGTTGAAAGGAACTAGGAGATGAGAGTTCCAAGCCCCCAGCCTCAAAGGACGCATTGCCAGTCGGGTTAACTCGCCACGACTTGAAGCTGGTGTCCCCCCTACTAGCAGACGTGGCTGCTGAGCCGTTGAATAGGGAAATGGCGCGGGGATCGTTGGGGTCGAACTTGGACGCGCTGTTGGGCGAAAAAGGCACGAGCTTTAGCGCACCTGATGAGTTTAAATCGACGATCTGGTCAGGTTGTGCTTTGCCATCGGTCAAAACGCTTACCGAAGGAGCATAGAGTGCCACCGATGGCGACGTAGGTCTAAAAGAGTTATCTGTTGTGCGAAAAAGCGCTTGACCACTAGAGTTGAATCGTTTCTGCCCATTGGGGTCATCAATCTGGGTAAAGTTGTTGAGATCGGTCAATGCCAATCCGCTGTAGTCGGGTAGTTGAAAAGTAGCCATAGATCTACAGAAGGTCTCAAAAGTACGAAATATCAGTTTTGGCTCGCGAGGAGCAAAGCAGGTAGATGAAGTCAAACCCGATCGAAGTGATAAAGAAGCCCGCTTAAGCCAGCCCGCGTCAATGTGGCGAAGAACATCCTCAAACGCTCTACATCTCCAAGGCTGGGAGCGTTAAATCTTCTTCTTCTTCTTCTTCTTCTTCTTCTTCTTTGAAGAAAAAATGATTATCAATAAACCAGGCTTACTGCCGATAGCCAACGCCTATGATGACGAAAATTTGTCGATTGCACCTTGAGGCGGACTGCTCCCTGAAGCGCTCAAAATTTCGGAGGAGGGAGTGAGCGCTAAATCTTCTCTTAAATAATACTTGTGATAGATGCAACTTAATTGTTAGTGAGTATAGTATGCTGCACCTAGCCTTGTCAAGGCGATCGTTCATTTAAGCACTTTTTCGTGAATTTTGAACGGCAACCGTCGCTGGCGAAGAGCCTGGAGGCTCAGCCACCAGACTTATTCCAGCGACTGTTGTCGATTATCGTAAACTTTAAAAAAAACTCCAACTCACCCATGCAGCTAGTTAAAAAGCACATCATCGCTCAAAACTAAGGCTGAGAGTAGCCGAGTCAAATATTTGCCTGTAAAACCTGCCACTACAGTCATCATGACATGGTTTAAAAGCTCTGGATAATGGCGATCGCCCTTTGTGGCAAAATCACTATACTGCAATAATTGTTTGGGCTGTCAATGGGTAAATCTGAGATGCGATCGACAAATTATCTATTCTGTTTCCTCGAAATATTTTCCAGCGAAGGCGGCATCCAATCCTACGTTCAAGACATCCTGAAAGCTTACTTGTCACTCACCGCAGCCAACAACTTTCCGCCACAAGCAGAAATTTTGCTGTTGCGAGATGCGCCCGATTGTCAGAATCCCTTCGAGTCCAAAAATCTCAAATTCTCTTACCTAAAAACTCATCCCGCTTGGCTTGGGCGTCTGAAGTTTGCAGCAAAATTGCTAACCAGCTTGCTGAAAACAAGACCGCAACGGGTTTTCTGCGGTCACATCAAACTCGCACCGCTCATTAAAACATTATGCCAGCCGCTGGGAATTCCCTACACGATTTTAACTTACGGCAAGGAAGTTTGGGAAACACTTGGGCCCAAATATCAAATAGCAATGAGACAGGCTGACAGCATTTGGACGATTAGCAGGTACACGCGCGCGCGTACTTGCGAACTCAACAACTTAAATCCCGACAAATTCCAAATAGTGCCTTGTACTGTCAATGAAAAAATATTTACTATCGGCCCCAAACCTGTGCATTTATTAGAAAAGTACGATCTGGTTGGTGCTAAAATATTGATGACTGTAGCCAGATTGCGATCGCACGATACTTATAAAGGCGTCGATGTCACAATTCAAGCTTTGCCGGAAATTGCCAAAAGTTTTCCCAATGTGAAATACTTAGTTATTGGACGCGGAGACGATCGCCCTAGATTAGGAAAACTCGCCCAAGATTTGGGAGTTAGCGACAGAGTGATATTTGCGGGTTTTGTACCGACCCAAAATTTAGCAGAACATTACCAGTTGGCCGATGCTTATGTAATGCCCTCCCAGGAAGGCTTCGGTATAGTTTATTTGGAAGCTCTAGCTTGCGGATTACCCGTGCTGGCGGGGGACGCGGACGGATCGGCAGATCCGCTGCAAGATGGTAAACTGGGATGGCGAGTTCCTCACCGCGATCCGGCAGCAGTAGCGGTTGCTTGTGTGGAAATGCTGCGAGGAAAGGATAAAAGGTGCGATCGCCCTTGGTTGAGGGAACAAACCCTGGCAAGATTTAGTTTTGAATCGCTGTGTGAATCCTTACAAGGGATTTTTCAACCTTCTGAGTCCGATTAACTTGTAACGTATAGAGCGGTTTCTGCGTGTACAATGGAAAGATTAACTCGATCGACCGCCTGAATTTCTGAGTAGGATGGAGTTACGCCTACCTGCAAAGACACCAAAGGAGACCACCGTGAACCAAGGCACCCCCAAAATCTCTTTAAACCTACCCCGTATTAGCAATTGGCTGATACTGTTGGGCATCGCGTGTTTGTTGGTGTCTATTGGTTTGAGTTGGGTACTTAAATTATTTTTGATTGTAGTAGGTTTGTTGCTGCTGACACCTGTGGTCGCATTTTTCGCGCTTCAGTGGTGGTTGAAACGCAATTTAATTGAGGACAAGTGTCCAGTTTGTCAGTACGAATTTCCAGCTTTAAATCAAACTCAGTTTCAGTGTGCCAACTGCGGCGAACCTCTGAAAATAGAGGAAGGTCATTTTAGCCGCTTGACACCGCCCGGTACGATCGATGTTACCGCAGTTGAAGTATCATCAGTCCAACAGTTAGAAGATTAATTATTGGGAATTGGGAATTGGGCATCGGCCAAAGAGGGCATCGGCCAAAGAGGGCATAGGGCATTAGTTGGTTGTTATTGGTTATTTGTTACTTGTTACCTGTTATTTTTTATTTGTTAGAGGTTTGTAGTGAGGACTTTAGTCCTCATCAAGTTTTGAGGACTAAAGTCCTCACTACAAACCAAGTGAATTGGGGTCATTTGAGACAAAATTACTTTTCCAATCGGACTGCATACCACTGCAAAAACTTTCCTGCTCCGACATCTAATTCACAATAAGTATCAATTAAATACTTAGCTTGAGCTTCCACCGAAGGAAATTTCAGCACGTCAGCCGGCAAATCTTCGTGTTGCTGAGCTAAAACCGCTTTCAGCTTTTCTAATAGTTCCGCCGCATTCAAAAACTGCTCCGGCTGGTTTGTTTCTAACACCACAAAGGTGTCTTCGTCATACAGTGACATAGTTTTAAAGGTTGAGGTTAATTATTTCTAAAGTTTCCGGCAGTTAAGCGATCGAAAGTATAAACTCTTAATTACAATTTTCGGGCCCCGGCTCGATCGTGTTAAAATTGAACAATATCAGAATTCCTACCGGATTACCGTTATTAACTTAGTTATGAACCGAGTTGTCAACAAATCCGACACAGCATTTCTGAGGAGATTTGTCAAGTGCAAATTTGTCAAGTGTCAAATTGTCAACAAATATTCGATCGACCTGTATCTAATTATAACTGGCACTACACATTCCCATGATTACATCTACCACTTCAACCCCTGCGGCGCGCAAGCCCTCTAAATCAGAAGGTCTCAAAGAACGCAGCAACTACTTGCGAGAACCCGTTGCGACTGAACTGTTACAAGAAACAACCCACTTCACCGAAGACGGGATTCAGATTCTCAAATTTCACGGCTCGTACCAGCAAGACAACCGCGACAATCGAGTTAAAGGACAAGAAAAAGACTATCAGTTCATGCTCCGCACCCGCAATCCCGGCGGGTTCGTTCCGCCCCAGCTATTCTTAGCCTTAGACAAGCTATCAGAAGAATACGGCAACCACACGCTCCGCGTCACAACGCGCCAAGGTTTCCAAATTCACGGCGTGCTGAAAAAAAATCTTAAAGCAGTGTTTTCCTCAATTATTAAAAATATGGGGTCAACCTTGGGAGCTTGCGGCGACTTGAACCGCAACGTCATGGCACCGCCAGCACCTTACAAAAATCGCCCGGAATACCAGTATGCGCTGCAATACGCCAACAATGTCGCCGATTTGCTGACACCGCAAACCGGTGCTTATTACGAAATTTGGCTCGACGGCGAAAAAGCTGTTTCGGCCCAGGAAGACCCCGCAGTCAAGGCCGCCAGACAGCAAAACGGCAACGGCACAATCTTTAGCGACGACAAGGAAGAGCCGATTTACGGCAGCCATTATATGCCGCGCAAGTTCAAGTGTTCCGTTACCGTGCCGGGAGACAATTCAATTGACATATACTCTCAGGATTTGAGCTTGGTGGTATTTACCGATGAAGCTGGGGAGTTGCAAGGTTTTGACGTGTTTGCCGGCGGCGGTTTGGGCCGCACTCACAATAAAGAAGAGACTTTTGCGCGGGTTGCTGACGAGATTTGCTATGTTGCCAAGGATGATGTTTACGATTTGGTCAAGGCAATTGTAGCAACGCAAAGAGATTTTGGCGATCGCACAGACAGGCGGCACGCGCGGCTCAAGTACCTGATTAACGACAAAGGCGTACAGTGGTTCCGCGAAAAAGTTGCAGAATATTTTGGCAAGCCGCTAGAAGCGTTTAAACCGCTGCCTGATTGGAAGTATTTTGATTTCTTGGGCTGGCACGAACAAGGCGACGGCAAGCTCTTTGTCGGCATTTCCGTAGAAAATGGCCGGATTAAGGATGAAGGCTCGTTTCAGCTAAAAACGGCTTTGCGGGAAATTGTGCAGAAGTACAACTTGCCGCTGCTGGTGACGCCGCACCAAAACGTGATGATTTACGATGTTTCGCCGGATATCAAATCTGAAATTCAGGGAATACTCGATCGCAGCGGCATTCAAGCGGAAACTGCGATCGACCCCTTAGTGCGCTATGCGATGGCGTGTCCGGCAATGCCGACTTGCGGGCTGGCGATTACCGAGTCGGAGCGCGTGATTCCCAGCATTTTAGAGCGGATTCGGGCGCTTTTGACCAAAGTTGGCTTGGAAGACGAGCATTTTGTGGTGCGGATGACTGGTTGCCCCAATGGATGCGCCCGCCCTTATATGGCAGAATTGGGGTTTGTCGGGAGTTCGCCGGAATCCTACCAGATTTGGCTGGGCGGTTCTCCCGAGCAAACGCGGCTGGCAAAACCAATTGAGGAAAAGCTGCACGTCAATGATTTTGAAGCTTTTCTGGAGCCAATTTTTGTTTATTTCAAGCAAAAACGGCAACAAAGCGAGAGTTTTGGCGATTTTTGCGATCGCGTCGGGTTAGAATCTATCCGTCAATTTGTAACCAACTACCAATCTGCTGACTCGATGACAACTGAGATTAATGATTTAGATGTTACGTCTAGTAACGGCGAAGAAAACGAGACTGCCACTGCTGGCGGTGGCAAAGTCCGCCGTCGAATCAGCGTCCGCGATGAAATCTACAACGAGCTCAAGGAAGAAGCGGCCCGTCAGGGCAAGCCAATCACGCAGCTAGCTACAGAGGCAATTTCCACTTATTTGAAGAAGATTAAGGAGGAAGCATAAACCGATTTTCGATTTTCAATTTTCGATCGCATCAGATAGAGTTCAGGCAAAAGTAATATAAGGGCAGAGCATTTGCAGAAAAAACCTTGAATTTGTAAAATAATTCCGGTTGTAAATGCTTTGCCTTTATTGTTTCTGAATTGCTTGCTTTTTAGATAAAAAGGGATCTTGAAATCGCTTCTATACAAACAATGTCCGCCGGACGCCGACTAAGAAATAAATCGGGTAAACAGTCTATCTCTTCTCTTCCTCTCTTGCTCTGCGCTCTCTGCGCCCTCTGCGGTTAAATAAAAAAAATCTAATAGAAAACGAGCAATCTAAAATTCAATGGCTCAATTACAAAGATTAGCAGTTACTGCCGCCCAAATTTGTGCTAACAAAATCGACTTAACGAAAGAACAACAGCATTATTTAAATCGCGTGTTGCGGTTGCAAGCGGGCGATCGATTTATTGCGATGGACGGCCGAGGGCATTGGTGGTCAGCAATTCTAGAAGCTCAGGAAACCGGGTTATTTGCCTCTATAACAGAGGAGATTGCCGTTAACAGGGAGCTACCCGTCGCCCTAACTTTGATCGCCGCTTTGCCCAAGGGAAACGCCTTTGATGAGGTTGTCAGGCAGGCGACAGAGCTGGGAGTGGCTAGTATTGTGCCGGTGACGAGCGATCGCACTTTGCTCAAACCAAGCGCTCAAAAGGTCGATCGCTGGAGAAGGATTGCTGCGGAGGCGGCGGAACAGTCCGAGCGTCAAATTGTGCCGACGGTTTGTGAGCCTGTTTCCTTGGATTTGGCTGTGAAAGATTGCCGTCAAAAACATCGATTTATTTGTCTTGCTCGCGGAGACAATCGCTATTTGTGGGATTGTTTGGCTTGTTTAGAACCCCCCCAGCCCCCCTTGCTAAGGGGGGAGAAAGAACCGGATGAATCGCATTGTTTGAGCGGTTTAGAACCCCCCCAGCCCCCCTTGCTAAGGGGGGAGGAAGAACCGGAGGAATTATCGACTGTAATAGTTGGTTTCGATCCCCCCCAGCCCCCCTTAATAAGGGGGGAGGAAGAACCGGAGGAATTATCGATCGCGATTGCGGTTGGCCCGGAGGGCGGCTGGACTGATGGAGAGGTGCAAAGGGCGATCGAGTTTGGTTTTGAACCTGTTTCTTTGGGTAGTAGAATCTTGAGGGCGGTGACAGCGCCGATGGTGGCTTTATCCTTGGTGGGAGCGGCTTTTGAAAAGTCCTAATCCCCAACAAATATTTTCCTGAGCTGCTAGATATGGGAAAGGAAGCTAAAATGTCAATAAGTCATTAGGAAGAAAAAGCAAATGTTAAAATCAGTAAAAGGTATATATCGAGATGGCAAAATTGAGTTATTGGAAACTCCGGGCGACTTAACAGAAGGGAAAGTTATTGTTACTTTTCTGGCAGAATCAGGTTTATTAGAGCTAAAATTTTGCGGTAGAGATCGGCAACAATCAGCAGATTTACGGGTAAGGTTGAGCAGATTTGCAGAGGATTGGGAACAACCGGAAATGGATGCTTACGATGCTTTATAATCGCGCTGATGTAGTGCTGGTTTTGTTTCCGAATGCTGATTTGCGTACTGCGAAGCGCCGTCCAGTTTTGATAGTTCAAGCTGATAATCTGGGGACTGGTTTAGGGCCAACTATTACGGCAATGATTACCAGCAATTTAGCCCGTGCAGGACACCCAAGCCGGGTTTTTGTTTCTCTAGCAACACCTCCACGGCAGCAAACGGGATTGCTAGCTGATTCGGTAATCATGACAGACAATCTTGTGACGCTTCTAGAAGTTGAAATCGATCGCAAAATTGGTATTTGGTCAAATATGGCGGCAGTAGATGCAGCTATCAAGCATACTTTGGCAATCAGATAAACAGGGCGAGCGAGCGCAAAATATAAAAATAATCTTTAAATTCCTTGAATTAAATCAGTCTTGTGTTAATAAAATTCGTAAAATAGGTGGGTTTAAGGGCAATGAAAATAAATTTACGGAAAAGTCGATCGCACTTTTGGTCGATCGCACTTTTGACAGTGTTAGCTACAACATCAGTTTTCGCGCAATCTGAGCGCTCTGTGATTGCTCAACAGATTAATTGCGATCGCCCGCAGGGAGATGTGGAAGTCAGAGCTTGTATTCGCTTTAGGTATGAAACTTCGGACAAACGGCTGAATGAGGTTTACAAGCAACTGACTGCTAAATTGAGCGGCGAAGAGCGATCGCTCCTTGTGGAAGCACAATTAGGGTGGATTAAGTTGCGCGACAATAACTGCGAATTTGAAACCTATAGAAGTCGTGGCGGTACTGGCCATCAAGGTTTCCTCAATGAATGTTTGGATCGGATGACGAAACAGCGTACTGCGGAATTGGAAAAGTATTGAAATGGGTTTGATTTGCTTTAATGGCGATCGCTCAATCCCCCCCTATTCGTATCCAGCCAGATTTGGCAACTTTATGTAAAGTTTTGTAATAAACTCGATTTTTCCGATAAATAGAGCGGAAAGAGGCTGAAAGAGAGAGATAGATACATATAGGTTTTTGGCGCTGTTGCGGCTCAGCAAGGCAGAGAGAGGCTTCGCAACAGCAAGGAATTTTAGGTAACACAGAGGGAAAATTTATGAAAGGGATCTCGATTTTTAATGTCGTGGTGGGCTTAGTCATTGTGGGATTTAGCACTTCGCCAGTGTTTGCAGAATCAAAAGGGGCGATCGAAGTAACACCAACTCTGATAGCTCAACAACAGTATATTTGCGAAAACGCCACAACTAACATAGAGATTAACAGGTGTCTGCGCTTAAGGTACGAGGCCTCGGACAAACGACTGAACCAGGTTTACAAACAACTGATGTCTAAACTGAGCCGCCAAGAGCGATCGACACTTATAACAATACAGCGACAATGGATTAAGTCACGCGATCGAGACTGCAATTTTGAAGTTTCAATAAATCGAGGTGGTACAGGTTATAGCGGTTTTCTCAATCAATGTTTAGAAAGAAAGACCGCACAACGCACCGCTGAACTACAAAGTCGTTTAGAAAAGAGATAAAATAGAAAGTAGACCGCCCCCAGAGTTGTTAATGCGTGCGATACTTAACTAATAAACTTCTCCCATAATTCTTGTGGGGCAGCCAAGATGCCTGCCCTTGACTTGCTATTCAGTCGATGTCTAATTAGATTCCGCCTAAGTCCTGCCTTAAAAACAGCAAGAAATTAGGCATATAAATATATGCAAAAATCCAACAGTCCCACCAAATTATTTACATTATTAATCAGTACAATAGTCATTCTATTAAAAGCGTTCGTAAGATGCGTTTCCCTGGCCCGCCCCCCCTTGTTACGGGAGTCAAGCTGAATCGTAACCGATGCTGTAGTATCAGATGCCACCTTGTCTAGAATTTTGGCGTTTTTAGGTGCAAAGAAAGATGATGCCAAATCTTGAGACTTACTACACCAGTAAGAACTACCACTATTTCCCTATAATACCCTATTTTTAGGTGATTTATAATCTCTGCTGCACCAGCAGCGCGATCGCCTATTTGACTCAGAAAAACAAGTGATATCTTGGTTAGCTAGTGAAGCCTAACCAGTTGAAATATCAAAAATTTCAGCCAATATCGAATTATCCCCATCAACATTATTACAAGCTGTACAATTTTGGGGACGGCATTTATTAATTGACCAATTGAAACAAGGTGAGCGAACACTTTTCACACTCCAGCCTGTATTGATGGAGTATTTGAAAAACCACCATTAATAACTGACTCATTTGGCGAGCGACTAAATCTATCAATAAACATATCTGGAGTAATAATTTCTACCGTCATCAAAGGATTTAAGGTCAACAAATCCATATCCCCCGTAACAATTATATTGGCATTACCACTAACAGCCCACTCTCAAAAATTATTACCTTTTTTATCTCGACACACTGCGATTCTTTCTGTAATATAGACAGACTGGGATGAACTGATTAATTTAAGCAAAAATAGCTTTCTTTCTTCTAAATAAAGATACTTGTTAAACTTTTGACGATTCAGAACTTGCTCTAATTCTTTTAAAGTCGCTTCACAATATAAAATTATTCCTTGTTTTTCTGCCAATTCGATCGTCCGAAATGGTACTGACGTTTGAAAAAGCAAAGCACTGATTAAAACATCAGTATCGCTCGCAAATCAATCAATTCATCATTATCGGCTAAAATCTCCTGTAAAATTTCAGGTGTCAAGCCTCGCTGTTGTGCTTTATCAGAAATTTCTGCCATTACCTCTGTTAAAGTTTTGTTGTGTAAATTTTCTCTCAAAACAAATTGAATAATCGAGCTTAACTGTTTCTGAGTCTCAGGAGTAGCCCCTTCAAACGCCTTCTTAATATCTTCATCAACTTGAATCGTAATTGTTGTCATAACCCTTAAAAATATCAAAAGTTAATCATAAAACAATTGCTTGCTTAAATTTATTGTATCACAGGGTGTTAAGTTCAATTTCTACGAAGACCCCATATCCCTCAGCTTGCGCCACGCTACGCTATCAGCCAAATCTGCCTCAATGCGCTCACGCCCGATTCCAGCTCGGGATAGCTTCGCCGCGCGTACATCCGAACTCACCAGCCTCAAACTGTACTATACTATAGAGCGTCCCGGTTGCGACCATCACTCACGAGCATCCCGATCGCACTTTGATGAGTAAATCTAAAATCTAAAATCTAAAATCGACTAATCTATTACTTACTATAATGAAAATCGCCACCTGGAACGTCAACTCAATTCGCACCCGCCTCGAACAGGTTACTAACTGGTTGCAAACAAACCAAATAGACGTTATATGCTTGCAAGAAACCAAAGTTACAGACAAAGACTTTCCCCTGCAACCCTTTCTCGACATCGGCTACAACTGTTACATTTCCGGTCAAAAATCCTACAACGGCGTCGCTATTTTTAGCCGATCGCCCATGTCACAAGTCAGCGCCGGATTTTCCCCCCTTCTCGGCACTGCAACCGCCGACAGCTTCGACGAACAAAAACGGCTCATAGCCGGGGTTATAGACGATATTTGCATCATTTCCGTATACGTTCCCAACGGTTCCGAGGTGGGTTCGGAAAAGTATCAATACAAACTACATTGGCTCAAACTGCTGCGAGAATACCTCAAAATAGCACTAGACAAATCGCCCAAGTTGTGCATTTGCGGCGACTTCAATATCGTTCCGGACGATCGGGATATTTACAATCCCAAAGCTGCTGCAAACTCAGTTGGCCTATCACTAGCCGAACGCCAAGCATTAACAGAAATCACCGAATTAGGATTGAGCGACCCCTTTCGCAAATTCACCTCAGAAGGCGGACATTATAGCTGGTGGGACTATCGCGCCGCCGCATTTCCCCGCAACAAGGGTTGGAGAATAGACCATCATTATCTCAGCCCTCCCCTGTACGAAAAAGCAAAAAACTGTATAATAGATATTGCTCCCAGAAAATTAGTCAAACCCAGCGATCACACCCCCGTAATTGTCGAAATTTGAATTGTGAGTTATAAATAAAACGAAGGCAAAAGAAACCCGGTTTCTACCCTAAATCTTAGGTCTAGCAACCATAAATTTAAGAAACCGGGTTTCTAGAACCCTAGGCGATGCTTGGCAAAAGAAACCCGGTTTCTACCCTAAATCTTAGGTTAAGCAACCATAAATTTAAGAAACCGGGTTTCTAAAAGCCCTTGCAGAAAATTGCTTCTTGAATCCGTTAAATCCGTCGAGCGAATCCGTTGCCGAACTTCCTTCGTTTATAACAACCAACCCACAAAAATCATGTTCTTAGTAACTGGAGCAACAGGCCCACTAGGGCGCCGAATAGTACGAGAAATCAGACAGCAAGAAAAACCTGTCCGCGCATTTGTTCGCCTCGCTTCTCGCTACTCAGAATTAGAAAACCGAGGCGCCGAAATTTTTATCGGCGACTTGAAACAAGACAAAGATATTAAAAAAGCTTGTCAAGGAGTGCAATACATCATCAGCACCCACGGCACCGGCGGCGACGTTCAAGCAGTACACTACCGCGCCAACATAGAACTGATCGACTGCGCCAAAGAAGCCGGAGTGCAGCACTTTGTCTTTATTTCGGTACTGGGAGTCGATCGCGGATACGAAGATTCCGCAGTATTTAAAGCCAAGCGAGAAGTAGAAAAATACCTGCAAAACAGCGGATTAAATTATACCATTTTGCGACCGGCCGGTTTCGCTTCGAGTTTGCTGCCGCTAGCAGAAAGATTTCGAGAAACCGGGCTTTACCTGCTGATTGGCGACGGCAAAAACCGCACATCTGTTGTCAGTACCGACGACTTGGCTCATATTGCAGCAGACTCGCCAACAGTCGAAGGCGCGCGCAACCAAATTTTACCAGTCGGCGGCCCGGATGTGCTGACCAGAGACGACATTGCCCGCATTTTTGGACGCTTGTTCAAGCGCGAACCGATGGTAATTAACCCGCCGCTGGTTGTGTTTGACGGGTTGCGAAATGCCGTGGGTTTGTTGAATCCTCAAGCTCAAAAAAGTTTGGGTACTTTGCGGGTATTGCTGGGTAACGAGTTTTTCTGCACTCCCGAAGAAGTGCAAAACTTGGAATCTATTTACGGCATCAGAATGGAATCCCTGGAAAGCTTTTTGCGGCGCAATTTGAGCGTTTAAAATGCTAGTTGTTCTCGTTACCAGTTAAATCAAGTTGTAGGGTGCTCTACTACATTAGACATCGACCATATTTATTGTGGAACAGGCATCCTGCCTGTTCAAAGCTGGCAATTCTTGCGATGTCTATTGATTATTTCGATTTCACCAGGTTTTTCTCCTCCGGCGCACCTTACTTACAGATGTGCTGCAAACCTTTTAAGCAGACATAGGCATTGCTTCAACACCACCAATATAGCTGGTAACTGTTATTGGTGGAGAAGTCGGCTTAGCAATCAAATAACCCTGCACAAAAGTTGCCCCCCGTTCCCGCACCCACTCTAACTCCTCCAAAGTTTCCACACCTTCAGCCACTGTTTTAATCTCTAATTGAGCGGCAACTTCTAACATTTTTTCAGTAATTAGTGCCTTATAATAATCTTGATGGACGTTCCGAATTAATTGCATATCCAACTTAATAAAATCGGGACGCAACTGGTGCATCAAATTTAAATTAGAAGAACCGCTGCCAAAATCATCCATTGCAATCAAAAAGCCCGCTTCTCGGTAAAACCTCAGAATCTTAATCAAGTGATCCATATCCGGAGGGTGTTGAGATTCCGCTACTTCAAAAACAATATTGCTGTGAGGAATTCCCGATTCATCAATAGCCTGCACCGTCATCCGCAGACACGTAGCCGGATCGTAAACAGAAGTCGGAGAAAAATTAATAAAAAGCAGTTCTTTGATATCGTGCACTTGGGCTTCGCGAATAGCCCGAGTCCGGGCTAAAGCATCTAGTTGAAAAATTATACCTGCTGATTCTGCTTGGGCAAAAATCCGACCCGGAGGAATTAAGTTTCCCTGCTCGTCAATTCCTCGGAGCAGCGCTTCGCGGGCAAAAATTTTAGAAGTATCTGATGTATGAACAATCGGCTGAAAATGCGTAGTAATGCGTTCTTCCGACAATAAATCTAACAGCCAATCTGACTGGCTGAAGTTAATAAAAGAGTCTAAGGAAGTGCTGCGATAAAAATCGCTAAGTTTCGGCTGTTCAACGGCGCGCATCCACAAAACTTTTGTCTCTTTCAACTCTTGATTTGTCAGCACCGAGGATGCTAGGGTGCTAAACTTTTCTCTTCCTATTGCCTCAAGGATAACGTATAAACACTTGCTCTCTTCTAAAAGCTGGAATTCAAGTTTAGCCTTGGCCAGTGCAGAAATAACCTTGTTGAGCGTGTGCGATACTGGAAACCACAGGTATAAACCTCCGGTGCCCTCTATTTTTTCGGGTACTGCTTCGCAGCGAGAGCAGGAGCCGAAGGTTTTGCCACTTCTTTGCACTAGAATATTCTCCGATTTTTGGGTGAATTTTAAAACTGCTCGCAATTAATCATTATTATAAGCTAATTCAGCTATTAATACATCTATCTCAAGATGTAAATGTTGAGAAACTTTTATTGAATAATAATTTCTGTATTTTTACTTGCTTCTGGTTTCAAACCAGGGCCAAATTTCTCAGCTCAAGAACAAGTACGTGTAATTAAACACAGTCCCAAATCCCAACAGAGCGAGAAGACAAAGACTTGCTCTCTACTCTCTACTGCTGCTCTGATTCTTTACGCCTTATTCTCTAATTCCCTTTGCGAAAACAGCGGCTACAGTTGATTTTTTGGCAAAGGGGAATTAACAGACCGTGAAGCGCAGCTATCCCGACCGGATTCGCCCGATCGACAATCTGTGCCCCACCACAAATACAGACAGCCGGACGATCGCCCCAAACAAACTCACTTGCTGGGGAATATCCGATTTAATTTAACAATCGGGATGACAGGATTTGAACCTGCGACCCCCTCGTCCCGAACGAGGTGCGCTACCAAGCTGCGCTACATCCCGAATTTAGTCAATATATTTTAGGATATCACATTTAAGTCACAACTTAGCAACCTCGTATATAATGTTTTGTAAAACATTACTCAGGCGGAGGCAGACGTGACAGTTAAGCCCCAGTGGTTGCGAGTTAAAGCCCCCCAGTGGGAGCGCGTCGGCAACGTCAAAGAAATTTTGCGGGATTTATCCCTGAATACGGTTTGCGAAGAAGCTTCGTGTCCGAACATCGGCGAATGCTTCAACGCAGGTACTGCTACATTTTTGATTATGGGCCCGGCTTGTACCCGCGCCTGTCCTTACTGCGATATCGATTTTGAGAAAAAGCCCCAACCTTTAGATCCGACGGAACCAGAAAGATTGGCGCAGGCGGTGCAGCGGCTCAAACTCAACCACGTTGTGATTACCTCTGTCAACCGCGATGATTTGCCGGATGGGGGCGCATCTGTGTTTGTGGAGTGCATTCGATCGGTACGATCGACAATGCCCGATACAACTATAGAAGTTCTGATTCCCGACTTGTGCGGCAACTGGCAAGCTTTAGAAATTATTCTCGCAGCCCGGCCGGAGGTACTCAACCACAATACCGAAACCGTAAAGCGACTTTACCGGAAGGTGCGGCCGCAAGGAAAGTACGATCGCACCCTGGAATTGTTGCAGCGCAGTCGCGAACTTGCACCTGGGGTTTACACAAAATCCGGTATCATGGTGGGACTGGGGGAAACAGATGCCGAAATTCGGGAGGCGATGCAGGACTTGCGGGCTGTCGGCTGCGATATTTTGACCCTGGGACAGTACCTGCAACCGACTCAAAAGCACTTGAATGTAGAAAATTTTGTGCCGCCGGAACAGTTTGATGCTCTCCGAGAGTTTGGCGAATCTTTGGGATTCTTGCAAGTTGTCGCTTCTCCCTTAACTCGCAGTTCGTATCACGCCGAACAAGTGAGGGAATTGATGAAACTTTACCCGCGCTAGCAATTTTAATTTGAGTTGATTGGCCCTCGCGCACCGTTCTCACTAAAACTCGATCGGGTAACAGCGAGGAAAAACCTGTACTTTCCCTGCAAGCGGGAGTGCAACAAACCAGGTTTCTCATCCTGGTGCTCTCTCGCCTCATGCTAACTGGGAAGCCGCAGCCAACAGCAAAAAAATATCGGCTTCTGGCCTGGTCAAACTCCCGACTTACCGAAAAGACATCGAGAAACCCGGTTTCTTCCTCAAATTCTCGGTTTAAATCCAGAATTATTGTCGAGAAACCCGGTTTTTGCCTCAGGCGCTTCCTCTGCGGTAATGCGGACTGTAGAAACTCTGAAGCTCATATTCTGTAAGGGATTAAACTTCCTATGAACTGCGGGTATTTAATCAAGAGCGCCGAGTTATATAAAGTTTTATTAAAAAAGTCGCGAATTTTCCGAAGTGATCGGGAACCAGGTTATTGGTGATGAAGATTAACTTAACTTCTGACGAACGTCACTTGTTTTTAGGCAGTCAGTATCTATACTAGCTATAGAAACAAAGAAGTACAACGCACTTTCCAGGCCTTCAACCTGTTACATCAGAAAGTTCTTAGCGTTTTCCTGAATCTTGGTAAAACAAGTAGGGCAGCCCTAGTTCGATCGCCCAACAGCAGAAAAGTCAGGAAAGTTAGTAAAGAAACAAAAAGCGGTGATGCTTCGTCTTAACAAAGTGGGCATCATAATTATAAATAACCGCTAAGCGTAGCATCTTTTCACCCGGAGCCACTGAGAAAATCACTATGCCAGCCACCTCTTTTTACGCTGAAGCTGAATTCGACGAACAACTGCGAGTCAATCCCTTGCAAGATGTAGATGTGTTGGATGAAGATGCTGAAGAAGCTGGAGACGAACCGATCGACCAAGACCCAGCAGAGACTGAAGATGCAGACCCAGCAGCCAAATTGCAAAAAAATGCCAGCCGCCGCACTACAGATTTAGTGCGCCTTTATCTGCAAGAAATCGGTCGGGTGCGTCTCTTGGGTAGAGACGAAGAAGTCTCGGAAGCTCAAAAAGTTCAGCGCTACATCAAATTGCTGGAATTGCGCAACACCGTCGCATCCCAGGAAGAAGGGCTGATTGGGCGCTTCGTGCATCTAATTGAAGTGCGCGATCGCCTGTGCGCACAATTGGGACACAAACCTTCCCTGGAACGCTGGGCACTAACTGCGGGCGTCGGTGACGTACCAGAACTCAAGCGAATTATGGCAGAAGGCAAGCGCCAGTGGGCAGAATTAGCCCAGATGACGGTGGAGGCGATCGAAAGAATTCAAGCAGAAGGGGTCGAAGCTAAAGACCACATGATTAAGGCGAACCTGCGCCTGGTGGTTTCGGTGGCGAAAAAATATCAAAATCGCGGTTTAGAATTGCTCGATTTAATACAAGAAGGAACTCTAGGACTGGAGCGAGCTGTAGAAAAGTTCGACCCGACTCGCGGGTATCGGTTTAGCACCTACGCCTACTGGTGGATTCGGCAGGGAATTACGCGGGCTATAGCAACTCAAAGCCGCACAATCCGCCTCCCCGTCCACATCACCGAAAAACTTAACAAAATCAAGAAAGCCCAGCGCAAAATTTCTCAAGAAAAAGGTCGGACAGCTACGATCGAAGATATCGCTGTCGAGCTGGACATGACGGCGCCCCAAGTCCGAGAAGTTTTGCTGCGAGTCCCCCGCTCGGTTTCTCTGGAAACTAAAGTGGGCAACGAAAAAGATACAGAGTTGGGCGACTTGCTCGAAACCGACAGCATCTCCCCAGAAGAAATGCTGATGCGAGAAGCTCTGCACCGCGACTTGCAGCAACTGCTGGCAGATTTGACCAGCCGCGAGCGGGATGTAATTCTGATGCGCTTTGGTTTGGGCGACGGACACCCCTACTCGCTGGCAGAAATCGGTCGCGCTCTCGACTTGTCCCGCGAGCGAGTCCGCCAAATTGAAGCCAAAGCTTTGCAAAAACTCCGCCAACCCAAGCGCCGCAACCGCGTGCGCGACTATCTGGAGTCTCTGACTTAAAGTAGCTGGTGTGCATTTACTGTATTGGTAATGTCCGTTTCTGGATCTAGGTAGAAGGCAGAAGGCAGAAAGCAGAAAGCAGAAGTAATAATTTTTACTTCAACACGATTTCTCTGTCCTCTGTCTGGGGCTTTACGGTCAGTTTGCCGTCGAAAATTATTAAAAACTAAATTTTTTCCTCAACCTTTTTTCAATAAGCTCCGATATTTGCAAAATATCTCGATCGTTGTGTATTATTGTCAATAGGCAGACTTTCTTGAGAGGGTCACTATGGCACTTTACACCGCGTCCTCATTCAAATCCGAACTCAATGACAAAGGCTGGCGGATGACTCCCCAACGGGAAACCATCTTGCACGTGTTTCAGAACCTCCCCAAAGGCAACCACCTGAGCGCGGAGGATTTGTACACTTTGTTAAAAAATCGCGGCGAAAACATTAGCTTGTCCACCATTTACCGAACTTTAAAGTTAATGGCAAGGATGAGCTTGCTTCGCGAACTCGAACTAGCCGAAGGTCACAAACACTATGAAATAAACCAGCCTTACCCGCACCACCACCATCACTTAGTCTGCGTTCAGTGCAACCGAACGATCGAATTTAACAACGATTCGATTTTGAAAATTGGCATGAAACAAGCTGAAAAGTCTGGATTGCACCTGCTAGACTGCCAGCTAACGATTCATACGGTGTGCCACGAAGCTTTGCGGATGGGATGGCCGTCTTTAGTTTCCAGCAATTGGTCTTGTCCGAGGTCGATCGCCCAAAATGGCAGCACCGCCCCGGATTCAATCGAGTGAAGATGCACTATTTTCGCATTTCAAGTACGGTTTGTTACAATTATTAACAAAGATCGGCAGGGGTGCGATCGCAATTACGCCGAAACCTGGTTTCTTCAGGAAAATAGATCGTTTCAGGAATCATTCGGGAACCAGAAACCCGATTTATTTATTTGATGTAGCGTCCGCAAGTGGGCTGCTAAAAAGTTTGGCTCAACAAATCGTCGCTGCTCACCCCGTAACTGCGCACAGCTCGATCGAGCGCGTCTTTCGTCGGAGCATCCAAAACTCCGCTGACGGAACCCGTGTAAAAGCCGAGGCCTTGCAGCCGCGTTTGTAATTGCTGAATGCTCGATCGAGAATTGACACTGCTGCTAATCCCAACAGCAGGAACAGCCAAGCGCCCAGCTAATCCGTTTTGGATCTCGGCCAAAGTCGCCGCAGTGGCAATACCCGTCGCCGGCGACAAATTGCGTTCCTGCTGAAACGACAGCACCGCCCGCTCAGTCTCGGCTCCAAATACTCCGTTCACTCTTGCGGGGTTTTTGCCGAGACTTCTGAGCGCAGACTGAAGCTGTCGGACAGCGGGCCCAGTATCGCCCCGCCGCAGACCCGCAGCCACAGGCTGCTGCGCCTTTGCAGCCTGTCTGTTGCCTTGCCGCAAAGCCGATCGAGTGCCCAGATCGACCCTTCCAGTCCCGAACAGCCCGCTATCTCTCTGAAACCGGATCAAAGCCGCTTGAGTTGGTCGATCGAACCAACCGTGAATCTGGCTCCTGTAATAACCCAATTGTTGCAGCCGCCGCTGCAAAAATTCTACTTCAGGGCCTGTGTCGCCCAACTCCAGAAAATCTCCAGCATTACTCTGCTCCTCATTTTCTCCTGGATATACAGTAATTTGAGCTTCCCTCATCTGGGCATCTATCGCCTTCAAAGTAGCAGTGTCAGCGCAGCCGTCAGAAACCAGATTGTAATCTTGCTGAAAACGAGTCACAGCGTAAAGAGTGCGTTCCCGAAACTTGCCGTCAACGCCACCTTCAAAATAGCCCAAAGCTTTTAGCTGCCGCTGGATCAAGTCTACCGTCGCCCCTCTGTCGCCGAACCGCAGCCCCTTGCAACCGCCATTTCCCGAAATATCTCCCGGCGTAACGGGGGGAATTGGTCTGGTGGAGCCAAACAGCAAAGCTAAAGTTTGCCTGTCAGCAACTCCAGTCACCCGCAGTCGATTAATTCGCTGGAAGTATCTCACCGCATTGAGAGTAATTTCGCGAAAACTCCCTGTGGGATGCGTGTTGAAGTAGCCTAGCTGTTGCAACCTGCGCTGGAGATCCGAAACATCTGCACCTGTGTCTCCAAAGCGCAGCTCGCTATAGTTTGTATAAATAGTTTTAAAAGGTCGATCGTCACCGGCAAAACTGTTGAGCGCTATCACAGTAGATCGATCGGGCCTACCAGTCAGCGACAGTTGATAGTCTCGCTGAAAGTTAGTCAGAGCTTGTTTTGTTACCGGGCCGAGCTGACCGGTGGAAGATCTGGGAAAATAACCTAGTTCCCGCAACCTGTCTTGAACAGCTCGCACATTTGGATAAACCGGATCTATTTGAGCAAAAGCCGAACCGGCTGCACTCAAAACCGACAGCATCAAAGCCAGAGACAGCAAACGCACATAAGTCTGACTAGATAGGTTTTGCCACTTGGGTGCATCAAAAATTTTCGACTCTTGTGCGGGTGCTTCGCAAACAAGAGCAAGTTCGAGATAGGCGAGGGATTCCATAAATTTTTACTGTGAAATTGTGGCTGAGGTGTAGGAGCAAACTCAAGCTGAGCTTTAGGCTGCTCTATCAAGGCTAAGTTTTACCTGTTTGCGCGAAGCACCCGTTTCTGAAAAAAAATTGTCTTCAAAAATAATTACAGGTAACAACCAAGATAGCATCGCTGTTTATACAGACGCGAGAGTCAGGAAAATAGTTTGCAGCCACATCTTAGCCTTGATGAGAAAAAAATGACCAGTTTTTGCGTATTATTGGCTGAAAATTAATTTTGTTTTATATAAAAATATTGGTTGTGGACGATCGACTAAAAATCCCCACCCTTGCTAGTTGCAAACAGGGCGGGGACTTTATGGGTTAACTATTGTGTAAAAATGCGACATTAACTTAAATTAAGCCAAACCGATCGCAAATCAAAGCTACTCCCGCTGCAAAAACAGTAATTCCCAAGGCTACCAGCGGGTTTTGCCCTCTGCTCACTGCAAAAGAAGTGACCACGCCAGCTCCTAAAGCCGCAGTTACAGCAGCAGTCGCCAAATCTCGATCGGGACGTTTGTCGTACATATTTTTTATGGTTGATAGCTGTGAAGCTCAAAAGTTACATCTTGGGATCAAAGCTATCATTCTTGCCTCGGCTGCGGTGACCAAAGCCTACGCTTTGCAACTAACCTTAAAATTTTGCTAAGTTTCTTAACATAATATTATTAATAACATAATTTAAACTTATGTATTGTTTTGTTTTTCTGTTGAGTTTTAGCTATTGAAACCTTTTGTCTGTTGCTGACGGGGTGACAAGCAACTTGAAAGCCAAGCTATACAACAATACGGTTCACTTAGCCTTGTCCGAAGAGAGGAACGAAGCAAACTGTGTCTACTTTTCATGGGTTTTATCTGTTGGAATCTCTTAACTGAACCTGATTGAGCTATACAAGGGTTTAAGCCGATTCATCTCAAACAAGATGGAGGACTGCGATCGCTTAATTCGTAATTCGTGATTAGATAAACTGATTATAATTATGAATTACGTTCTGGTAGCATATTGATTGATAAGTTCTGTTAGTTTCCTTGCTCATACCTGTCTGAAAAAACCGAGCGCGATTATTTCACTCCTATTGAATGTCATTGTCTTAACAGGGATTTTAGGATGGGCGATAAAGACGGGGTATTTAGGTAGAATCCTCCTCATGTTTAATGAAAATTATATCGAATTACCGACAGACACCCTCAGTTCTAACCCTTGGTGGGAGGATGAAGTTAAGTATCAACTCGAGCTGACTAAACAAACTAAAATTGCTCCTTGCTTTTTTGGCGATTCTATTACCTATGGGCTGGGGAATACCATAGGTAATGATACTTTTAATTTTGCCTTACCCGGTATGTCAACAATTTCTCAGCTTTAACAGCTAAAACAATTAACTGCCGAGCGAGTTAAATGTAATAAAGCCCTTATTGCCCTCGGTACTAATGATGCGATTTATCGAGCGACGGATGCACAATTTATTAACAATATGCAGCAAATCATCAGCATTATTAGAACAAAAATGAACGCCAAAAAAGTGCTGTTAATCCCTTCATTTTACTCAACGGTTGCAGCCAGCCACGATCTCACACTAGCGGGTCCTTTGGAAAGAGTGGAAAAAATTAGAGCATTCACTCGTCAAGTGGCAGCGACCGAGAAAGTTTTGATAGTAGAAAAAGAACTTCAGCCCCTTTATGAAGGGAGAGTGTTAAAAGAAAATGCAACAAAAGATGGCGTCCATCTTAACTGTGAAGGTAGAAAAATTTATCGAGGAGCCTTATTAAAAATACTGCGGTGACAACCAACTTGAAAGCCTGGCCAGACAAATGAAACCCTTGATACTGCTAGATTATAAGCTTACGTTATCACCACAAGTACGCCAGAGCCGATAATCCTATCCAGCTAAAGATGCGATCGCCACTTTCTCTATTAAGCTGCGCTTAATAGAGAAATGTTATGAGCTGCTGCATACCAGAGGCAGATAGCAGCTCAGATCGCAGCCTAAAGTTTTGCTAAGGCTCGATCGATATGCACTCTCATTTTTTCCGCCAAGAGATGGACATTGGGTTTTTGAAGGATACTTAGATGATTTCCAGGGATATCATATATGTCTAATCCTCCAACCAACAGTTCATTCCAGTTTTCCAAAGTGCTAAAGTGACTTTCATCCATCGCCCGGAACAAAATCGCCCTGCCTGGGTAAGGCTGTGGCCTGTAACTTTTCACAGCGTAATCCCGAAACTCTAATCGAGGATCTACAGGAGCATTATTAATGTTAGAAGTCGATTTAGTCTTCTGAAATTGTTGTATCTTTTGGAAAACATAGGAAAGCCCTTTTTCGCGCAGCTTTTTGGCATGAAAAGCCAGCTTCTGACTCAATGACAGTTGGTCTTGCCCCGGAATCGCACTATCCAAAAGGCCCAGTAAAGCTACCTCCTCACCCTGTAAATGAAGTTGATGTGCCATTTCAAAGGCTACTAAGCCACCTAATGACTCACCCGCTAGGAGGTAAGGCCCTTTAGGCTGATGTTTTTGGATTTCTTTGAGATAGCGAGTTGCCATATCTGCAACACTCACTAAATCCGTTGGTGATTTGTCAAGTTTATCCTTTTGGAACATACTGACTTCCTCGTTGAGATAGACTCCATAACAAGTCTGGTCTTCGCCGAGGTGTCTTGACAAATCATAGTAAAGGAATATGCCGTAAATGAAGAATAAAGGCAGTTTGGAACTGCCTTCCTGAATCGTGACTAAAGCCTGCGCAGAAGACAAGCATCCTTGTTCGCGAAGGGTGTTAGCCAACTGCTGAATCGTTGGCGATTGGAAAAGGATAGGTAAAGATAGCTTTTGCTTGTAGGTTTCCTCTATTTCACGAATTAGCGATATCGCTAATAGGGAATGTCCTCCCAGCTCGAAGAAATTATCTGTCGTACTGATGGGTGAAGTATGCAATACTTTTTCCCAGATCTTGATGAGTTGAACTTCCAAATCATCCTGGGGACTGGCAAATTCTCTTGGCTTTTCTGGCGTTGCTTGAGTTGTAGTGGCTGGCGGATATAGAGGCGTTGGAGTGGCGGGTGTGATTGGTGGTTGGGCAGATTGTTGAGGTGCAGGTAGAGCTTTACGATCGACCTTACCATTAGGTGTTAGAGGTAGAGCTTCCAAGAAAACAAAGATAGACGGCACCATATATTCTGGTACGTACTCCTTGAGCAGACTTCGCAGTTCTTGGATGGTTGGGTTCTGATTGTTGACGGCGACAATATAACCCACTAGACGCTTGTCGCCAGGAAAATCTTCCCTGACGATGACCACCGCCTGCTGCACATTGGGATGTTTGACCAAAACAGACTCGATTTCACCGAGTTCGATGCGAAAACCGCGAATTTTGACTTGAAAATCTAGGCGACCCAAACACTCGATATTTCCATCTGGCAAATAACGTGCTAAGTCCCCCGTCTTGTAGATTCGTTCGGTTTCCCGAAAGGGATTAGGAATAAATCTCTCTGTCGTTAAATCGTCACGCTGCAAATATCCTCGGGCTAATCCTGAACCACCAATATGCAATTCCCCAGCCACCCCAACGGGAACGGGTTGCAGGAGAGAATCTAAGATGTAGATGTCGGTGTTGGCGATGGGTTTACCAATTAAAATTCGCTGTTCAGGGTCTTTGACTTGATAAACAGTTGACCAAACTGTTGTTTCAGTGGGGCCGTACAAATTCCAAAGTTCCGTACCTTTGGTTAACAATTGGGCAGCCAATTCTTTGGGCATTGCTTCCCCACCGGAGAGGATTTTCATCGGGGACTGACCTTCCCAGCCCGATTCCAGCAATAATCGCCAAGTCGCTGGGGTAGCTTGCAGGATCGTAATCCCCAATTGGGCGATCGTCTGTGATAACTTTCTGCCATCCATGGCATCTTCCCGACTCAGGATGACAACCTGTGCTCCCACAGTCAGGGGTAAGTACAGTTCTAAGACGGCAATATCAAAAGAGAGGGTGGTGACAGACAGCAAAATATCCGCCGCACTGATTCCCGGTTGCTCCCGCATCGAACGTAAAAAATTGACTGCCCCGCGGTGGAGAACTTGTACACCTTTGGGCTTACCCGTAGAACCGGATGTGTAAATGACGTAAGCCATATTTTCTGGCGTAACACTTGCGATCGGTGTTTCCTGGCTCTCTTGAGCAATCAGGGACCAATCCGTATCCAAACAGATGACCAATGCTTCTTTGGTAGGCAGGTTCTTGACAAGCCGCTGTTGTGTTAACAATACTTTGGCTTGGGAATTATCGATCATGTATTCCACGCGATCGTCCGGGTAGTTCGGGTCTATGGGAACATAGGCTCCGCCCGCCTTCAGCACACCTAATAATCCCACCAGCATTTCCAGAGAACGCTCAACACAAATGCCGACTAAATCATCCGGTTTTACCCCTCTTTTTTGTAAATAGTGGGCCACTTGATTAGAGCGTTGATGCAGTTCTTGGTAAGTCAATGTTTGACCTTCAAAGGAAACCGCAATTTTCTCGGGAGTTGCTTCTGCTTGCACGGCCACTAACTGGTGGAGGCATCGATCTTGGGGGTCATCTGTTTGGGTTTGATTCCATTCCACAAGCAACAGATGTTTCTCTTTGTCTGGCAACAGCGGCAATGCAGAAATCGGTAGTTCTGGATGAGCCACAATCCCTGCCAACAAAATCTGGAAATGCTCGTTCATTCGTTCAATGGTTTCTGCATCAAACAAATCCGTGCTGTAGGACCAACTCCCCTCCAATCCTTCGCTGGTTGGTTTTAAGAATAAAGTTAAGTCAAACTTCCCTTCGTTATTTTCAATCACCCAAGGACTTGCCGTTAATCTTGACAGATCTATTTTTGGGAAGGGAATATTTTCTTCAAAGACAAAGGTCACTTGAAACAGAGGGGAATAGCTCAAGTCGATCTCGGGACAAAATTCATCGACCAATAAGCAATAGGGCACATCTTGATAGGCTTGCCCTAACAAAGCGACTTTCCGCACTCGTCCCAGAAACTCTGGGAACGTGGGATTGCCGGACATATCTGTACGGAGGGGGACAGCATTCACAAAATTTTCTGAATTCACACGGCCCACAAACGGGGAGCCAACAATCACGTCTTCCGTACCTGTATAGCGATAGAGCAAGATATTAAACGCGGCTAACAGGGTTGTTGATAGGGCGACCCCTTCCTGGCCGCCCAATTGGCCCAGGGCTGTGGTGATTTCCCCAGAAATGCAAAAAGACAGAGAAGCTCCCTGGAGGGATTGCTCTGGGGGGCGCGGCCGGTCAGTGGGTAGGGGTAATAAAGGGGTGGCTCCGGCAAGTTGTTTTTTCCAATAGGCTAAGGAGTCTTGAAGGGGGAGCTTGCGTAGCTCTGACATCAGAGTTTTATAGGATGTTTGGTAGATTTCCTTATCAATACATTGCAATTTGGGATCGTAATACAAGATCAATCTCAGAATACCCAAGGCTGCAACCCATTGTTTAGCTGCTATATATTTCTGGATTTCGTAAGGCAATCGATCGCCAAAAAGCTTAGTCCAGTGGTGTTTGCCCTGCTCATAGGCAACTATATATTCTTCTTTTCCAGTTTTTTGAACGTAACTCCATTGCTGATAATGATCTCGGATTGCATGGATCAGAAAGTAGGTCGATTTACTGGATATGTTATTGCCAGTGTAGCGATATTGAGAAACGACTTGACCGTGGAAATAGATAGGAAAATCACGGGCAACTCGCAGACATAAATTGTAATCTTCGGTCGCTAATACACTTGGGTCAAATGCACCGATAGACTCAATGGCGACAGCCTCCAGCGCAACACGGCGAAACATAATACAACCGCATTGAATCCTATGCCGCATAGCCAAAAGGCTTTCATAATTAGCAACTTCAGGCTGATTCTCATATTTCTCTTCTACTTTGTATGAGCCATCGGGTTGAATGGAATAGAAGAAATAACGACCAAATACCAAGCCCATCTCTGGCCTGGCGTTGAGATGCTTGACTCCAATCTCGATCGCTTCAGGCAAAAGGCAGTCATCACTATCCAGGAAGATAATATACTCTCCTGTACTAACCCGCAGACCTGTATTGCGTGCAGTAGCATGGCCTTGGTTGTTTTGATAGACGTATGTTACTTTCAAGTAGCGATCGCAGACTTCTTTCGTATCATCAGTAGAGCCATCGTCTACTACAATGACCTCAAAAGCAGGGTAACTCTGTTCAAGTATGCTCTCAATTGCTTCCGGTAAAAATTGGGCGCTGTTATGCGAGGGAATTACTACGGATACGTTTTTGGTCATTTTCTATACTCCAAACTTGTGTTAAATGTTGCTCGCTGCACCCAGTATTAACAATCTATCTCTCCAGACATAGATCTGTCCACACATCCATCTCTCACAAGACTTATAGCCAGGGGAAGCGTCCCGATTTTGCGAGGGGGGGAGGGCTGTACTATCCTGCTCTGGCAATTGGGTCGATCGATCTGCACAGGTAAGATAGCGTGTAAGCTAGGGGAAGTTCCAAAACTACCAAACCTATTCTTACCTACACTTAACCTACGGTTTCAATCCCTCACAGACATCTCGGAAAATCCCCAAACCCTTTATTTGAGAAGTTTGTGGCTATTTGGAACAGCGTGTGAAATTGCCACAAACTAACCAAACGATCTGGCGAATGAAGATTAATTGATAAAAATCAGCTTATTCGATCGACGATTTTAATTGGCCTTGACCCCTGATACGTAGTGCGAGATAGAAGCGGAAAGCCCGATCGGTCCTGAATTTCCTAATTTAAATCGGCAAAGGAATAGCTGAGTCCCAAGATGGCGGAATGCTCTGCAAATCCACTACATCATCCCCATACCGTTTGAGTGTTCAGCAGTTAACTCTTTGATATGGACGGCGCTGGTCCTATTCGCCTTCAACTTTTTCGGTATTGCCGCCCTTGACCCAACCTTCGCGGTTGCCATCCTCAACCCGAATCCGCTGCCACTCTTTGTCCGGCGAATCTTCCAACACCACGACTTTTTCCTTGTAACCAACACCGCCAATCCGGTTCGAGTCTCGGTTGCCGCTATCCCGGAGAATTAAGCCGATCGGCTGAGTAACTAGAGCTCGGTAAGCTCCCGGTTCCAGTGGTTTCGGAGACGCGGCATCGCTAGACGTAGCATCACCAGACGTAGAAACTGTGCTGGCCTTGGCTGTTGACTTCGAGCCAGCGCCGGCAATCTGAGCTGCTGTTTTGTCGTTGGGAAAAACAGGTCTTTCCGGCACAGTAGTTAGCTTAGCGGCAAAGTAAAGTGCAGCCGCTACGCTAGCGCCTGCCATTAGGACGATCGCTAGCAGAAAACCTACTAAAAACTTGAAAACGCTATATACACTGTTCATATGAAGGAAGAAGGAAGTTCGGCAACGAGCAAGGTACGGGATGTAACGGATGTAACGGATAAAAGTCAAGCGTGAAGTCGAGAAATGGAAGAAGGAAACTGGGAAATTTCAGGCTTGGTAGGGTGACTCTGGGAGGAAAATTTTATCTTCTGTCGAATGTCTTCGATCGACTAACCCTGAATCCGGCGGCTCAAACTGCCGTATCTAGAAGCAAGGCGAGCTTTCCCAGCAGCAGCCCAATCTTGGAGAAACTGGATTTGTTCGCTCGCCGTTCTGGCTAAGGGCACCATCTGACTAGCTGATTCTAAAATATCATCTGTGGTAAAGTCTCGATTTTGGCTAAACCCAATGTGCATTGCTTCAATCAAAGTTTGCTCGATTTCGGCTCCTGAAAAATCGGGAGTTTCGTAAGCCAAGCGCTCTAGATCGTAGTTTTTGATGCTGTGCGATCGCAACCGCAACAAATGTACCTCAAAAATCGCCCGCCGTTCCTCCTGACTGGGCAAACCCACAAAAAATATTTCGTCAAACCTGCCTTTTCTCAGCATTTCCGGCGGCAAAGACTGGATGTTGTTGGCGGTGGCGACTACAAAAACCGGCGATGTTTTTTCGGCCAGCCAAGTAATAAAAGTTCCGAACACGCGGCTGGTTGTGCCGGAATCGCCTTTACCGTCCAATCCCGCAAAAGCTTTGTCAATCTCGTCTATCCACAGCACGCAGGGCGCTAAAGCTTCCGCTAGCTGAATCATTTGTCTGGTGCGCGATTCCGATTCCCCGACTAATCCGGCAAACAAGCGCCCGACATCCAAGCGCAGTAAGGGCAAATGCCAGTGGTGGGCGATCGCCTTTGCAGTTAAGGATTTTCCGGTTCCTTGAATTCCGACTAATAACAAGCCTCTGGGATGCGGCAAACCGTATTGGCGGGCGCGATCGGAAAAAGCACCGCCGCGCCGCAGCAGCCATTCTTTGAGATTGTCCAAACCGCCGATATCGGAGATATTTTCGCGGGCTGGGTAAAAATCCAGAATTTGAGTTTGGCGGATTGTTTGGCGCTTTTCTTCTAAAATCAGTTCCGCGTCGTCGGGATGCAGTTCGCCTCTGGTGGCGATCGCCTTTGCCAAAACTCGGCGGATTCGTTCGATCGACAGACCTTGACAGGAGCGCACCAATTCGTCCAGCAAACGCCCCTCAATCGCTTTTCCGGTAGCCCCTAACAGTCTTTCCACCTCTATTTTGATTTCCGCCGCCGCAGGCAGGGGAAACTCCAAAACTGTGATTACTTCGCTGAGGTCTTCCGGGATCGAAGTTATCGGAGATACGATCACAATATTTTTGGGCACAGATTTGAGGAGTCTTGCCAAATTCCGCAGCTTGCGGGAAATCGAGACATCTTCTAAAAATCGCTGAAAGTCTCGCAAAATAAAGATTGCTGGCGCGGATGCCGGCAATTTTTCGAGAAATTCTAAAGCTTGCAAGGGGTTGCGCTTGCCAAAACCGGTATCGTTGGGATTGCCTTGGTAGCCGTCAACAAAATCCCAGATGTAGACGGCGCGAGAACCCTGTTTTTTGGCTGATTGGGCGATCGCCACTTCTACGCGCTCTTCTTCCCGTGTGGGAATGTAAATTAAGGGGTAGCGCGATCGCAGCAGCAGTTCAAACTCGTCGCTAAAAATAGTCATTACTCATTAGTTATTAGTCATTAGTCAAGAGTCATTAGTCATTAGTTATTAGTTATTACTCATTAGTTATTGGTTATTAGTTGTTAGTTTTTAGCTGGTGTTATTTTGAAGTCTTCGTTATTCTACAGTTATTAGTTGTTAGCTACTGACTGCTGACTAATGACTTTTGACTGCTGACTAATGACTAATGACTAATGACTCTTGACTAATGACTCTTGACTAATGACTCTTGACTAAGGCAATTGCCGTTTAAGTGCCGCCAGAGACGCCCAGCGACTGTCCGATGCAGCTTCTGAGCTTTCTGTCTCTTCTGCCTCCTCATTTAAATCTATTCCCGGACATTCAGTATCGCATAGCTGTTTGTGCGGCAGTTCCAAACACATTTGCTGGTACACCCAATCGCTGGGAGAGAAATAACCCGCAGGCGACAAATTTTCCACCAAATCTTCTAAATCAACTTCATATTCTCCTGAAGTTGCATCAAGCTGACTCGGCTTTTCTTCCAACCAAATTATTTCCGATGATTGAATTTTCAAACGGTGATTGTATTGTTTCAGACAGCGGTGGCAGGTGAGAGTCACAATTGTTTCTGCTTTCGCCTTCACCTCAAGAAAATTCCCTTGGTGACTAACTTGCAGTCGCCCCCGCACCGGAGTAAGAGTTTCTAAATCGGGGATAATTTCTTCAAAATCAATGACCTCTTTCCGCTCGGTTTTTGTGAGTAGATGAGGGATATAAATTGTCTCCATAATCATCTTTCGCCGTTTTATTATCCTCGTCTCAAGTCAAAAGTCAAAAGGAATAGCTCATTTTTGGCTTTTTCCTTTTTCCTTTTTCCTTTTTCTTTTTTACCGTCAGCGCAGCCGCACTATTAAACGCCGAGTCGATTTTAGATTTTAGATTTCAGATTTTAGATTTGACTCGACAGATGAATCTGGAATCTTGAACAGGAGTCTAAAATTTTAGGATCTGCACGACTTAATTAGGGGCGTCCTTTTTTGGGCTGGCTCAGCGCAGGCGCACTACCAAACGCCGATCGGGTTCTTGTCCTTGACTGTAAGTTTCTATATCCTCACATTCGCTCAAAAAGCTGTGGACTTGACGGCGTTCTGCCGAAGAGAGGGCTTTGAGTTCAACTTCACCTCCCGTCGATCGCGCTTGCTCTGCTGCGTACTGTGCCATCGATCGCAGTTCCTCTTGGCGGCGGATGCGATAGCCGTTCAGTTCGACTGTATAAGCAATGGGTTCATCTGATTCGTGGGCTATGTTCGCAACCGTGTTGCAGAGATACTGAATGGCATCTAGTACATTACCGTTTGGCCCGATTAAGATGGCTACTTGTTCTGGAGTCAGATTGCTTTCATCTATTGTCATCCAATAGCAATCTTCTTGCTGTTGGCTTACCACGTTTGAGGGAATTGCGGACAGTTTTAACAGTTCTTCTAACCATTGCTGTCCGCGCTGCATTTCTGAGTCTTTCATTTTAACAATCAAGCCTTTTTCTTAGAACGCTTTGGCTCAAAGGGAAGTGCATCTAATCCCTGTTCTTTTTGGGTTTTCGCCTCTGCTTCGTCCACAATTTTTTGCAGGTTTTCCGGCAGCGGTTCTCTGGACAAAATAAACGACTGAACTGTCTGGAAGATGTTAGCAATCAGCATATACATCAACACGCCGGCGGGCAGCGGGAAGAACAAAAACATCCCCGAAAATATAACTGGCGTCAGTTTGTTGACTGTAGCCTGTTGGGGGTTGTCGTTTGGCCCTTGTGCTTGTCCCGAAAGAGTTTGGTTGATGTACAAACTGATGCCGAATCCCAGGATCATCACCAAAATATCCCAGTGGATTGTACCGTCTGAGTCGATCGCGCCGACGCGGCCTAAAGCTTCGATAAACAGGAATCCTTTGTTAGTAGCCAATCCCGGGATTGTGCCTTGAACTGTGGCTTCACCGGGCGCTAAAGCCGTGATGTTGCCCTGTTCGTCTACCTTGACAAATTCTTCGCCTTTGATGACTTTCCAGGTAGGCTCAAAGTCGATTTCGCTCTTATTTTCTGCCGCTATAGCTTTGAGAGGTTTGCCATCTGGGGTTTGAAAATCAATCTTGGTTGTATCGCCGACTGCCACTTTGTCGCCGCTTGGAATCACGCCCACAACTGGAGCGTGAAATGTACCCGTCACGTAAATATTTTGTGGCGGCGTAGCAAAGGCTTGCGGTTGAACAGTTTCGATTTGTTCTTTCGGCAAAACTTGGACGTTGACGCTGTAATTTACGTCAGAAAACGGCGAACCCCTGAGCGTTGCAAACAGTGCAAACAGCACCGGCATTTGCAGCACCAACGGGAAGCATCCTGCTAGAGGATTGCCAAATTCTTTGTATACTTTGCTCATTTCCTCCTGCTGTTTTGCAGGATTTTCTTTATACAGTTTTTGAATTTGATCTACTCGCTCTTTCATCAACGGCTGCGCTACTTTCATGCGCCGCATATTGCGAAGAGAGCCTGCATTTAGAGGATAGAGAGCAAAGCGAATCACGAGCGTCAGGGCTACGATCGCTAAACCGTAGCTTGGCACGATCCCGTAGAAAAAATCTAGGATCGGCAGCATTAGGTTGTTGGAGAGAAACGAGATACCAAAATCCATTCGCTTTGAGTTAATTTAGGTGCTCTTTGTTTGCTGTTGAGAACTATTTTTACCCGCTGAATGCGGGCCGCCTCAACTTTTAGGCTTTTGTCTCTATCTTAGGACATTGCCCGTCGATCGACCGCCCGCTAGCGGGTTTTTTGTAATGAGGAAAGCCATTACTCGCACTGACTTCGCCCAAAAAACGGACACCGTCCCACGTACTCTCGTCGTGGAGAGCCAAAAATTTTAGACTCCTGTTCAACCTCCGGTGATTCATCGTAGGGAGTAAATCTAAAATCGAAAAATGGAAAATCTAAAATCGACTGACTTCAGCTTCAAATCAGGGTGAAAGCGGTTCGGTTATTTAGCTTTTGCCGCGTTGGCTTTTTGGGCTGCTGCGGGCAGTTTTTCGTTAATGTAGTCATACATGGCTCGAAATTTTGGAATCGATCGCAGTTCCAAACGGCAGCCATTTTTCATTGTCAGTACCATGTCTCCGTAACTGCCGAAACCGCGAGGTACTGTGACGATTTTGACTATATCTGAGTAGATAACGTCTATGCGATCGCGCCCCATCCAACCGCTAGTTACCGACACTCGGCGGCTGGTGATCCGGTAGCGCAGCCACAGAGCCCGGACAATCGATCCTACTGCGAGGGGGATTCCCACGACTGTCAGCCCCAGGAGTAAGTTGATAATCAAGTCTCCAGGCGCGGGGCCGCCTTCATAATATACTTCCTCTCGAATTCCCATCTAGTACCTCGGCTTCTACCAACAACTGCTCTAATTCTTGCAGAATTTCTGCATAATTGCACTCTTGTGCGATCGGACGCACCACAATTACTAAATCCCAGCCGAATTTTAATCGGGGCAATAGCTGTCGCAAAGCAGCGCGAATTTGGCGCTTGATCCGGTTGCGGACTACGGCGCGCTTGCTAACCTTGAGGCTGATAGAAATGCCTGTGCGAGTGGGCTGCAAGGATTTCTCGGCTGTCGGTTTGCTTACAGCGACGCTTTTGGGTTTGCGCAGAGCTCTTAAGCTCAAATGAGCCGAGTTGCGGCGCATTCCCTTGCGGTAGACGGCGCTGAAGTCTTTTCGGTGCTTGAGTCGGTTTGCAGGAGGCAACATGGCGTAGGGCGATCGTTAAGGCCTCTCAACCTTAATGCAGTGCTAGACTGCGAGGCGGTGACGACCTTTGCTGCGGCGGGACTTGATTACCAATCGACCGGTTGCGGTGCGCATTCTGGCGCGAAAACCGGATGTTCTTTTTCTTTTGCGGCTGGTTCCGTGCAGGGTTTGCTGTGTCATTTTGATTTCTCCCGGCTTGTTACTTTACTTTTGATTAATATTCACAATCTTCTATAATACCATAGAGTTGTTTACTTGGCAAGATTTTTTCAAGGGGCGCTCTCAGGAGATTTTAAGATTGTTAGTTTTAGGGAAGAGCAATAACAACTACTTTGAAGTAAAGCTCTCGCGCTTTAGTGGATCTCAATTAATTGAGATCCGCTAGAGCGAGCAATTACCTTTTTCTTAATTACCTTTTTCCTAATTGCCAACCATCTTGCATGAGTTGCTGAGCTTCTTTTAAAAAGCCTGTGTCGGCGACCTTGCCTTCAGAAGTCATGTTTCTGTTTGGCCGTATTGTTTAAATAGTGAAAATAATTTTAATAAAAATACCGCCCATCAAGGCCTTCTCAAATCTAGTACGAGCGACTAACTTGTAGTCTAGCACAACTGGCACGTTCCTACTCTTTGAAAACTCACTTGGCTAACCTTGTTGAAGCATCCATACAAGAAATCTGAGAATTTCTATGACTGGCGGCAAGGGATAATCGCTGAGGTCGAGCGTCACATTCTCCTAAGCTCTAACAAATTCATCCTTTGTGCAGATGGAAAATATCCCTCCTAAAATGAGAAACTTATATTAGCGTTACCCTTTTTTGAGCGATGACAAACCGAGTTTTGATTGTCGGCGGTCGGGGACGAATTGGCAACAGCGTTGCTCAAGACCTTGTTACCCACACCGACGCAGAAGTTACTATTACCGGACGCGACCCCAATGGCTCTCTTCCACCCGAGTTGCCGCCGGATCGATCGCGCTATCTAGCTTTAGATTTAGCAGAAAGTGCAGCCCTGAGCCAAGCGGTTTCATCCTCTAACCTCGTCGTTCACTGTGCCGGGCCTTTTCACTACCGACACGCCGGCGTGTTGAAAACTTGCATCGAAGCAGGTGTTAATTATACCGATGTCAGCGACAGCCGCAGTTTTACTCGCCGAGCTTTAGAGTGTCGGGAAAATGCTAAAAATGCGGGGGTGACAGCTATTATTAACACGGGAATTTTTCCGGGGGTTTCTAACAGCATGGTACGCCGAGATGTGGAGCAGTTAGATACAGCAGAACACATCCATTTGAGTTACGTGGTCGGCGGTTCGGGCGGTGCTGGTGTCACCGTCATGCGCACTACTTTTTTAGGTTTGCAAACTCCTTTTGATGTTTTGGTTGATGGCAAACTACAGCAAATCAAACCCTACACCGATCGCGAAACGATAGAATTTCCAGCACCCTACGGCAAAACAGGCGTTTACTGGTTCGATATGCCGGAAGCAATTACTTTGCCCGAAACTTTCCCAGTGAAAACAGTTATTACTAAATTCGGCACTTCTCCCGACCTTTACAATCACCTGACTTGGTTTGTGGCAAAATACTGGCCGGATAGCTGGCTGAAAAATCCCTCTGTGATTGAGTTTTTGTCTTATGTCAGCTACGGGATGACCGCTGTTAGCAATAATTTTAGCGGTGTGGGGGTGGCCGTGCGATCGCAAGTGACCGGTCTCAAAAACGGTCAGCCCGCGAAAGTTCGATCGACAGCGGTACACCCAAATGCTGCCGCCGCTACGGGCATCGGTACTGGCAGCATCGCTCAATTGATGTTAGAAGGTAAACTGACAAAACCGGGGGTTTGGTCGGTTGAACAGGCTCTTTCTACTGATCTGTTTGAAGGAGCTATGCAGAGCCGAAACCTCAACATTGAGCAGGTTCTTTTGTAGTTGTCTCGGGTTTTTATGGCAAGTTGAAATGTTTGGTGAACGGGCTTTTTTTGACAGACCGCGAAGACGCGAAAAACGCGAAGGAAGAGGAGAGAAGAGTAAGGGTTTGCAATTGATAGGAAAACCGCTAGATGGGTTTTTTGGCAGGAATTGCGCTCGTCGCTGACACTAGAGGAGTTCTGCTTGTTTAACTAATCTATCTTTTGGTAGAAGTAATCTTAACAAGCAGGGGCTTAATATGTTGCACATCACGATAAATATCCCTGTTCGCTCGCTCTCCGGTAGCTGCGACAAAGATGGCGCTTCAACCCAGGTTCTTGACGTGCGATCGCCCTCCAGGGACAACAAACACGATAATTTTTGCGACAAAATACGAGGAGACGTTGATATGAAGCGGGTTTTAAAAGCTCTCGGGCAAACATTGAGTCAAAGCATTTTGCTGGTATGTACGCTGGCTTTGCTCGTTCTGGCCGGTCTAGCGGTAGCACCCAGTCAGGCTGCTTACGCAGGTCAAGACCGCAGTCAGGCGCCGCAGTCAGCTAAAATTACTGACCCCGCAGAAAGTTTCGAGGATCTCAATCCCCAAGCAGCTTACGAAGATATCGTCAACACCGCTCAAAATCCTGCAAAGGTCGAGCAGGTTTATGACGAAAGCTTAAAGGAGTACAAGGGAGAGCACCCGCAAGAAAGCATAGTTCAAAAAGCTGAAGAGCTGATCGAAAAGGTCACGGGCAACGAATAAATTAACAGATTTCTATCAAACTCAAGTTGCTGGTAAATAAGGAGCTTCGGTGAGGACACAATAGAGCAGAGCTCGGGACTCACTTGAACCTAATTGTGTAGGGTGCGCACGGCGCACCTTACGTCGTTAATGTGGGTGCTTCCGGCGCACCATACCGCTATTTTTCCCTTCTTTTAAAGCTAGCAGATTCATCCTTAAGGAAGATGAATAAATACGAATTGAAAAGGTAAATTTAAGAAGAGTTTCAGTTAGATAAAAGGAAAAAATATCATGAGCGATGATAACAAAACGGTGAAGGCACCTGATGCTAACCTCGACCCAATTTCTGGGGAAACGGGCGCTCATCCAGTGGGAACGGGTATCGGTGCTGCGAGTGCTGGTGCTGCTGGTGCTGCAATCGGCGGTGCGATCGGCGGGCCTGTGGGAGCTGTTGTAGGTGCTGTTGTGGGCGCGTTTAGCGGCGGTTTGGCGGGTAAAGGTGTCGCAGAGGCGATCGACCCCACGGTAGAAGATGCTTACTGGCAAAATAACTACAGTTCCCGTCCTTATGCGGAAACGAGCACAACTTACGAGGACTATCAGCCTGCTTACCGCACCGGTTATGAGGGCTACAGCCGCTATGGCGGTACTGGTAAGAGCTTCAACGAGATCGAAAACGATTTGCAGCGCGATTACGAAACAAATCGCGGTAAGTCGAACGTGACTTGGGAAAAAGCTAAGCACGCCACGCGCGACGCTTGGGATCGGGTGGAACGGGCTGTTCCTGGCGACATTGACAAAGACGGCCGCTAAAGGCGCCAGCAAGTATTTCTCCGTCTTGGACGCACATAAACTCGATCGTTCGGGAGTTTTTTACCAGCGCTGCTGAATGCAGCTAAGTGTTTTGGTAAAAAAAACAGGTTTTTGCGTCTTGGACTGTGCTTGATATCTGATATCCTATCCGATCGATTAACCACCATAAGTAAGGAACGCACGTGCGGACTTAAGTCCGCACTACGAACGGTTTTTTATGGTAATCGAGCGGACATGATATGACACTATTTTCAACGCGAGTGTAGCAAAGTTCTTGGGGATTTTCTGCCCTTCTCTACATCGGGGAGGGGTATTTTTAGTCTGCGTTGAAATCGCGTTTTTCAGCAAGATTTTTCCTGGGCTGGTTTTCCGGCTCGATCGCAAAAAAACTTATTCACAAAGGAGTTTGAGATGGACACTATTTTTTGACTCTTAGCCTTAAAATTAAACTAATTCAGGACTCAGGCATCGATCGCATATTTCTGTCATTGTTCGCAATCCGCCTCATTCTATCGCAGTCGGAGCCCGAAAGCGTCGGTTGCATCAAGTCCGATAATTGTTAATCTAAATCCTTTCATTCAAAATCGGTATAACTTGTGGATGCAATGTTGGAAAGAGCTTGGACACTCAAGCAAAATTTAATTGACTTTGTGCTGGATGCTGAGGGAGAGTTGGCGGTAGCTTTGGAAGCTTTTGCAGCAGCTCGATCGACGGGCGAGCGCTACGATATTGCTCAGCAAAATCAGGTGATTGACAGTTTTACAGTCGAAGGTAAAGTCGGAGACAAAACCCCGATCGACCTTTTTGTCGAAAATCAGCCGGATTTAACCGAGAGCGAGATCGGCTTGCTAGAAAGTTGGCGGCACAGAAGCTTTACCGGCTTGTTTGAAATTACTAAAATTTCCCCCGACAGCTTTGAACTGATGAACTGGCTGACGGCGAAGCACTACAGTGTCAAGCCCAACAGCGCTAATTTCCTGCAAGAAATGTCTCGCTTTAAGCTGGGAGAAATCTTGCGGGCTCGGATTGCGCCTCTCACCGATGACTGGTGGATACTTTCGAGTCCTCCTATCCCCATGGGGAAATTGGGCAAACCGAAGTTGGCGGTGGCGATCGGCAATTTCAAGCAAAATCACAAAAATAACCTGTACAGCGACGCCCCGGAACTGTTAGAGCAAGCTTGGAAGTCGGTAGAACAGTACCACGAAGATTTTACCGAATTTTTTGGCTGCGACGAAGTGACGCTATCGGGATATCACCTGAACAAACAGTTGGCCCAATTTCAGGAAGTAATGACTAAAAAACGCTTAGCTGATATTGGCATCGATCAAACTAAGTCTCTCGCGGATATCGTTGAAGATGCCGGAGTCGATCCCGAAGAAATCAAAGCAGTCGCCATCGCAGCAGCCGGCGCCGATGTTAATGCAGTTGAGGTAGTGAACGACAGCAATCCTAGTTCAAAAATGGTAACGCCGAAAGTCGAATTGCCCGATCGCTTCAAAAAAGCCGAAAAGGTGACAGCGCTTTCTCATCCCCGCTGGGGACAAACCTTTTTGTCTAACTACAGTCAGTTTACCGAAATGCTCGCAGCCGAGGACTTTTCCACCATTCCCGGTTACGAGAAACTCGTTCGCAGCTATCTAGAAGATCCGGCAATTAATGCCTGGATTTGGCGGCGGTTAGCTAAAGTTAATCCAGCGAAATTATCACAAATCTTGCAAACAGTATTGGAACGCACAGACTTTCAGATCGAGAGCGATTTAGATGCCCTGTTGCAAGAGTATAAAAAACTCTTAGAACCCGAACTCCCCGAAATTGCCAGCGTTCCCCTGCACCTGCACAATTTATTTCAGGAAGCTTTAGGCGAAGTTCACAAGTCAAAGTCCAAGCCGCAGGACAAAAAGAAAAGCTCTAAAGGCTTTAAATCCTGATTGTGCGATCGCTTGAGCGGGACGAACTCACGGCATTTGATATGAGAGTCGGTTTTAACCGACTCAAGCTTTGAGGCAGGGGTTTAAACCCCTGCCGGACTTCGGTACAAGCTCAAAGCTCGATCGATCTTTAATTCACAATCCCGCTGCGCCGGGACTCACCAAGCAATCTCAGGATTAAAATTTCAAAACTATTTTCAGTAATATTACTTAGCCCCATATTTTCTCAAACTTTCTAGCATTACAGATCGATTTCGCCACACGGTAATGGGCAAAGCCCTTAAGGCTATACCGCTCTACCTCAAGATTTATTTCTTTTGACACTTGACTTCTCTCAGGTGCTATGCTTATAAAATGAATAAAAAAATTTAATCGTCGCAAGTTTGAGCGCTTACTACAATGACCCAAAAAGTATTTAAGCATTTCGACGAGTTGCAGGGACATATGGAGCAACTACCTCTAGAGCAAAAGGTAATTTTTACCAGCAATATTAAGGATTTATCCGGCTCTTTGGAGGAATTGGTGACCGACTTTCAGTCACTTTTATTAGCAAAAGAAGACCAAGCCAACTTAGAAAAAATCAACCACAATTTAGAACTTAAAGTTTCCCAGCAAGCTGCTAAGATCAGAAATCTAGAGCAGCAGTTAGAGCAAAGCCAGATGCTGTACAGTAGGGTGACTCAGGCACTGACAAAAGGAGAAGCCAGACTGCAAACTCTCCTGGGAAACTCTTCGGATTTAATTACAATTATTGAAGCTGACGGGCGGATACGAGACCAAACTTCCAGCGCAGTAGAGCGGATTTTAGGCTACAAACCGGAACAAAGAATTGGTGAATTCCACAGCGATTTACTGCACCCGGATGATGTACCTGCTTGGCAAGCATATTTGGCCAGATTGCTCAAACACCCAGGGATTGCACCGCCGATAGAATATCGGAAACGCCACGCTAACGGTGACTGGGTGTATTTAGAAGTCATTGCTAACAATTTGCTGCACGATTCCAGCATCAACGGCATAGTCATCAATTCCCGCGATATCACAGAGCGGAAGCTCTCAGCAGCAGCTTTAGAAAAATCGCAACAGCAAATCGTTAATATCTTAGAAAATATCACAGATGGCTTTTATACGCTAGACCGCAATTGGCAGTTTACCTACGTCAACCCGAAAGCAGAGGAGTGCTTGCACAGAAAGCGTCAAGAGCTTTTAGGTAAAAACATTTGGGATCAGTTTCCCGACACCGCGAACACGATTTTTTTCCAGCAATTTTACCGCTCGGTATCTGATAAGGTTAATGTTAAATTTGAAGGATATTACCCGCAGCAAAATATCTGGCTTGAAGTCGAGGCTTATCCGTCGGAAGAAGGTTTATCGGTGTTCTTTCAAGATATCACCGATCGCAAAAATACAGAAAAGGCGCTGCAAAAAATACACTCTCAGCTCAAACAGCAAAGCAAGCTGCTAAATACTGTACTCTCAACTACACCGGAAAGGCTGTTGATGTTCGATCGCTGTGGGCGATTAACTTATATCAACCGCGCCGGATTAGAATTAACTCCGCTGTCAAAAACCTGCATTTTAGGCAAAACATTAGAAGAAATTGGCTTGCCGCCAGAACTGATAAAACTCCACAGCAATTGTTGGAAAGATGTACTAAAAACCGGACAAATTGTTACCGCAGAAACAGAGTTTATCAATCCGCGCACCGGGCGCAAAAAATATTGCAGCTACATCTTTAGCCCGATCGCGAACGCCGAGGGCAGCATCGAGGCAATTCTAGTCACAAATAGAGATATTACTGAACTTAAAGCAGCCGAAGCAGCTTTGCGGGAATCTGAATCCCGCTACCGCATTTTATCGCAAATTACCTCAGATTTTGCCTATTCTTTTAACTTATTGCCCGACCAAACCTGGGCCTGCGAGTGGATGACCGAAGCTTTTACTCGGATTACGGGTTATACTCCTGAAGAAATCGAAACGGACGGCTGGCCAGAATGCAACTGCATTCATCCCGAAGATCGAGAAATGCTGCAGGAACAAATGCAGTCTCGCGACGGCAGCCGCAAGGAAGTTAGCGAGTACCGAATTGTCACAAAATCCGGGGAAATCCGCTGGCTGTGGGATTGCAGGCAAGTTGTGTGGGATGAAGCTCTCAATCGCGCTGTCGGCATTTACGGTGCTTGTCAGGACATCACCGAACACAAGCTGGTAGAGGCTAAATTGTGCGAAACTAATCAAGTTTTAGAAGGGTTAATTAAAGCTTTGCCGGTGGCGGTTGTCGGCATTGATGCGTCGGCTGCGGTGACGCTGTGGAATCCGGCGGCGGAGGATTTTTTTGGCTGGAAAGAGTCTGAGGTTTTGGGCAAGGTTTTGCCGATCGTCCCTAGCGATGAAGTTACCGATTTTTATGCTATGTTTCAGTCAGAATTGGCAGGGAAAGCGCAAGTTGCTAAGGAATGTCGGCGGCGGCGGAAAGGCGGTTCGTTAATTGATGTCCGTATCTCGACTGCACCGCTGCGAAGTGCCGAAGGCCTGATTAGCGGCAGCATGGGGATATTTTCTGAGATTTCCGCAGCCCAAGGAAGGCAGGAGCAGAATGGCAATTTGAAGTGCGAGGGCGATCGATCAAAGCCATTTTGGGCGCCTTACGTCCGCATTCCTCACATCAACAATTAAACAAGCTAGCAGCTAGTAATATAACTCAAATAGGTTTGTAGTCAGGACTTTAGTTTTTCTTAACAGGTTTGTAGTCAGGACTTTAGTCCTTCTTCACCAGGTTTGTAGTGAGCACTTTAGTCCTTCTTAACAGGTTTGTAGTGAGGACTTTAGTTTTTCTTCACCTGGATCGGAAAAACTGAAGTCCTCACTACAAACCCGTTATTTTCACTCTTCAACTCGTCTAACAGCCATGCGTTGCAGCGGCAGGCTGAGTATGCTAGAAGCAGTCAACAAATAAGAAAGAACGGTAGTCAGCTTCAAACTGAGCAACAACCAGCTATCCTCTGGTAAGTGAAGTTTCAGCCCGAAAACAGAGATGCAGTAGACTATCCAGTAAGTAAAGCTCATCTTGATCAGGATTTCTTCGCTCAAAGTACGCTCGTCCGCCGGCTGCGAGTTGCGCTTATCGCCCAGCAGCACTAGACCCGCAATAGAAGCCACAAAAGAAACCATAACCAGATAGTCATGCCAGTTAAGCTCAACCATTTTTAAACTCCGCTGTTATCTTAATTTTTGGAATCAGACATCAGTCTAAAGGATAAGTTTTCCCGCTCCAAGCAATAGTTACAATTTGACACAGCCGCAGTTACAAATCGCAATGAAAATTCACCGCAACCGCCCGCCACTGCCTCGTTTAGTCAGCCGCAAAGGACAATTCGCCTTAAATATTGTCAAATTGGGAGTACCTCGCCTGCATTTTGCCGACCTCTACCACAGGCTGCTAACTCTTTCTTGGCCGCAATTTTTCATTCTGATTTGTCTCTCGTATGTAGTGACGAATTCTTTATTTGCCTTAGCTTACTTGGCCGGAGGAGATTGCATTGCTAATGCACGGCCCGGTTCATTCAAAGATGCCTTTTATTTCAGCGTGCAAACAATGGCGACGATCGGCTACGGCGCCATGTATCCGCGCACGGAGTACGCTAATACTATAGTTGCGATCGAAGCGTTTTTTGGTTTGTGGGGAGTGGCAATGGTGACGGGACTGGCTTTTTCGAGATTTTCTCGACCAACCGCTAGAGTTATCTTCAGCCGCGTAGCTACAATCGCTCCTTTCAACGGCGTTCCGACTCTGATGTACCGCACGGGAAATCAGCGCTTCAACCAAATTTTAGAAGCGCAGCAGCGAGCTACTTTGATCCGCGATGAGGTAACATCGGAAGGAGAATATATGCGGCGTTTTTACGATTTGCAATTAATGCGGAGTCAATCTCCTATTTTTGCCTTAACTTGGACGGTGATGCACGCAATTGATGAGAACAGTCCTTTGTACCAACTTACTGCCAAAGATTTGATCGAGCAGCAAGCAGAAATTGTGATTACGCTAACGGGAATTGACGACACAGTTTCGCAAACTATTCACGCGCGACATTCTTTTGTAGCGTCTGAAATTGTGTGGAATATGCGGTTTGTAGATATTATTTTGAAATCGCCTGATGGCGGGCGGGTGGTTGATTATACTCGGTTTCACGATGTGAAGCCTGTTGAATGAAACAAAACTTACCCAGGAGTGGCCAGAAACCGGGTTTTTTGGGAAAATACTGCACTCCCACCTTGAATTTCAGTAAAAAACCCGGTTTCTTTGGTATTGGTGGAGGAGTGGCAAGAAACCGGGTTTTTTGCGAAAATACTGCACTCCCACCTTGAATTTCAGTAAAAAACCCGGTTTCTTTGGTATTGGTGGAGGAGTGCTATGAAAATTTTGATTTAGTCACTGCTAGAATACCTGTATGCCAAAACAAGCTAATATTTATGAACTCAATAACTGCGAACATGACACTGAAAGAATTGCAACCGCAACTCCTGGCGTTAACTCCTGAAGAAAAGACTCAAGCTATACTATTTTTAGCCCAAAGTTTAACCAACTTTTGGTCTGGAATTCAAAAGACTCCCGGCGTGTGCGGCGGCGATGCTTGCATCAGACAAACTCGCATTCCTGTTTGGGTGCTGGTGAATGCTCGCCGTTTAGGTATTTCTGAATCTGAACTGTTAGAAGATTATCCGACTCTGCGTGCCGCTGACTTGGCAAATGCTTGGGCTTATGCTGAGGCATATCCTGACGAGATTGAAACAGCAATTCAAGAAAATGAGGATGATTGAAAAGTGGCACGTTTTTATGCAGATGAACAATACCCAAGGCGAGTTGTGGAATTTCTGAGGACTTTAGGTCACGATGTTCTGACAGTACAGGAAGCAGGAAATGCTAATCAAAAAATTCCTGATGAAGAAGTATTAGCTTTTGCGTTGAGTATTGACCGCGCTATTTTAACGCTCAATCGCCGTCATTTTATCAAGCTGCATACATTACAACCAGACCATGCTGGTATCATTGTTTGTAAAGATGATTCAAATAGGGAGCGGCTGGCTTTACGCATTAATGAAGCTATTGCTAATGTGGAAACATTGAGAGGTATGCTGATTCGAGTGAACCGTCCTTCGGAGTGAGTATAAGTGATAGAATACCTCGGGTCTGGAATTCAAAAGACTCCCGGTGTCATGGGCGGTAAAGCCTGTATCCGAAAAACGCGGATTCCTGTTTGGCTGTTAATAAGTTATCGCCGTCAAGGTGCTAATGACGATCGCATTTTAGAAGGTCATCCCGATTTGAGTGCAGCAGATTTGGTGAATGCTTTTAGTTATGCTGATGCACACTTTGATGAGATTGAAACAGCAATTAGAGAACAGGAAGAGGCTTAAACTGTGGCGCGTCTTTATGCAGCGATCGCACAAAGTATTAAAATAAACAAAATACTCCTCATACTATGCGAATAATTCATACTGCTGACTGGCATTTGGGGCGGCGTTTTCGCGGAATCGATCGCACTTGGGAAATCGCGATCGCCCTGGAACAGATTTTGAAACAAGCCAAAGACCTCGATGTCGATGCCGTGTTGGTCGCCGGCGACATTTTTGACGTTCCCAACCCTCCAGCGCACGCCGAGCGCATTGCCTATCAATTTTTCTGCGAACTCCAAGCGGCCGGAATTCCCGCAATTGCGATCGCCGGCAATCACGATTCAGCATCCCGCATCGACAGCATCGCCCAATTGCTATCCCTCGCCGGCGTTCGCGCTTTAGGCAAACCCAGGCGTTCCGCAGACGGCGGCACGATTACTCTCAATACAAAAAGCGGTAAACTGTGCGTAGGAGCGATGCCTTTTGCTTCCGAACAAAGACTGTTAGATGCTAATTCTCTCTGGCACTCGGGCGATGCCAACCGCCGCCAAGACTACCGCGAAATTGTAGCAGATTTACTGCAAAATTTAACCGCAGATTTTCGAGACCATACTGTGAATATGCTAATGGCACACATGAGCATAGACGGCGCTCGCTTGGCTAAATCCGAAGTCGCTTATTACACGCGAGAAAAATACCTGCTATCCTCGCAAACTCTGCCGCCGGAAGCTCAATATGTCGCCCTCGGACACATCCACATTCACCAGCGCATTGCTAAGCATTCTCCCGCTTATTATTCCGGTTCTTTAATTCAGTTAGATTTTGGGGAAGCAGAACAGGAAAAAGGATTTTGCTTGATAGAAGTTGAGCCGGGAAGTCAGGCCAAAGTAGAATTTAGACCTGTGGCTTGCCACAAGCCGTTAAAAGTGCTTCAATGTCATAATGACAATCTCGATGCTACTTTAGAAGCTCATCAATATCATCCGGGATTCTTGAAGGTAATTGTCGAATTGGACAGCCCGCAAATCGGATTAGCCGATCGCGTGCGGCAAATCTGTTCTCAAGCGCTGTTAATTGAACCGCGCTATCGGGATGCACCGCTAGAACCAACAGAGAGCACTAATATCGATCCCAACAATTTCGATCCGGCCGCAGAGTTCTGCAACTATTATCAAAACCGCTTGGGAACGACTCCGCAACCCGCTGTATTGGAGGAATTTGAGAATTTGTACAAGAAGTTTAAGGAAACAGTTAATAGTTAGGTAGTCGAGACTCGATCCCCCCTAACCCCCCTTAAGAAGGGGGGGACAAGAGTGTCAAAGTCAACCCCCTACTCCCGTTGAGAATGCTGTATTGGAGGGATTTGAAAATTTGTACAAGAAGTTTAAGGAAACACTTAATAGTTAAGTAATCGAGACTCGCTCCCCACGTAGGTCGATCCCCCCTAACCCCCCTTCTTAAGGGGGGGACAAGAACCTTCTCAAAGTCCCCCTTCTTAAGCTTCTCAAAGTCAACCCCTACTCCCCTTCTTAAGGGGGATTTAGGGGGATCGAGACTCGACTACAAGCGTTACCGTTCGCAATGACATAATCATCAAAATCTCAAATCCCAAATCCAAAATCTCAAATCTAAAATCAGTATGCGTCCACTAGAACTTTTGCTTGAAGGATTTACCAGCTTCCGCCGGGAACAGCGTTTAGATTTTTCTGAACTCGATTTGTTTGCAATTACGGGTGCTACTGGTGCGGGAAAATCTTCGCTGCTAGATGCCATGACTTACGCGCTTTTTGGTACGACAACTCGCAGCGGCAAACAAGTAAGCGATTTGGCAAGTCAAGGCAGCGAAAATTTAAAGGTGCAGTTGCGTTTTGCTGTGGGTTTGGCACAGTATCGGGTGACGCGGAGGTGGCGTTTTCGTCCGAAATCTCCTGAGAATAAGGTGATTTTGGAAAGTTGGCAAAATGGCGAGTGGGAAACTTTGGGGACGAGTATTGTTGCTGTTCAAAATACGATAGAACAGATTTTAGGAATGGATTTTGATACTTTTACTCGCTCAATTATTCTGCCTCAAGGCAAGTTTGATGAGTTTATTAAAGGGGATACTTCTAAACGCCGGGAAATTTTGCGCCAGCTAGCGGGATTTGAGATTTTTGAGCAGATGCGCAAGGAAGCAAGCGAGCTCGCAAAGTTGCTGAAACAAGAACGGGAAATGGTGGAAAGGCAGCTTGCTGAGTTGAATGCGCCGGCGGCGGATGAGGTGGATATAAGACGATCGCAACTTGGGATTTTAGAGCAGCAGTTACCTCAGTTCGATCGCGCCCTTGTGCAAGCTCAGAAGGCGTTAGATGAAGAGGAACAGCTATTTTACCAAATCGCTCGCTCTTTAAAACTGCAACAAGAACTTGCTGAATTAAATGCTAGTTCCGCCTATATGGCAATTTTAGCACAGCGTTTAGAAAAAGCGCAAGCTGCCAATCATTTACAGGGAGATTGGGCTTTAGTGCGATCGGCTCGCAGTCAGCATGAAACTGCCGAAAGTGCAGCTCTATCAGCGCGGGAGCGGTTAATTAAAGCTCGCTCCGAGCTGGCAGCAGAGCAGCAGCAACTTGACGCAGCCAAAGCCAAATCAGAGGCATTAGCTCCGCAAATTAAGGCTCGCGAAGATGCTCTGGCTGCTGCAAAAGTATATGAAGAACAGCGCGCTCAATTAGAAACAGAAGTTGCCCTCGCCCAAAAAAATCAACAGGAAAAACTCCGCTTTTTCCAAGCAGCAGATAAAGAATTGCAAGCTGCTAACACTAAAATTCAGGCGGCAGGTTTTAGAGTTACTAGAGCAGCGGCGTTGCTCGAACAGTATGCGTCTGGAGGAAATCGTTTAGATAAGTTGCAGCAAATTGCGCCCTTATTGATGGAACTTCAGCTCATTGTCAATCAGGGACAAACTCAGCACCAAGAATTGAAAAAAGCTCTCGCATCGAAAGAAATCGCTCAACAGAATTATTTCGAGGTTGCAACTAAATTAGCAGGGGCAGAAATCCGGCTGAAAGAGTGCGAAGCTGAGTTAGAATCTGCCCAAGCTGCTAATGCGGAAGCGGCGCGTTTAGAGAGTGTTGCTGCTGTCAGAATGTCGCTGAATTCTGGCGATACTTGTCCGGTGTGCGGGGGCGTGCATCCTGAGAGCGATCTGCTCCCTGTTTTGCCGAGTTCTAAGATTGTCGATGTTGCTGGTTTGCGGCGGAAAGTGGCGGCTGCAAATCAGGTTTTTCAAGCTGCTCAAATGGCTGCGGTCCAGGGGAAAAGCGCCGTTTCAGCCTGCGAGCAAAAACAGTCAGAAATTGCTCAAACATTGCAAGTGACAGCGAATAAAGTTGCTCAGTTGCAGCAGGAAATTACTCAAGTTCTGGAAAATCCTCAGTGGGAAGTCTTGCAGTTGCAGCAGGAGTTGGTTATACTTGCAGAGAGCGATCGCCAATACCGAGAAACCGAGCAGCAATTCCAACTGGCATCATTGGAATATGAGAATTTTCAACAAAGATTTAATTTTGCAGCGGCGACAAAAGCAGCTAAACAGCAAGAATATCAAGATGCGATCGCCGAATCCGACCGCCGGCAGCAGCAGTTGCAAAGTTGTGTCAATGCGCTTTATCAAATTACCCAATATCAACCTTATGCTAATTTAGCAAAAGCCTTGGCACAAGACAAGCAAGATTTGGAAAATCTGCTGAAAGTTGCCGAAAAATCTTATCAATTAGCTCAAAATACTGCTATTCAAGCAGTAGAGAGAGAGCAACAAGCTGGAGAGGTTTTTGCACGAGCCCAAGCCGACAAACAGCAGCTAAACCTGGATTGGTTGGCAAAATTAACAGCGGCTGATTTCACAGAAGAGACATTTTTAGCTGCGGTTGCGCCAGTTAACGAACAATCGCAGTGGGAAAATGCGATTCGCTCTCACCGCGAGTCAAAAATTAAGTTGGAGACGCGGGCGAAGGATTTGAGCGAGGATCTCGCAGGCAGGACTACTGATGAAAATACTTTAGCACAAGTGCGATCGGCAAAAAACACCGCCCAAGAAAACCTCAAACAAGCCAACAACCACCGCGCCGAACTTTTAGTGTGGATTCAAGTAGCCGCCCAAACCCTCCAACAAGCCGAAAGACTGTCGCAGCAAATCACAAATTTCACAGAACAAGAGCAAACCTATCACACCTTAGCGCAGAATCTCAAATCCAACGAATTTCAATCCTACATTTTAGAACATTTAGAAGCAGAATTAGTCGGCAGCGCCACCTTAATTTTGCAAGAATTAACCGAAAATCGCTACAAGTTAAAAAACCAAGACGGCGAATACTGGGTAACAGATAATTGGAACGGCGGCGAAGCTAGGAGAGTACGCACACTTTCCGGCGGCGAAACCTTTGCGACTTCCTTATCAATGGCTTTAGCTTTGTCAGAAAAACTCTCTCAAGGAACTCAGTTGGGCAGCTTGTTTCTCGATGAAGGATTTGGCACTTTAGATAGCGAAACTCTCGAAAGCGTTACTCAAATATTAGAATCTTTGCGGCAGCGAGAAAGGCTGATTGGAGTGATTACCCACGTTCGAGGATTGGGCGAAAGATTGCCGGCACAAGTTAAAGTGTTTAAGTCGCCGCAAGGCTCTAAAATAGAAGTTGAAAGAGTTTAAGTTTCTTGTTGTTGCGATATATTGTAGTTTTTCTAGAATTGTGTTTCTTCTTCTGTAAAGATAGGAGGCCACAATTGGGAAACGGGCAATTCCCAACCGGGGAAAAGTTCTGGTACTGTTAAGATATCGCCATTTTGTAAAATTTGGGGTTCGCCAGCAGAGCGATAAATCTTCACTGTTTCTGCATCAGGATCGATCGCAATTCCGACAATCGCTCCGAGCTCAACAAACTTCAAAACCTTGGTTTCGATAGGCTGTATGCGATCGCTTTGAGATTTAATCTCTACCACCAAATCGGGGACAAGTTGTCCGAAATAACGCGGACTTTGACGCAATCGTGCGGCGCGAACAAAAGAAACATCGGGTGCTTTGACATTAGTATCTGGCATAATGAAACCACCGGCGGAGTCAAAAACTCGTCCGAGACGGCGCGGGTAAACCCAGTTACCTAGCAAGCGAATCAGGATAGATCCGATTTCACTGGATACGATGTCAGATGGGCCCCTAATTGAAAGTCTCCCGTCTTCTAGTTCAATTTGGTAATCTAAACCAGCTTCGGAAAAAGCGGTTTGAACTTGCTCTACATCTTTGACAGTCATCGTTGACATAGGAACTTTCTCCCGTTATGAGCTAATATTTAATTTTAGCACGTTCGCTATTTTCAACCTATAATTTAGTCAAAACCCCCCAAAAAACAAATATTCTATGAAAAATTACCCCACTCGAATGCAATCGGTACAATCGCCAATAATTCCAGTAGTAGGCGAACTGATCCGCCAAAATCCGGGAACTATCTCATTAGGACAAGGCGTAGTTTACTACAATCCCCCCCAAGAATCATTTGACAAAATTCCCGAATTTTTCGCAAATCCCGACAATCACAAATACAAAGCCGTCGAAGGAATTCCACAATTACAAAATGCGATCGCAGCCAAACTCAAAACAGATAACGGTATAGAAATTAACAGCAAAAACTGCATTGTCGTTACCGCCGGCAGCAACATGGGATTTACCAACGCCATTCTCGCTATCACCTCGGCGGGGGACGAAGTTATTATCCAATCACCTTATTACTTCAACCACGAAATGGCGGCAATCATGGCAAATTGCCGGCCAGTGATAGTAGAAACAGACGCCAACTATCAACTCAATATTGATGCCATAAAACAAGCAATTACCGACAAAACGCGAGCAATTGTCACCATTTCACCCAACAACCCAACGGGTGTTGTTTATTCTGCCGAAGCACTCCGGGAAGTGAACGAAATTTGCCGCCAGCACAACATCTATCACATCAGCGACGAAGCCTACGAATATTTTACTTATGAGGGAGTTAAACACTGTTCTCCCGCAGCTTTTCCAAATAGCAGCGAACATACAATTTCCCTGTTTACCATGTCCAAAGCCTACGGTTTTGCGAGTTGGCGGATCGGGTATATGGTAATCCCAGAACACTTGCTCGTTTCAGTGAGGAAAATTCAAGATACAATCTTAATTTGTCCGCCGGTAATTTCTCAGTATGCAGCCCTGGGAGCCTTGCAAGTTGGGAGAGGTTACTGCGATAATTATGTAAGGGCGATCGCATCTGTGCGCCAACTCGTATTAGACGAACTCAATACCATCCCAAATCTGTGTACAATTTCCCCAGCCGCCGGAGCTTTCTACTTTTTCTTGAAAGTTGACACCGAGATCGATACAATGGAATTAGTAGAGCGATTAATTCGCGAACATCACGTAGCAGTGCTTCCCGGTACAACCTTCGGCATGGATAGGGGCTGCTATTTGCGCGTTGCTTGCGGCGCTCTGGAAACTGCCACAGCCGCCGCCGGAATTAGCAGATTAGTTAAAGGTTTGAAAACAATTTTAAACAAGTAATAAATAGGAGATTGTCAAATGGTTGCAACTAACTTGAAAGCAAATACAAATATTCAAAATACCTCCGCAGAAAAACTTTCTGACTTGCGCGCTTTGATGGCAAATCATGACTTAGATTGCTATTTCATTCCAGCGGTTGACGAACACTTAAATTTATCAGTTCCAGCAGCCAAACAGCGGCGAGCTTGGATTTCAGGTTTTACGGGTTCCGCCGGCGATTTGTTAGTTGGCAAAAATTCCGCTTGGTTGTTTGTGGATTCCCGCTATTACGAACAAGCAGAATTGCAAGTCGATACGGGAATTATTCAAATATCGAAACTCGGCTTAGAAGGAAATTTAAGCTTAATTGAAACTTTAGAAAAACTGGCTGCAGATTCTGCCCAAAAATCAACTAAAATTAGATGCGGTTTTGACCCGTTTACCGTAGCGACAGAGCAATATCAAAATTGGGTGAAAAAATTTGCGGCTGCGGAGATTGAACTCGTACCGATACCGGAGAATTTAGCAGACAAAGTTCGACAAACAGCCGAGACTTTACCCGCAATTGACGAATCTCCGATATTTAGCTTACCAGCATCCCTGACCGGAGAAACCTGCGCCCAAAAATTAGCCAGAGTCAGGGAAGCGATGCAGAAAGCTAACATCGATGTGCTACCGATTAGCAACCTCAATCAAATAGCGTGGCTGTTCAATCTCCGAGGCTCGGATATTCCCCACATTCCCATTTTCATATCCTACGCCATTGTCACCGCAGATGCAGCGTTTTTGTTGACAAACCTCGAACGAGTTTCACCAGAAATCGAGCAAGATTTGGCGGCGGATGTAACTTTGCTTCCCTACGCAGACTATCCGTCAACTTTAGAAGCTTGCTTGAATTTGTCGAAAAAAGTTCGGGTACTTTTAGACGCGAAACACAGCACAGCAGGTACGTATCAGTTAATCTTAAACCAGCAAAAAGCTAGTGAAAATAAGATAGAAATAGTTGTCCAGCCGAATCCGGTAGAAGGGATGAAAGCTCGGAAAAATCCTGTGGAAATCGAGCAGATGAAATCTGCTAATTTTAAGGCAAGTCGAGCTAAAACTCTAACTTTAAAGTGGTTGACCGAACAGCTAGAAAGTGGTAATGTCTTGACAGAGTTTGATGTCAAAGAAAGCATCGAAAGTTTTTATCAACAAGAAGCTGATTTTCACATTTTAACGTTTAGAACGATCGCAGGTGCGGGAGCAAATAGCTCGATCGTACATTACGGCACTCCCAGCCCCGAAATCACCTTAAAACCCGGAGAATTGCTCCTCCTAGACTCAGGCGCGCAATATTTAGCCGGGACAACCGACGACACCAGAACCATGGTTGTCGGGGAACCGACGGCGCTGCAAATCGAACATTACACAACAGTCTTAATCGCGCACATCAACTGTGCGGTGCAGCAATTCCCGAAAGGTACAACGGGATCGCAGTTAGATGCGATCGCCCGATCGGTATTATGGCAAGAACAGCTAGACTACGGACACGGTACCGGGCACGGAGTCGGCGCATTTTTAGCAGGTCACGAAGGGCCCAACGGCATCAGCAAATTTGTGCAATATCCCCTGGAAGCCGGAATGGTAACGAGTATCGAACCGGGATATTACGAACCGGGTTGGGGCGGAATTCGCCTCGAAAATCTCTATGTTGTCAGGGAAATGCCGTCTAAAAACGGTACGGCTTGGTACGGATTTGAACCGCTGACGTATATTCCGTTTGAGCAAAAATTGATAAATGTCGATCGGCTCTCAACAACTCAACTACAATGGTTGAACAACTATCACGCTTCCGTAGTCGAGAAACTCGAACCCGTACTTGATGCAGCAACAACCGCATGGTTGAAAAAAGCCTGCGCTGCGTTAGGTAATATTGGTTCGTAGTGAGGACTTTAGTCCTTTGATTTGGAAGAGGACTAAAGTCCTCACTACGAACACCTGATTCTGCTTATAAAGCTGGTGACAAGACTCGAACTTGCGACAGGCTGATTACAAATCAGCTAGCTTTAACTACTTTTGAGGTAAACCAACGGCTTGAAGCTCTACTAGATACCCTCTGTCAAAGAAACTGGGTATGAGGCGGGTATGAAATTTACCCATACCCAAAATCATGTTTATCACCCCTGATGACAACAAAGATGGTGTAGTAGCTAAGTACGGTAAGGTTTCGGTAGAGCGATTCCAAGGTAGTTATCGTATTCGCTGGCGGTTTAATGGTAAACGTTACGTGATAACAGTGGGTAAAGCTGACACTGATACTACTCTCAAGGTAGCCAGTGCTAAGGCTCAAGAAATCAATAGCGATATCCTAATGGAACGCTTCGATGAGAGTCTAGCGAAATATTCCCCTAAACACGCACAAGCACTAGCACCTGTACAACGGGTAGCTAAGCTCAATCTAGCTGATGTTTGGGAACACTACAAGGAAGCCAATCTACAGCGAGTAGCTAAAACAACTCAAAAAAAAGACTGGAAAGAAGTAGAGAGGTGCTTAGCTAAAGTTTCCAGTGAAGCTCTTGACCTTGACAATCCTCACTTACTATTGCAGGAGTTATTGGAGCATTACAGTTCAAGTACCCTAAAAAAAGCAATTGCTAACATCAATGCTGCCTGCAACTGGTCTGTTGAAACTAAGTTAATCAGTGATAATCCCTATCACAATCTCAAAAAGCAACTGCCTAAAGGACAAAAAAGCAAACGTTCTAAAGAATGCTTTGAGCCTGAAGAAGTTAAAAGCATTATTCAGTCATTCTCAAGTAATGAATTCTGTTCACCTGCTAGTGCTTACTCTCATTCCTACTACTCTGGTTATGTAGAGTTTCTAGCTTTAACAGGTTTCCGACCAGAGGAAGCAATAGCTCTCAATTGGAATGATATCAAAGAAAGAAATGGGAGGACTGTGATAGTGGTTAGCAAAGCCTACTCAAAGGGAGAGTTAAAGGATACTAAAACCTACAATACTCGAATTTTCCCTTGCAATGACCAACTTCTTAGCCTCTTAAGACGCATTCCTAAACGTCAAAATGAAAATAATCTAGTCTTTCCTAGTGTAGAGGGAGGATATCTGAATCAAGATAATTTTCTCAATCGGCAATGGCGTCCTATAGTAATCAAACTGTACCAGTCTGGAAAAATTAGCCAATACCTACCCTGTTATAATCTTCGGCACTCATTCATCACTCGCTTAATTCGGGATGGTTATGACCCATCTACAGTAGCAGCACTGGTAGGCAATAGTCCTCAAGTTATTCTAGACCATTACCTAGCAGCTAAAAAGGATTTAACCTTACCTGAGTTGTAAGTGTCGTAAATAAAAAAGAAAATCAAGAGGATAGAGGCGAAAAACTTCTATCCTTTTCATTGTGCGTTGGTACGGTTTACCGAACATGAGATACGGTAATCTGGAAATTGCTTAATCTGTCCATTCAATTAACGACTCTCTATAATGAGTAATAGGTAAACACTGAACCTTGACAATTTAGGAGTCTCTTATTTTCTTGTCTTACAAGCAAGAACTTAGAGATTCTACGTTTCTAGCGATTTTGCTATGGCAATCTCCGTTAGAACATTTTAGTGGTGTTTATATGATTATTTATCTATTTTTTTTTTAAGAATGACGAACTACAAAGAAACAGACAGAATTATTGCTAATAACTTTGCTGATCGGTTAAACCTTAACAAAGTCACCAAGGATATTTACTTGGATGGAGAAGTATTTGACTTACCTAAGTTTAGGTATCAGGTTTCTCTCAAGCATAATACTGTCCTAGAGAATGATAAGTACATCCATGAACTAGCATACCTCTACGCTAGTAAAAATGTATTCTCTCCTTTAGAGGATTACTTAAATGTATGCGAGTCTAAGTTCCCAGATATAGACTACAAAGATGTTTTTAGAGAGCTTAATGAGAAAGTCCTACATATTGATCCTCATTCCTTAGAAGGATTATTTTTACCTAGGACTTTAGTAGGTGCAGTAGCGAGAGTGTTAAAGCCTGGTACTAAATTTGATACTGTACTTTTACTTAAAGGTTCTCAAGGCTTTTATAAGACTTCTTTCTTCAGGGAATTAGCGGGAGAAGATTTATTTACTTCTATGTCTTTGCAAGCTTATAATAAAGATGAGTTAATGATTTGTCATAGTAAGTGGATTATTGAGCTAGGAGAGTGTGAAGAGACTCTGACTGCGAGTAAGATGGGTAAGTTAAAAGCTTTTATTACTCAGCAAAGCGACACTCTTCGTAAACCCTATGATAGTAGACCGATTACACTACCTCGACAGTTTATTATAGTAGGTACAACGAATAAAGATAAGTTTTTAGTTGATGCTACAGGTAATAGAAGATTTTGGTGCGTAGATGTAAACGAGAAAATAGATATTGAATGGGTAAAAGAAAATAGAGATTTGATTTGGGCTAGTGCTGTTAAAGCCTACAAAGATAATTATCCTATCTACTTAAATGAAACTGAGCAAGAAATGCTTAATGCTGTAAATGAAAAATATCAAGCAAATGATATGTGGCAAGATATAGTAGCTGATTGGGTAGAGAAACGACAAGAGCCTTTTGTTTTGGGCGATGTCTTAACTGAGGCTATAAGAAAAGAACGTAAGTCTTGGAATAGAAAAGATGCAGAAAGGATTACTAATATTCTGAAAGATTTAGGCTTAGAAAAACCAACTAAAGCTAGTAGAGTCAACGGTAAGTCCGGTAAATACTGGGAAGTAGCTGTGGCTGTAACTGAGCAATTACCTAGTTACGGTTAAGTTACAAGCTGAATCCTTTATATATCAAGGGGTTCAGCTATTTTGTAACTGTGTAACCGTGTAACTGTAAAATCTTAACTAATCCTTTAGATCGATCGGTCAATCTAGTTAGTTAATTGATAGACCCGGAGAAAATAAATATCCAATGGTGTTAAAGTTAGTTGAGTTACAGTTACATAGTTACATAGTTACACTTGTCAGGATAAAGTCACCTACTGATAAATAGCTAAAACTATTGCTATAGAATTTTATGGTTTCAGACAATTAGGTGATTTAAGTCACAGTATATGCAGAGGACTACTGTTAAATTCATAGGTAAGGCTGGGAGAACTTTTAAATAATTACTAAAATTATTATAAGGTTCTATTTACTTAGTGAGAGTTCCCAAAAACAAAGGAGTTAAGTTTTATGAAAGCAGAATCAGAAGTATCTATTCCTTTTGCCAGATCTATCTTTTTAGATAAAGAATTTACACCTGATGATGATACGCTAAACTATGAATCCTATAAAAAGCTAGGTCTTACTTGTGGTAAATGTAGACAATCTATCTTTTTTAAGCGATGTAAAGAGAGAGTTTCTCACTTCTCTCATTTCAATGAGACAGGCAAAGGTTGTGAGTGGAAAACAAAGAACAATACCAACACCAGTAAACAAGACACTGATTCAGAAAGTAGAGAACAAAGCTTAGAAAAGTTCCAGATTAAATTTCACAGAATTCTTGATCGAGGGATAATCACTTATCAAAATATCTCAAAAATTCAACTTAAAAATTGCAAAGTTCAAGGTAAAACTTTAGTCGCTCAATATAGAATTGATATCGAGTCCTGGTTGAATGAGTTTAACAAGGAAAGAGAAAAGGAAACAGAACCTATTAGAGAAATTGCATTATCTATCTATAAGAATAATAATGAATTATCTGAGATACAGTGTCGAGTTTTGGCAAATCTAGTTGATTACTTATGCGTTCCCCCTAGTAAATATATTTTGGAAGATACCCTTTACTATGTGTTTTATTTGTTAAATAAAAACGTCTCTGTTAATAACGATTATCAGGAAGTTTGCTCTAAAGTCATTGAAATAATAAGTTTTGCTGATTGGGAGGAAAAAGAATATAAACGACCAAAAGAATTGGTAGAGCGACAAAGACCTAAGCCTATTAAGTTGGACGGTGCAAAAGTAGCACAGGGAACTGTAATATTTAGGTCGGTAGTTGGTACTACTCCTTTATTAGCTTGCTTAGTACCATCGGGTAAGCAATGGAAGTTAATAGGACTTCCGGTTAAAGTGCCAGAGTATGACCTTGCGAGGTATGTAGTAGGTAATCTCAGTCAGAATCAAGCTATTGCTTATCTGCATAGGGAAATTGACAGACTCAAAAATCAAAACAAGGTAAATAGTCTAAAGCTTATTGCTAAACTAGAAAACCTATTAATTGAGGTAGTAAAAGGGGAAAAGTTAAATTCCGATAGTTTGCGAGAATCTACTGTAGTAATCAGGAAATATTTAGACAAAGCAGAGTTTAAGCATAATTCCTTGTATACGGATAACTACTATAGGAGTCACACGTTAGGAGATGTTTCCTTTATTCAAGAATTAGAGAGTAAAAAATTAACATACACGTTTATTTGGGGGAGTGAGAAAGCCACGCGACAATCAGAAGTACCTAGTGTTATTAAATGGCTTAAGAGGGTTCCAACTAGCTTAGGAAAACAGTTTCCTATTACTTTTCCTAGCTTTGAAGAAATCCGGGATTATGTACGAAGTATCTTTAAATTTGAAAACGTGGAGCTAATCATCAAGGAAGAGAGAGGAATTTACATTGAGATATACTATGAAGGGAGGTTACAGGCTAGACAGCTTTTAGATATTACAAGTCAGATATCAAAGGACACAAGAGCGAGCAAGGTTTCTACTAAAGTATCTACATCGATCCAATATGTCGGAGATAGTGAGTTCTACAGTCTATTAAGGTGTACGAGTGCCGATCGGCAATTAGTACGGGAGGCTAAAAGCCAACTTGAAAAAATAGTGCAAGAGTTTCTAGCTGCTAATCCGGCAAGATTTAGGGGCGAAAACAAAGTATCAATGCCTACCTCAGTAGCAGATATTTGTGGATTTGGTTCTACTGCTAAGTCAATCAATCAAGTAATTGAAACCTTTAAAAAGTTCTCTCGTCCCTTTACTTCTGAATCAGAGGTGGGTAAAGGACAATTGATTAACTTCCAAACACTGCAAACCTACGATCAGCACAACGTTGCTCAGCTACTTGAGTTAATGACTAAGAACTGGAAACACTGGCCAAAAAGCAAGGATGAAAAAATAAAGTTAGGGGGGCAACTCTTCCATAAGCCCGATCCGGGTAAGTTAATGTTAGTAGTTCACAATCTACTAGATGAACAACCACATTTAGACACTTTAGTTTGGAGGGACTTGATTGATGTATTCTACCAACTGTCAAGATTGTCGATCGGTTTTAGGTGTGAGAATGGGGTAGTGCTAACCCCACATCACTTTTATGAGTCAGGTGTGGAAAGATGGAGTCATCGAATAAAGGTACAGCTAATTGATTTATTGCTAAAGGATCAATCAGCTAAGCAGTTACAGGCTGATAAAATCTTGAAAGATGCTGAAGATTTAAAGGATAAATTAGCAATCGAGTCAGCAATCAATCTAGTACGGAAAACAAAGCAGGGAAGTATTGAAGGTTGGTTGCAGATGTCAATAGCTACCCTATATGCAGCGCTTGAAAAAGTAGACAGTAAATGGGAATCTAAAGTGAGTGCCGATGTATTAAAGCACCTATCTGCATTACATGAGGCTCTGTCAATATCAGAACAAATAGAGGCAAGCTAGAAACAATTAGTTAGGGTATGATGTGGTAATCTACCCTAGCTCTTTCTACTAAAAGCATTCAACCTTCTTTGACTTAAGTCAGTAAAAAGAATAAAATTTAGTAGATGTCAACAAATAAAACAGGTATATATACACTACTAAGATAGGACATTATATGTAAAAAGTGATATAGGAAAGTATATATGAAATATGAGAATCTATAGGAACAGACTAGAGACGATAGCTAAATGGTTGAGGTTAGAGTAACCCGCTTTCCCTATGTGCTTCTATTACATAATTTATTTCAATGCAAACTCAAGCTTCTATAACTAAAACAAATCATATTATACGCCTCTAGATTGAGCTACATGGAGCGATAAGGCACGTCTGGGTATGAATTACATTTATTGTGTAGAGGAGCCTTAAAACTCGATTTAAGAGAGGTAGAGTGAGATGTGACAGCTTAGGGTCTAGGCAAGTAGAAGTATTAGGCAGTAATTATCTTTCTATCTAAAGAATTTTGATTTACTTATAAAGCCTAGCTTTAAGACCTTAGTTGGGTATGAAACAGGTATTGTAGTTCTAGACCCACTTCATACCTAGAAATGAGCAGAAGGCTAGAAGTCTTATCTAACCTTGGTTTGAGCTATAAAGCTGGTGACAAGACTCGAACTTGCGACAGGCTGATTACAAATCAGCTACTCTACCAACTGAGTTACACCAGCAGTGAAAATTAATATAGCAAACTTATCGCCATTAGCGCAACCCCCCAGCCAAGTTTTTTTTCAAATTAGCCCAAAAGCTCTCCCCGTAAGGGCAAAACCGGAATTATCGTCTCCTGGGCGCACCCCGACCTCAGAAACCGGGTTTCTTTCTATATTTCTCGTCACTCAACCCAAATTTTCTCAGAAACCCGGTTTCTCGCCTCATCCTGCGCGCACCCAGACCTCAGAAACCGGGTTTCTGAGTGTATTTCTGGTCACTCAACCCAAATTTTCCTAGAAACCCGGTTTCTCGCCCCAAAATCTAAAATCCTATCTAGTCGCGTGGTGGGGGCGGGTTTATATAGATTGTTAGTGAGAACAATAGATTTTTGGTGAACCCGCCCGTACAACTATTCTTGTTAATTAGCGGACAGGATCTGACGACTGAATACTGACAACTAACAACTGACAACTGAATACTGACAACTGACAACTGAATACTGACAACTGTCAACTGTCAACTGTCAACTGTCAACTGCCTAATCGCAGCGCCAAATCTTAATCGTCTGATCCGCACTGCCGCTGGCGAGCAAATTGCCCGAAGGTGCGATCGCCACTGAGTATACAGTACCCGAATGTCCCTTAAGAGTGCTCAACAGCTCCCCCGTCTGCAAATTCCAAATATTAATCGTATTATCATCGCAGCCGCTAGCCAAAGTCAAACCGTCCCCACTGATAGCAACCGAATCGCCCCGACTCACATAATTCTGCAAAATATGCAGCGCCTCATTCATGCCTAAATTCGCTACACCCTTTACCCTCGCAGAATTAGAATTTAAGATCCGCAACAAACGGCCCGTGTGCAAATTTCGCAGCTTAATCGTATAATCATTGCTGACGCTAGCCAGAATCTGACCGTCCGGCGCGATCGCCACAGAATTCACCCCAACATTCAACCCCGAAAGAGTCCGCAGCAACTTGCCGGTTTCCACATTCCAAACCTTGCTCGTCGCATCACTACTGCCGCTCGCCAATATTTTACCGTCCGGGCTAAAAACCACCGCATTCACATTGTTTGAATGACCCCTCAAAGTCCGCAGCAACTCGCCAGTCCGCAAATTCCAAAGCTTAATCGTATTATCAGCCCCGCCGCAGCTAGCAATTATCTGCCCCTTCGGGTTAATCGCCACCGAATTCACCTCCATAGAATGTCCCGGAAAAGTACACAATAAATCCCCGCTGTACAAATTCCAAAACTTAATTGTTTCGTCCGAACTGCCGCTGACCAACATTTTGCCGTCATAGCTAATAGCCACCGAATTTACGCGATCGGAATGTCCCGTCAGAGTGCCAATTAATTCCCCATTTTCTAAATTCCAAATCTTAATAGTTCTATCCCAACTGCCGCTAGCGAGAATTTTGCCATCAGGACTAATCGCCAGAGAATTCACAAACGATGAATGTCCCGGCAGCGTGTATGCGCACCGCCATTTCAGATTTTTAAATTTGTGAGCTAAGTCCTTCGCCCGCTTAGATGCCGCCTCAGCTTCCTCTCTGCGTTTGAGTTCCTCCTCCTCAAGACGCTTGCGTTCCGCCCTAGCTTTCGCCTCTCGCAGCGCCAGCCGCCGCATCTCTCCCTTATAAGTTATTCGCTGCTGCTCCTGAATTTCTTTAAGAGTTTCCATATATGGTAGAGCCCAATCTTTAGAAAACCATTCCCGAGCAAATTCTTCCTCTAAATTAAAGAGCTGAGGTTCGTGAGTAAAATCGATATTTAAATAATACAAATCAGCTAAAAAACCCGCCAATAACTTGTGAATTGTCACAATTATTTGCCGAATAATCCGCAGGCTCAGCTTTTCATCTTTCCCCTGGGCCTCCAACTGGTGATAAACCTCTTCCCAATTCCAAGGCTGCATCGCCACTAGAGAAACGCTCTGATTGATGATTCCCCAAAAACCGACATGAAAATTAACTTCATAATCGCTGATATCGCTGTACAATATAGCTGTCGGCACGGGAGACAAAACAGTCTGCAACCGCTCCACATCAATATCAGAAATCGCCTTTTTGAAATAGTCTCCGTAAAACTGAACCGGACAGGATTCTCCGTGCAGGGGGTAGTGCTGGTTCAAAAAAGATCTCAACTTAGCCGGCAGCTCGATATTTAGATTGTGGCGAAACGAATCCGGGCAATCTTGGCTAATTTTGGCCGGAGCAACTAACAACAGCAATCGGTGCTGCTGCTGCTGCAAAATCTGTTCAGTTTCCTGCCTGCTCAAATTAGAAAACCAGTTGTCTTTGTCCCAAAGAATTTGAATTTCGTTCAGTTTAACTCGAATTGCTTCTGATTGAAACTCCCGCATCAACTCGCGGGAAAGGCGACTAATTGCGCGCTTATCTCTCAATTCTTCTGCCTTAATTCGATTGGCGCGTTCTTCCTTTACCCGTTCTTCTTCTAGGCCGGCGATCGCAATTAACTCTTGTTCTCGGGCCTGCTGCCGCTGCAAATATTTCACTTGTGCTTTAATCCAGCGGGGGTCTTTTTTGATTTGCTGGTTCAAAGCAGAAGAACCAGACGGCTCAATTTCTGCATAGCGCTCGTTGACAGCGCTTGCTCCCAATCTTTCTCCCAATTCGCAGGCTACAGGCTTCAACAGTTCAATTAGGGTGTCTGAGACGGGGCGAGGTAATGACATACCAGTTAAAACTTTTTCTTACTTTGCGGGCGACAAGCAGCGAGTCAGGCGTATCCCGCTGGGGCTGGGATTTTTGGCATGGCCATACATTGGGGCGATCGGTCAATCGATTTTAGATTTTAGATTTTAGATTTTAGATTTACTTGCAGCATTAAATCTGGGAGCTTGAACTAGGGTCTGCTCCCGACTTAAGTTGGGGGCTTGTATCCGTTTTTGGGTGAGGAGCCAGCGTCTCCGTAAGGCGTATCGTGCAGCCGCGCAAGCTTCGCACCTTAACTCAATCATAGTGTTTCTACGGTTTACATTTTACCGCGAATCTGAGTGGAAAGTACCCAGGGAAAAGACTTGAGGATACTCGATCGACCCGGAGTTCCCCCTATTCGTTTTTTTTTGTTGCCATTTGACTCGCTGTTGTCTATAATCGTACTTCACAACCATAATTACGGTATTCCGACCTAATAACCGTACTTTCATTAGAGGAACAAATATAATGAGCCCGTGGCAACGCCTAACTCAACACCTTCACTGGCCGCAACAGCCACCAGCCGGCAAAAATCGATTGACTTCGCTCAAAAGATTTGTGTCGCTATTTTTAGTGGGAATAACTTTAAGTGTGGCCGTTGCATCCTGCGGCGGGGGAACCCCCAACAACCCCGCAGCCACTCCGGGCGCAAGTTCTAGCCCAGGAGCCAACAAAGGCAACGTAGAATTAACCCTAGTTTCCTTCGCCGTCACCAAAGCCGCCCACGAAGCGATCATTCCCAAATTTGTAGAACAGTGGAAAAAAGAAAAAGGCCAAACCGTCACCTTCAACCAAAGCTACGGCGGTTCCGGTTCCCAAACTCGGGCTGTCATTGACGGTTTAGAAGCCGACATCGTACACCTAGCCCTCGCCCTCGACACCAAAAAAATCGAAAAAGCCGGACTCATTGACACGGGGTGGGAAAAAGAAGCCCCCAACGAAGGCATAGTCAGCAAATCCGTAGCAGCAATAGTCACCCGCGAAGGCAATCCCAAAGGCATCAAAACCTGGGAAGATTTAAGCAAAGACGGAGTAAAAGTGATTACTGCCGATCCTAAAACATCAGGCGTTGCACGCTGGAATTTCCTCGCACTTTGGGGTTCGATTCTCAAAACCGGAGGAGACGAAACCAAAGCATTAGATTTTACAAGCAAAGTCTACAAAAACGTCCCCATCCTGACTAAAGATGCCCGCGAAGCCACCGACGTATTTTTCAAACAAGGCCAAGGCGACGCCTTAATTAACTACGAAAACGAGATTATTTTGGCAGGTCAGAAAGGCGAAAAACCGACTTATAGTATTCCCGAAGTCAATGTTTCGATCGACAATCCGATTGCCATTGTCGATAAAAACGTTGATAAACACGGTACTCGCGAAGTCGCCGAAGCATTTGTCAAATTTCTGTACACCCCAGAAGCTCAGCGAGAATTTGCCAAAGCCGGATTCCGCCCAATAGATGCCACAGTAGCCGCAGAACCAGAATTTGTCCAAAAATATGCCCCCATCAAAACCCTATTTACAGCTCAAGACTTAGGAGGTTGGGGAGATATTCAGAAGAAATTCTTCGATGACGGAGCTGTTTTTGACAAAATCCAAGGTTCGATTAAACAGTAGTAGCTGTAGGGACACGGCTGTAGGGACACGGCAGTGCCGTGTCCCTACTGGACTATACAACAATTCTTACCAACTCACAACTATTGACTTATGGCTGTATCATCTCCAACCAGCAACCCTCAATCTCCGATAGAAAATATCAAAAGGGCGATCGGCAAAATAACATTACCTTGGGGAATCACCCTAGGCTACCTCAGCTTAATGCTATTGCTCCCAGTTGCAGCAATGCTGCTGAAAGCCAGCACAGCAAACCCCGCCGAATTTTGGGCAATTGCCACCAGTCCGATCGCCCTTTCCGCCTACGATGTCACCTTCTTTACGGCATTAATTGCGGCATTAATTAACGGAGTCTTCGGCACATTAATTGCCTGGGTATTAGTCCGCTACGACTTTCCCTTAAAACGGATTGTCGATGCAATCGTCGATTTGCCTTTTGCACTGCCCACCTCCGTCGCCGGTTTAACTCTCGCCACAGTTTACAGCGATAACGGCTGGATTGGTTCGCTTTTTGCACCCTTGGGAATCAAGATATCCTTTACTCGCTTGGGTGTAGGTATAGCGATGATATTTATTTCCTTTCCATTTATAGTTAGAACCGTACAGCCTGTTTTAAACGAGATGGAAAAAGACATCGAAGAAGCAGCTTGGTGCTTAGGTGCTTCTCAATTTCAAACCTTCTGGCGAGTAGTTTTGCCGCCGTTATTTCCGTCTATCTTAACCGGAGTTGCCCTCGGATTTTCGCGAGCGGTTGGCGAGTACGGCTCTACTGTAATTGTAGCTTCTAACATACCGTTCAAGGATTTAATCGCGCCAGTATTAATTTTTCAAAGATTGGAACAGTACGACTATGCAGGAGCAACAGTTATCGGCACTATCCTGTTAGGTATTTCGCTGACAATGCTGTTCGCAATTAATCTATTACAAGCATGGAGAAGACGCTATGACGGCTAATATCAATTCACCCGCTGATTACAACAAATTTCCGCCCGCAGGTTCGAGCCGGAGTCAGGAAAAAGCGTGGGTAAAACCAACTTTAATCGGAATTGCGATCGCCTATCTTGCTCTTGTCTTATTTGTCCCCACGCTCAACGTTTTTTACCAAGCTTTCAGAAAGGGAGTAGAGCCATTTTTTTCTAACTTAACATCGCCCGAGTTTCTGCACGCAGCGCAACTTACCCTGGTGATTTCTCTGATAGTTGTGCCTGTAAATACAGTATTCGGTTTGTGTGCAGCCTGGGTAATTGGCCGCAACAAATTTCCGGGCCGCACGCTATTAATCAGCATTTTAGACGTGCCGTTTGCCATATCTCCCGTAGTTGCAGGTTTAATGATTGTACTGCTTTACGGTCGGGTGGGATGGTTCGGCCCGTGGCTGGAAGCCGCCGACATTAAGGTTATTTTTGCCTTCCCCGGAATGGTGCTGGCTACTGCTTTTGTTACCTTGCCTTTTGTGGCCCGCGAAGTGATTCCTGTTTTGGAAGAAGTGGGAACAGATCAAGAAGAAGCGGCGAAAACTTTGGGAGCAAATGACTGGCAAATTTTCTGGAATGTCACGCTTCCGAGTATTCGCTGGGGATTGCTTTACGGAGTAATTTTGACCAATGCTAGAGCAATGGGAGAATTTGGAGCCGTCTCTGTGGTGTCTGGAAATATTGCTAAAAAGACCCAAACTTTGCCTCTTTTTGTAGAGGATGCTTACAAGCAGTACGCGACGCAAGCAGCATTTTCCGCTGCCGTAATTCTCGGTTTATTAGCAGTTGTTACTCTCGTGCTTAAGGAGATTTTGGAACGGAAAACTAGCATTAAGGAGGTTAAGGAATAAAAAACAATCATGTGTTTTTGCGATCGCCCACTAATCGCAACTCTTCGTAACTTTCGGGTAAGCCACAACCACTCCCGGCTTGTCAACAAACACGTTAAACGTACTACCAGTCTACTGTTTGACTATTAGGCCCCGATCCCCCCTAGCCCCCCTTCTTAAGGGGGGAAATGGAAGCGCTCAAAGTGGGTCTTCGATCGGGGGAGTAGGGGGTATGCGAGGGGATCGGGCAAGAGGCTATAAACGAGTAAATTTAGGGTACAGAGTGCGCGCCTTACCCCTGAAACAAACAAACATTAGGAGACCGAAATGTTAGAGCAGAACAAGAGCGAACCTGAATTTGAGCCGATCGACAATTTCCACCAAACTCAACAATCAGACATCCGGCACGCTGAGCCTGGAGACAACAGATTAACTCAAACCCGCATTCGCATTCGCATTCCCAAAGAATACCATCAGGAACCTGTAATCTCTAACCTGATTTCGGAACACGGTTTGAAGGTAAATTTTAATGCAGCTTTGTTGGGTGGAAAAACTTCCGATGACGGTTGGTTTGATTTGGAACTTAACGGTACAAGTCAACAGATTGAAAGTGCTCTGATTTATCTGAACGATTTAGATGTGGAAATCTGGAGCAATTCCAATCATCCCGATGAAGAAACTTGGTAAACGTTTGTAGTGAGGACTTTAGTCCTCATAAAACTAGGACTCTGGGTTCTCACTACAAACCAATTTTATCGCCGTTGTCCGATCGCCCCAACTATCATTCCTTAGCCTAAAAATACCAAATAACATCTGTTTACAGCCGATCGCCACGACTGAGGACTTTTGACTGACAAATATCGATCGCCGCCTGTTATTTATTTACTTGACAATTTTTATATAATCTGGTATTGTATCCATCTTTTGTATATCAAAAAACAGCCCGCAAGTCTTCTGAAAAATTATTGTAACAGCCGGAACAAGATCCCCCTTTAAAACTTCTTCTACACCATCAAACTAACTCAGTTATCCTAGGCGCGATCGCAAACAAAACTTTTTGTCAATATTCAATTTAGGTGAAAGTTAGGGGCGATCCTCTTCGTTGGCGCAGCCCCCGTAGGGGCGGGCTTGACTGCGCGATCGCTCCTGCGGGGGCCAACGACTCGCAGCCTTCCTCGGAATGGGATCGAACGCTGCTGCGTTTGGTTTGTGCTATGAATTTAATGTGTGCGTGTACCAGAGGAATTTAATCATGGAAGTCTATAAAGAACGGAAACACCAGATAGTTTTTGCAGATTCACAAGTTACAGATTGCGAAAGTTTAACAAAAACCGCGAATCCCGATACAGAAGTTGTTATTCTGAAAGCCGATCGCGACGGCATCGAGCAAATAGCCGAAACACTTAAACAGCGAAAAAACATTGCAGCCGTCCACATTTTGTCTCACGGCGCAGCAGCCAGCGTGCAACTGGGAACGACAGAACTAAATATCAGCAACATTGAAAGCTACCGCAATTATTTAGAAAAATGGTTTGCTTTGCCAGCAGCCGAAGCAAACTCGAACTCTTCAACAACTGCTAAACCTGAAATTCTGCTTTACGGTTGCAACGTCGCCGCCACAGAAGCGGGTGTGGCTTTCGTGGAAAGGCTGAGCCAGCTCACGGGAGCAAATATTGCGGCTTCCGACAACTTGACCGGCAGTGCCGCCTTGGGTGGAGACTGGGAACTGGAAGTAACTACAGGCAATATAGAAACACCTTTAGCATTTTCCCAAGAGGCGAGAGAAGCCTATAGCGCTGTGCTCATTAACCTAGACGTTAACAATTTTAACGAACTAGACAATGCTATTAGGGTTGCCAACACCAACGCTGGCCCAGACACAATCACCATTAAGACCAACTTCACCCTGACAGGGTTGCTACCCAGCATTACCGGCCCTACTGATATTATTGGTGGCGGTTTCAAAATCACCGGCAGTCCCACAGCCCGAGCCTTTGTAGTTAACAGCACCGGGGCAGTCAACATCTCCAACCTCACCATTGATTCTGCAACAGCAGTAGGAGGAATCGCACCGGCTGGTGGTGGTGGTGGCGCTGCGGGTTTAGGCGGCGCACTTTTTATCAACAGTGGCACAGTCAACGTTGACAGAGTGACTTTCTCGAACAACCAGGCGATCGGCGGTGCGGGTGCTGCTGGGATCGGTGGCAAAGGTGGCACTGCTGATTTCGGCGGGGTTCCCTTTGGAGGCAGCCCAGGCACCGCTTTCCCAACAGCAGCCAGCGCCGGTGGTAGTTTTACCCCCAATGGCAACCCCGGCAACAACGGTTCTCCTGGCTTCTCCGCAGGTGCCCCTGCTGGTAGTGGTGGTGCTGCGGGCGCAGGCGGCAATGGGATCGGGCCTGCTGGCGTAGGCGGCACTGGCGGCACTGGTGGCGCTGGTGTGACCGGCTCGATTGGTGGTGGCGGTGGTGCTGGCGGTGCTGGCGGGAATGGTGGTACTGGTGCTACGACCAACGGCGGCGGTGGTACTGGTGGTGCAGGCGGTGCTGGTGGCTTCGGCGGCGGTGGCGGTGCAGGCGGTACTGGTGGTACGGCTACTGCCCCTGCTATTGCTGGTGCTAACGGCGCAGGCGGTGTTGGAGGCTTCGGTGGCGGTGGCGGCGCGGGAGCTACTCCCGGTGTCAGCACTGCTATCAATCTCTTCACCCCTGGTGGGACTGCTGTCGCAGCAGCAGGCGGCGGTGGTGCTGGTTTGGGTGGTGCGATTTTTGTCGGCGGCGGCAGCTTGACCTTGACCAACAGCACCTTGTATAGCAATACAGTCAGGGGTGGAAATGCTGGTGCTGCTACCGCAGGTGCGGGTACAGCCGCAGGCGGTTCAATTTTTGTCAACTTTGGTGCTACAGCTACCCTGACTAACAACACGATCGCCTATAACTCTGCCACAGCAGCGACAGTTGGTACACCGGCCAGTCTGATTGCTAATGGCGGAGGAATTTACAACAACGGCGGTACTGTCACGGTCAAGAATACGATCGTCGCTGGCAACACTGCTGCTATCAACACCGATGTTACAGGGGCATTTATTGGTAACAACAACCTGATTGGGGTTCTCGGCACTAGCACCGGTTTGACAGGTCAGGCATTAGCGGTTCCTCTAACAAGTGTATTAGCACCAGTCGCCGCTGCCGGACTCAACGGTGCAACCGCTCCCGCTCCTTTCACCCTCGCCCTAGTTAGCAACCCCGTCGTCACCACTAGCACTAATCCTGCAATTGGTGGAGGCGACCCAACCATAACGGCAGTGGGCGCTACTGCTTTCGACCAACGCGGCACTGGTTTCCCTCGCAAAATTGACAATACTCTCGTTGGTAAACCCAATATTGACATCGGTGCTTACGAGTATGGGCCAGTTGTTCAGGGTCAGAAATTCAACGATATCAATGGCGACGGCGTTAAAGCTGCGACAGATCCAGGTCTAGGGAATTTTACTATTACCGCAGGAACCCCGACTTCTACTACATCTGTCACTACTGCTGTTAGCTCTAGCGTTGCTGCAACTCTCGGTCAGTACACCCTCACGGATACTAAGGCAAACACTGCGATCGATGAAACGTTGCAACCCGGTTGGGTACAGACTTTAAAGCCAACAGTGACCACTGGTACTGCTGATGTCCCTAACGCCAACTTCGGCAACTTCAAGCAGATTATCATCAGCGGTCAGAAATTCGAGGACAAAAACGGTGACGGCATCCAACAGACAACGGAAACAACTCCTCCTGCCGGGACCACTTGGGACATTCAGTTAGTTAGCTCTACTGCTCCTAATACAGTTCTGCAAACCGTTAAGACTGATGCCACTGGCAAGTACACTTTCGCGCCAGCAGGCCCCCTCTCAGGAGGCGCTCAATATGTCGTCAAAGAAGTCGCCCAAACAGGTTATACCCAGACCCTCACTCCTGCCAACATCACCCCCACCAGTGGCGTGGATGTCCCGAACGTTAACCTCGGTAACTTCAAAAACATCACCGTCAGCGGTCAGAAGTTCAACGACCTCAACGGGAACGGCGTCAAAGAGGCGACGGAACCCGGATTACCTGGCTGGAAAATCTTACTGGATCCAGTTGTCTTTATCGGCACAGCAGCGCCAGCACGATCGGCTACCACTGATGCCTCGGGGAATTACACCTTTACTGACGTTGGCGCTGGTACATACATCCTACGGGAAGAGCAAAAGACTGGTTGGCAGCAAACTTTCCCTGTCCCCCCAGCCGCCACTACCCTTACTACCGCAAGTGGCGTTAACATTGCCAACACCGCCGCCCTTCCCACCAACTTCGGGAACTTCCAGTTTGGCAAGATCAGCGGGATCAAATTTAACGATCGCAACAAAAATGGTGTCCAAGATGCCGGCGAACCATCCTTAGCAGGCTGGAGAATCTACCTGGATCAAAACAACAACGGCACGCTAGAACCAACCGAAACTGCCACTGTCACCGATATCACGGGTAAGTACGAGTTCACCAACCTGCCATTCGCCACCTACAACGTCCGGGAATTACTGGAACCGGGCTGGACGCAAATCGCCCCCGCCGCCAGCGCAACCGCGCCTACCATTTCAGGCGCGTATACGATCGCCCTCACCAGCGGTCAAAACTCCCAAAACAACAACTTCGGCAACTTCTTCGAGGCGAGCACGATCAGCGGTCAAAAATTCAATGACCTCAACAACAACGGCGTTAAGGATGCTACAGAACCGGGTCTACCAAACTGGCAAATCTTCGTAGACACCAACAAGGATGGAGTGTTCCAACAGGGCGAACTGACTACCATCACGGATAAGGATGGCAACTACACTATCACCGACGTACCCGCAGGTACTTTCCAGGTAAGGGAAGTCCAGCAAACCGGCTGGACGCTGACAACTGCGCTCCCTGCCGACGTTATTATAGCTAAGGCAGGAGAAAAACCCACCGGCATTGACTTCGGCAACTTCCTGCCCCAACCGGGCACGATCCGCGGTCTGAAGTTCCAAGACAACAACAAGAATGGCACTCAGGATGCCGGAGAACCGGGTTTACCCAATTTCCAAATTCAGTTAACCAAAGTCGTAGCTGCAACCCCAGGAGCTCCTGTTCCTGCTCCTGTTACTACTACCACAGACAGCAGCGGCAACTACCTGTTCGCGAACCTAGCGCCGGGAACCTACAGCGTCCGGGAAGTCCAGCAAGTTGGTTTCACCCAAAGCAGCCCCAACCCCGCCGACATCACACTGGCTTCGGGCGCTATTGTCAGCGGCATCAACTTCGGGAACTTCCCGGCACCTGTAACGACACCGACACCGACACCGCCGACACCGACGCCGACTCCGACACCGCCTACAACGACACCGACACCTGGAACGACACCGACGCCGCCGACACCGCCGACGCCGCCGACACCGCCGACACCGCCGACACCGCCGACACCGCCGACGCCGACGCCGACGCCGGTACCGACACCGACGCCTGTACCGACACCGACGCCTGTACCGACACCGACGCCTGTAACGACAGATTTGGTTTGCCCTGAGGACTTCCCCAGGATCGCTACTCCCAATGAGTCCGGCAGTCCTTCAGCGGGTAATGTAATCAACGGCCCTAACGGCGACGATACGATCCTCGGTAGTGCAGCCCCTGACTCTATCTTCGGGTTGGGCGGCAGCGATTTGATCTTTGGGCTAAAGGGCGGCGACTATATCAATGGCAATACGGGCAACGATACCGTCTACGGTGGCATCGATAACGATACTCTCTTCGGTGGTAAAGGCTTTGACCTGATTTTTGGCGATATCAGCGAGGATACTATTTACGGCAATCGCGGCAACGACTCGCTAAGCGGCGACGAAGGCAATGACGTATTGTACGGTGGCAAAGGCGACGACGTAATGTTGGGAGGCGCCGGCGACGACGTGCTATTGGGCGATCGAGGTAATGACACTCTCTGCGGTGGCGACGGTAACAATACCTTACTGGGCGGCAGCGACGATGATGTGCTCTTTGGTGGCACGGGCGATGACTTGCTCTTTGGCGGCATTGGCAATGACACCCTGATCGCTAATGGCAACCGACAAGACTTTGTATTGGCAGCGATTCAGGGAACTGACACGATTATCAACTTTAGGCCAGAATCTGATTCGATCCAGTTGGTGGGAGGCTTGGACTTCAGTCAACTGTTGTTAACCGAAACTAACGGCTCAACTGCGATCGCGATCGCCAGCAGCAACCAGACTTTGGCTGTACTGGCGGGCGTGGTGCCTAGCCAGTTAGCGGCGAGCAGTTTTAACGTGCTGGTGGTTTAATTCGCAATCGACAGTAGGATGCGCACGAAGCGCACCCTACTCTTACCTGACAATGGGGATGAGGGGAACGAAATTCCGTTCCCCTTTTTTGGTTAAATTTGTTCGAGATATTTCAGCAAGTCGGCCATTTCTTGCGGGCTCGGCTGAAACTGTGGCATTGGTGGGGTTCGCCCGCTGGTGACTTGGCGGATCAGCTCGAATTGGGATTTGCGATCGGACACTCGGTGCAAGTTGGGCCCGACTTGACTGTCTCCAACGGATATGTGACACCCGGCACAGTTCATTTGAAAGATGGCTGAACCCTGAAACTGGTTGCCCGTCAGGGACAGTACGCTTTTGACGTAGGGGTCGGCTGCTTGAAACTGACGAATTGTCATACTCGCCAACATGATGGCAAGCAACACCGCGATCGCAAATATGGCAAGTCGCTCGATCGGGTTCTTAATTTCATTCCTGGCAAGTTGGTGATTCAAAGGAGTTCAATTTAAAAATAGTATCTACAAGAAAATTTATTTCTCATCACATAGCTTAATCGTTCCCTGCGGGGATATCAAGCTCTGAGACCCCGGAAGGCCCAAGAATGCGAAAATTCAACTGTGTAAGTGCTGGTAATATTAAAAATAGATTGTTAAATCTTAACGTTAAGGAGCTCTCATGGTAGAACCGCTGCTTTCAGGTATTGTTCTGGGTCTAATCTTTGTTACTCTGTCGGGCCTGTTTTTTGCTGCTTACCAGCAGTACAAGCGCGGCGATCAGTTGGGTATCAACAAGTAAAAGGGCGAATTTTGCCTTTAGGGGCGGGGAGGGCGGGTTTACACATATCCTGGATCGGAATCATAGATATTGGCGAACCCGCCCCTACCAAACCCGCCCCCGAAAGATGCTTGCTGACACTCCCAGGCGATCGCACCGTCAATGCGATCGCACCCTCGCATCCGATTCTCTGTGCTGTCATAATAGAAAAATTAGATATATCGATCGAGAATAGCAGCAGTTTCCACGCCTGTCTTTTCCCAGCTAAACTGTTTTGATCTGGCCAAACCGAGAGCCCGCAAGTGCGATCGCACTTTGGCATCTGTTGCAAGCTGTTGCATAGCAGAGGCTATTTCTGCGACGCTGTAGGGATTGACTAACAGTGCTGCCTCCCCCCCCACCTCGGGCATCGAAGACAGGTTAGAAGTGATGACAGGAGTGCCGCAGGCCATTGCTTCGAGCACCGGGAGGCCGAATCCTTCCCAAAGACTCGGGAATACTAGGGCGATCGCCCGGTTGATGACTTTGGGCAAGTCAGCCGCGGGGAGGTAATCTAGAAATTTTACGCGATCGAACAATCCCAATTCTTGAACCTGCGCCTTCAGCAGCGGCGTATAGCGCTTATCTTCCGATCCTGTTATCCACAATTCGTACTCAGAATTATTAGGCAAAGATGCAAACGCTGCGACAACTCGCTGCAGGTTTTTATGGGGATTGTGGCGGCCCATATAAAGAAAATAATTGCTAGTTGGTAAGTCGAGAAACTTAAAAAAACTTGCATCGTATCCGGGAAAAATTCGCGTAATTAAAGAACTTGGAATATTACAAAAATTAGTGATATCCTTGGCTGTTGATTCTGAATCGCAGATGATATGTTCAGCTTGCCGCAGGACTTGGGGAATGTAATAGCGGTGATAAGGTGTCAGCGGATCGAAGCGGCGGGGAAAACGCAGCGCGATTAAGTCGTGTACTGTAATTATATAGCGACAACCGGCAAAGAGAGGAGCTTCGGGAATTGGGGAAAATAAAAGGTTGGATTTTAGCTGTTTGTAAATTTTGGGAATTTGGGTTTGCGTCCACAGCAATCGGTTGATGTGTCCTTTCGTTCCTTGTTCTGGTGTGAGGTTGGCTGGGATTTGGTAGCAGTTGCTGTTGGGGAATTTTTGGGCGGTGAGTAAGGTTGGGTTGAGGGTTTTTAGGTGGGGAAATAGGTTTTTAGCGTAGATGGCTAATCCGGTTGGTTCGGAAATTAGGAAGGAGAGATTAATTAGTAGGTTGGATTGGGGGTTTGGCATAGAATAATATGAGGATTGCGGTTTTTTGGTGGGATTTTTTTTGTTTAACCGCAGAGGGCGCAGAGGGCGCAGAGAGAGGAAAGATTTAAAGATATTGTTGTAAGATGTTGGCGGTTGCTGTTCCGGTTTTGTTCCAGCTAAATTGAGCCGATCGCGCTAAACTAGCTTTTTTTAAGTTCGATCGCACTTTTGCATCTGTGGCTACCGTTTGCATGGCTGCGGCTATTTCTGGGACGCTGTAAGGATTGACTAATAATGCCGCATCTCCGGCGACTTCTGGCATTGATGACAGGTTGGAAGTGATGACTGGTGTACCGCAGGCCATTGCTTCCAAAATTGGCAAGCCGAAGCCTTCCCAAAGCGTGGGAAATACTAGGGCGATCGCCTGATTCATCAGTACGGGCAATTGAGAATAGGGAACGTAACCGAGAAACTTTACCAAAGATTGTAAACCTAATTGTTCAACTTGTGCGATCGACTGCGGCGTGTAGGCGTTCGGAGGCCCGGCCAGCCACAATTCGTAGTTTACGCGATCGGCCAAACTCGCAAATGCAGCAATTAATCTTTCTAAGTTTTTGTAAGGATCGTGTCGGCCGGTATAAAGAAAATAGTTTTTAGCTGGCAAGTCAAGATATCTAAAATTCATCTTATCACAAGCTAGAGGAATTGCGGTCATTTTCTGACGCGGAATTTGGTAAAAGTTAGCAACATCTGCCGCCGTTGCTTCAGAATCACAAATAATGTGTTCGGCTTGCCGCAAAACCTGCGGTATGTAGTAGCGGAAATAAGCTGTCAAGCGAGAAAATTTTTGCGGAAATCGCAAAGGAATTAAATCGTGAACTGTAACTATGTAGCGGCATTTGGAATACAAAGGTGCTTCAGGACTCGGCGAAAATATGAGGCTTGACTGCAATCTATCGTAAATTTTAGGCAATTCAAATTGAGTCCACCGCAGCCTGTTAATTTGTCCTTTCGGGCCTCGATCCGGTGTGATGTTGTCTGGGATTTGATAGCAAGTATAATTGTCAATTTGCTGGGATGTAAGTAATGTTGGTTCTAGCTGTTGCAGTTGCGGGAAAAGATTAGCTGCATAAGTCCCGATTCCCGTGGGTTCGGGAGTTAAGAAGGATAAATTGATTAACAGTGAATTAGACATAATTTTAGGGAACAGAATTTATCCAGATTGTAGGGGCGGGTTTTACCAACAATCTACGTCTCAAACAAATCATCTCCTAAACCCGCCCCCACCCAACCAACAATCAAAATGTACATTTTTCGGAATTGTGGGGGCGGGTTTATATAAACTGTTTGTAATCATTAAATATTGTTGGTAAAACCCGCCCCTACGCAATTTATCGATCGCGATCGACATCGACCATTTTGGCTACATCCGCAGGATTTGGCTGCCGAATTGTAGCATATTCTTGGTGAATAATCTCAAAAAAATTCTTGACTTTGTATTCAAAAAGTGCAAGTCTAAAGTTCTGACTGCGTTGCTGTGCACCAACTTGAAGTTCCGCTAGCAAATCGGGATTCGTAATTAGTTGATGTGAATACCGACAAAGTTCCTCAACCGTATTGAACAAAAAGCCCGATCGCCCGTGTTCGACAATTTCCGGTTGTCCACCGCCACAAAAGGCGATCGGAGCACAACAGTTTTGCATTGCTTCCACAGTCGCCATCCCGAAATGCTCAAACCTTTGAGGATTGACTTCACCCAAACCGCAGGCGTGCCAAAATATGCTCGATCGAGCATAAAGCGATTTTACCTCATCTAACTCAGCATTGACTTTAAGTTCGATCGCCCTGGAATCTGGCTTCAAAAAATTCTGAAGCGTCTTTAAATAAGGATTTTTCGGAACGCTGCTACCCGCTAAAATCAGCCGCCATCCTTGAATATCTTCGGGATAATCTGCTAGCAAACTGCGGAAAGCTTCGATTAATTCAATTTGTTTTTTTGTTCCCCCAGCTTCAAACTGTCCCACAGCTAAAATTATCTTTTCTTTCGGCACTTTAGCTGTTGCCATTTCCACGGGCGGATACAGCATAAAAGTGGGCTGCAAGTTCCAGCGTTTCTCCAACCACTTGACAGTAAATTGACTGTTGGCGATAATAAAAGTGTAGTCATCGACAGCAAAGTGACGGTTGCGAAAAGTATTGGGAAAGTGGCAGAAAAATACTGAAATTGGCGACAGCGGTTTGACTTTTTCCAGTTGGTTCGCATTGACAAAAACATCGTAATTTTTGCTTTCTCTGGCAATTTCATCGAAGGGATTTTCCATATCCTCGGCGATGATGCTGGAATCGATGCACTGCATTCCGCGTTTTTCGTAAAATTGCAACGGAATAATTTTAATTTTGCATCCTGAAAGGTTGAGGCCGTACCACGATTCTAAGTCGGAAACAGCAACAGGTTTGTTGGCGATAAAAGTAATGTCAAATTCATTTTGCAGCAGCGAGGCGGCGGTAGCGACGTATTTTTGACCGCCGCCGATAAAATGCAGTCCGTGATCGTAAATCGCGATCGACATTTTGCGATCGCCCCGCACCACCTCCAATCGAGGTAAAATGCGATCGATCTTCATTCTACTGTAAATCACCGCCAACTTTTCCGACAACTGCGGCAGTACAGCGGCGACGATTTCCGGCTTCTGATAATCTAGCAGTTTTTTAATCGCGACAAACAAACTCTCGAACAGCAAATCGTACTGCTTGTTAGTAAAAAAATCCGAAGTGTGAATTGCTTTAACTAATTGCAAAGGTTCGTGTTTCGCCAAATACAAAAATCGATTGCGGTTGCAAAAATACTCGGTTAGTTTGCTACCTTTACTCGAACCCCGATACTCGTGATGGGCGATAGCTGCGGGAGTATAAAGCATTTTCCAACCGCGTTTGTGGCCGCGTTTGGCAAACTCTACATCCTCAAAATACATCACAAAATCTTCATCAATCAGTCCGACATCTTCCAAACATTCCCTGCGAAAAAGCACCGCAGCCCAACAAAGCCCTTCTACTTCTCTTTCTGTATCGTACTGTCCCGCATCTTTCTCGCCAAAACCGATATCTTGCCAATAAAAGTTAGGTAATTGCTGAATGCCCGCGCTGTTAATTCGCCCGTCTTTAAACAGCAATTTGCCGCTAGCTACACCTATTTTTGGGTCACTTGCTAGCCGTTGAACAAGCGTCTCTAACCAACGACTCTCAAGCGTTGCATCGTTATTTAGAAATCCGATATATTGCCCTTTCGCTTCGCTGATCCCGAGGTTGAGGGCTTTCGCAAAGTTGTTGGCGGTATTAACAAATATGCGAACTTTCGGAAACAGTTCGCGCAGCGCATTAACCGAATTATCTTGAGAACAATTATCAATTACAATTAAATCAAGTTGCTCTTCTGGATACGCAAGTTTTTGTAGAGATTTTAGGCAATCTTTGGTGTGGCGCAGACCGTTATAGTTGACTATAATTAACGAGCATATTGGCAGGAAAGTCATTCGATTTTAGATTTTAGATTTTAGATTTTAGATTGAGGGATTGACAGATTGAGGGATTGACAGATTGACGGATTGACAGATTGACGGATTGAGGGATTAGGGATTGACGGATTGAAGGATTGAAAAATTGAAGAGTTTTGGATTTTTTTATTTAAGCATTACTCAGGCGAATAAATTGGGGGCTTGCGAGCCAATTATTTTGGGTCATTTTTGATGTTTGATTGCGGTCGATCGAGCAATTGAGCGGTAATCTCTTCTAAAATAGCAGTATGTTGCTGCTGGACTGCTTTGATTTGCTCTATTTCAGACTGAAAAGTTGCGATCGCCTTTTGTTGAGTCTCAAGCTGCGCCGTCACTTCGGGACATCCGCCGCTGAATTCCGATTGAATTTTTTTCTCTAGGGTTTGTTGACTTTCTTGCAATTTTTGCAACCGTGTGCTCAATGTTTGCACGACGCGGGTATTAGCAAAATTGTAAATTACTTGTCTGTCAAGTACGGGCTTGAGCAATTTTCGGACTATTTTCCTAACGGCGATGACTGCGGAACCGAGGCGCCTTTGGTAAGATGTAATTGGGATGTTATAAATGTCAAAGCCCGCTTTCAGAAGGGCGATGTCTTCGTCATCTTCATTTTGGGCGATCGTACTATTTGCTATTCCCGATAGCGGCTCAGCAATACCAATTCGTGGCTCCAAAGTTTGCCGCAATTTATCTATAATTTGTTGAGTTGGTATTTCTTCGTACTGCAATCTTCCGCCTCCTTATTAATTTAAGGTGCGCCGAGGCGCACCATCTCGTAGACGTAGCAACGCGCACCATCGGGTAAATTGCCCCTACGAGAATAGTGCAAATCCCAGGTTATACTAACTCAATTTGACTGTCATCACCAATCATAAACCGCAGAGCTTTTGGACGTGCAGGCGCATTGGTGAGTTGAGCTCGCTGCCCGATCACGCTGTCAACAATTCGCTGGTGAATGCCAACTATTTTCGCCCCTTGCAATATTACACTGTGCTCGATATCAGCATCAACCATCGTCACGCGATCGGCAATACTGCTGTAAGGCCCGATAAAGCAATTTTCAATGCGGCAATTTTCCCCAATTACCACAGGCCCGCGAACTGTAGAATTAATGATTTCACTGCCTTCGCCTATTTGCACTCGCCCGATAATTTGACTTTTGGCGTCTACTTTTAATTCAGTTGAAGCTACGATACAGCTATCTAAAATGATTTGGTTTGCACTCAGCAAATCATCTTTTTTACCCGTATCCAGCCACCAACCCTCTAAATTGCAGGCTTCTACGTGTTTTTGCTGATTGATGAGCTCTTGGATGGCATCGGTAATTTCCAGTTCCCCGCGGGCCGAGGGTTGAATTTGAGCGATCGCCTCGTGGATACTAGGAGCAAAAAAGTAAATCCCCACCAGTGCTAAATTCGACGGCGGAACCTTGGGTTTTTCTACTAACTGCAAAACTCGCCCGTTTTCATCAACTTTTGCAACACCGAAAGAACTGGGATTTGGAACTGGACGCAGCAAGATCAGAGCGTCTAGTTTTTGCTTGTTAAAAATCTCTAAGAACGGATCTAACTGATTTTGAATTAAGTTATCTCCTAAATACATAATAAACGGAGAATCGCCCAAAAATGGTCGAGCAATTTTCACCGCGTGAGCGAGTCCCGCCGGCTCTGCTTGCAAGATATAAGTAATTTTTGCACCGAAACGAGAGCCATCTCCTGTTTTCGCCTTCACCTCTTCCCCGGTTTCGGGACTAATAATAATCCCAATATCCGTAATCCCAGCCGCCACAATTCCTTCAATTCCGTACCACAGTATCGGCTTATTTGCCACAGGAACCAACTGCTTAGCACCCGTATAGGTGAGGGGACGCAAGCGTGTTCCTTTGCCGCCAGAGAGGATGAGTGCTTTCATTGGGTGAACTCTGAGTTATCCTTTAGGGTTTGCGGTGCTGGCTCGATGTGCCTGCACTTGTTCGCTCTCGTTAATTTTAAAGCACCGCTACCCCGCTGGCAATAGCCGACCAAAAAGAAGGAAGAATTGACAGTTGACAGTTGACAGTTGACAGTTGACAGTTGACAGTTGACAGAAGGAAGAAGGAAGAAGGAAGAAGTAATAAAAGCAAGGGTTTCAGGAATGCGAGAACATTCTAAGTGTATTGGCGGTTGCGATCGCACTTTTCTACTTTATGGGTACAGAATTGCCCTGAAACCAGATTCCTGATAACTGCGTACCATTTTAATAGCGGCCGTATCGGGCGATAACTTGACTACCACTATTGTTTTGATTTGTCAACCATGCCCACATTTGATCGCCCAGACAAAAATGCCACCACTCGTTAGGATGCTGCTGAAAACCAGCCGCTATCATCGCATCTTTTAATATTTGCCTGCGCCGGTGATATTCTTGTTCTTGCGGCTCCTCGCTATTACCAAAATAATCGGGATAAGAACGTTCTGATATTTCATCAATCGGAGAACCCATATCAATTGGCAGATAATTTTCATCGACTAAAGTTATATCTAAAGCTGCACCTGTACTGTGAGGGGGAGGCGTCGCGCGATCGAGGCTCGGTACAGCCCAAAATTGATATACGTGTTCTATAATTACTTGGCGTTTGTCTTCGGAAACCGGAAATTCGCAGCCTTGAGCTACGGCAATTTGATTAAAAGTATAATCTACCATAAATTGCTGAACTTCCACGGGCCGATAAGCGTCAAATATCAGAATTTTCCAATTTTGATAATTTTGCTGTAGCTGCGTTTGAGCTGCAATTAAACTATCTACAACTCCTTGCCGCAAATAGTAAGGCGAATCTGCTTTGCTGTTGTGATACGGAGCACCCAACTTTTGGTAAGGGTGAGGCATTTCAAAAGCAAAATGTTCGGGTGGAATTGGCACTAAAGGCTCGCCGCATTCGTCAATTTCTATTTGCTGATATGGCTTCATCTCAAGGTTTTACCTACTTGATTATTACTGGTGGACTACAATTGTCTCGCGCTTCATTTCTATCAATGAATGTTCCTCAAATATTTCAACCAAATGCGGCTAGTTATTCATAAATAAGTCTATAAGTTGGTTATTATTTATGTTGCCTGTCGTCAATATCAACAGCTTGTAAGGTTGCTGGTTAATCATAAATTAATCGAGAAAATCTCGATCTTTGGTGATAAAAATTCTGCTTTCTTGCATTGAAAGCAAGTTAATTTCTGAATCGGGAGTTGCGTTTAGTCGAGGTAAATCCTTAGTATGAATAGTATCGCAACCAGCAGATTGCAGAACGCGCGCCAAACGTACTGGTAATTGTGCATCTACCAAAAACTTCATTACACTAATACTCGATATATGCTTTTCACTTGAGTCAGCCGCGCTGCAAATAGCAAAGCAGCTAGAATATCTTCGTGTTCTAAATCGTCATAATCATCTATAATTTCTTTAGCATTCATACCTGAACTAAGTAATTCAAGAATCAACTCTACTGGATATCTGAGTCCGCGAATACAGGGTTTTCCGTGACAGATATTTGGATCGAGTGTGATGCGTTGCAAAAGTTTATTTTCCATATTTAAGGAGCAACTGTTCTATATATTCTAACCTAAAGAGCGTAACTCGGGCTCGGTTTGTAGTGAGGACTTTAGTCCTCTAAAAAATTAGCGGACTAAAGTCCTCACTACAAACGTTAAAAAAAATCCTAACTTTGGCGGTAAGCAACTACCGCATAAAACGGATCGCCACTTCCTATTCGCAGCATTTGCATAAAACTCGGCAAGTTAGGCTTGCGAACAATTACTTCCGGCTTGCTAAATCCGGGTATGTTCGCTCCTTTGACAGAATCAAAGTAACCCTGGACTAATTTTACCCGATCGCCCTCAGAACCTTCCCGCCAAGCCGCAATTGCTTTCTGATAAAACATCCGGTTGGAAAAACTGATAATTGCCACGCCCCCCGGCTTCAAAATCCGGTGAATCTCGGCAAAAATCGCATCCGGGTGCTGCAAATACTGCACCGAAACGCAGTTGACAACCGCGTCAAACTCTGCATCCGGCAGCGGCAATTGAGGATTTGCGTTCAAATTTTGCACGAAATAATGATTCAGTCTGGGATTTTTTGCCAACTCCTCTTCATTCATGCCGTGCCCTTCAACATGGGCAAATTCCATTTCATCGGGCAAGTGAGACACCCAACTGCTCATCATATCGAAAATCCGAGTATTCGGTTTCAGCCGTTCCCGATACAAATCGGTTAGTTGCTGAATGAATCCCTCGTCTACGTGCGTCACCAACCGGGGATAGGCATAGAACAGATTGTCGTCCGTGTCGTCTAACTTGGTGCGTTTGTCCGCTGGAAGCAACATAAATTCCGATCGCAAACTAGATTTACCCTTTCTAGTTTAAGAAAAATTAAGAATTGTAAACACACTTCCCCAGAAGGAGATCCGGCACGCTGGGCGGTTGGGGGTGCGATCGATAATAGTATTGAAAGCTACACACCCTCGGCAGCGCCACAGTCTGGGAGTGCGCCCCCGAGTCCGCCAGTCCGCGAGTCCGCGAGTCCGCCAGGGGTTGAAACCCCTGACTCACAGCTAAAGTCCACTAAAAGTGGACTAACAAATTGAATTCAGCGTGAGTTTTTTAGTCGGTTTCAACCGACTCGCAGCTCTGAGACAGGGGTTTAAACCCCTGGCGGATTCTCGGTTTGAGCGTAGCATTTGCCCTAACCAAAAAACCCTACTTCCGCCCTTGACATCTCCCAAAAAACATCTTACACTAATAATACGAACGCGAAGTAATAAACCTATGGTTACTACATCCACAGTCGATCGCACATATCTAGCTCGGTGGCACGACGTTCTCGCCCCCTACAGCCTGGGCTACCGCATCAAACTGCTGGGGCAGCTAGGGACTCGCAGGCTGCAAGAGGCACTCGAACCTTTTGGGCTGACACCATTTCACTGGCTGGTACTGTGCTGCTTGTGGCAAGAAGACGGTTTGCCGACTTCCAGCATTGGCGACAAACTGCAACAGGTAGGCGGTACACTGACAGGCGTACTCGATCGCATGGAAGAAAGAGGCCTAGTCCGCCGGGAGAGAGACACGCGCGATCGGCGCATTTGGCGCATTTGGCTGACAGATTCCGGTACGGCACTGCAAGAGGTATTGCCCCCGCTGGTAGCCCAAATCCGCGATCGAGCAGTCGAAGGCATTCCAGAAGCCGATCGAGAACTGTTTTCTCAATTGATCGATCGGGCGATCGTCAACCTGTCCTAAACCGACAAATCGCTCTTGCGAGTGAAGCGCAGCAGCATCTACCTCCACTACATTACAAATAACCGCAAAATACTACGCACCCTTAAAAAAAGCCGTCTTACTAAATAAAAACTACGTACCCTAAACAAACGACATCTTACTAAAGTATCAGGAGTCAAATACCATGAAAGGCACAAACGAAATCAACCCAGCAGAATTCAACGGTAACGGCAAAGGCAAAGCAGTAGCTGTATTAGAAAAGCCGATCGACGACACCATAGCAAAAAGCCTACCAGTAATCCCCGCGCCAGAAACAGAAGTCAGCGCCCCCGCCGAACTCAAAACCGGCGCCGAAACAGAAATCCAAGCACCCCTGCCGACGCCTGAAACGCCGAAGAAAAAACCCACCAAAGCGATAATTTTAGCAGCGCTGGGCATCGGGGCGATCGCCGCAGGCAGCTTCGGCTACAACTACTGGCAATACGCCTCCATCCACCAAGAAACCGAAAACGCCACAGTTGCCGGACACATCCACCAAGTCAGCAGCCGCATCAACGGTACAGTCGGCGAAGTCTTGGTAGAAGACAACCAACAAGTAAAACCCGGACAACTGCTGATCAAACTCGACCCCCGCGACTACCAAGTTAAACTGCAACAATCCCAAGCAGCTTTGGAAAACGCCCGCCGCCAAGCCGAAGCAGCCCAAGCCAATATTTCCCTAGCCGCCCAAACCAGCCAAGGCAAAACAGCCCAAGCTCAAGGAGATATCGGCACCGCCAACGCTGGCATTTCCACCGCCCAAGCAGCCATTAGAGAAGCCCAACAAGGCGTACCCGCAGCCGAAGCTGCTGTCGCCCAAGCCGAAGCCGGCGTGCCCGCAGCGCAAGCCAAAGTTGCCCAAGCTGAAGCTGTAATTCCCCAAGCTGAAGCTAAAGTGACGGAAGCCGAAGCCGGCATTGCCGCAGCGCAAGCTCAGCTAGTGCAAGCGCAAGCTAATCTCGTGAAAACGCAAGCAGATTATAAACGGTACGAAAGTTTGCAGCAAGAAGGTGCGATCGCCCGCCAGCAATTAGAAGCATCCAAAGCAGCCTACGAAGTAGCCGCTGGCCAAACCACCGCAGCCCAACAAGGAATTGCTCAAGCTAGAGCGCGTTTAGCCCAAGCCAAAGAAGGCGTAACCGCAGCGATCGCAGCAGTAGCCCAAGCTCGAGAAGGAGTTAAACAAGCCGAAGCTCAAGTCGCGCAAGCCCAAGTCGCCGTCGCCAGCGCCCAAGCTAAAGTCGCTGTAGCCCAAGAAGGCATCAGCACCGCTGAAGCTAAACTTGCTGCATCGAAGGGCGGATTGCAGCAGGCTCAAGCTACGGGCGAACAAACTAAAGTCAGCCGATCGCAGTATGATGCTGCTAAGGCTGCGATCGCCCAATCGGAAGCTGCGGTTAAAGACGCTCAACTGCAACTTTCCTACACGAATATCACCGCACCCGCCGCCGGACAAATCGGCCGCAAATCCGTTGAAGTGGGGCAGCGGGTGCAGTCTGGAACTCCGTTAATGGCGATCGTCAGCAACGATTTATGGGTAATTGCTAACTTCAAAGAAACGCAATTAGCAAACATGAAACCCGGTCAAAAAGTAGAAATCAAATTAGATGCTTTTGGCAACCGCAAATTTGAAGGTCGTCTCGATAGTTTCTCCCCAGCTTCTGGCGCTCAATTCTCCTTATTGCCTCCCGACAATGCCACGGGAAACTTCACCAAAGTAGTGCAGCGGATTCCGGTGAAAGTTGTGTTTGATGCCGAAAGCATTAAAGGCTATGAATCGCGGATTGCACCCGGGATGTCTGCTACCGTAAACGTTGAATTGAAATAAAATCAGTTCTCTAGCAGTTCTGGTGTAAGTTCGCCGACGTTGTTGGGATGAGTGCCCTCTTACCCTAGATTATATAGTAAGCTCGCGGACGCGCCAAGAACTGCGATCGCACTCATACCTCACCTATCCAATCGCGGCTATAGATGCAGAAAATTATGTAGGGTGCGCACGGCGCACCTTCCCGCTTCAATTAGCGCGTCAAACCAATTTTTACCAGAAAGAATTGGTTTAAAGCCCGCCCCCCTGAGCGGGAGAATTAAAAGAAGACTATTCATTACTCCAATCCTCGGACTTCCAGGTAGAGGTCGCCCTCAAGCAGTCAACTGTCATCTGTCACAGGTCAACTGAATGAAGTCATTCCTGCGTTAATCTTATCACTAACCAGCAAATCAGCCTAATTTTGTGTTATCAAAGAGCAGCACAAAACAACTAAAAATATCATGAAAGGGCGATCGCAAATCATACTCAGCACCAACCTAGCAATCTTCAGTATTTGCTGCTTACCCATTTTTGCCCAGCCCGCACAGACACTGCAAAACCTACCAGACGGCCAATATTTTTATGGAGAAATACCAGAAGCCAACCGCATAGCCACTCAATATATGATTTTCCAGAAAACAGGTGAAACCTTCACAGCCTTTGAATACCGCAGCAATACGAGCGACAATAGCTGTCTGAAAGGTACAATTAGTCAGAACACTTTTAATATTAAAACAGTAGCATATCCTCCCGACCCAGGTTACGATCGCCCTAAATGGGAATTCTCCTCCGGGAAACCCTTCGATTTCAGTAAATGGTATCAACTCAACATCAGCCAACTACCTGATTTTGGCGAAAAAAAACTCGCAGAATGTGTCCGCGCATTCAGTACAATACCAGACAACAATAAATAGAGGCAAATATTCATGAAAACCCTCCCCCTGGGCCTCACCCTCATCTCAGCAGTTATCACCGCCATCACACCAGTAGTCTTGGCCCAACCGCAGCCGCCAGCCAACGAAATATACATCGATAAAAATTGCCGCCGCAACCAACAACTACCGCAACTTGAAAGATTGACTATCTTCAGCAGAAACGAATTTATAACTAACAGTCAAAAATATTGGTTCTACGCAGCCCGCAATCTAGATGGAAGCGCGCTTTTCTGTATTTCACAACCCAATTTTAACCAACCAAAAGTTTTAAACGCCGAAAAAATACAAAGACAATTTATTGACAAAGTAATCCCAGACCCCAACAAAAAAACAGCCTTTATCATCGCAGTCAGAGGAGGAAATGGCCCAGAGGCACCAGTGACAAATTTTGGCTTAGATTTGAGCAATGTCGATCGACCAAAACTCACCCCTCTTTCCATCCTACAGCAGCGGGGAGCCCTCAAAGACGGCGACCCCACCCTTTCCAACGGCAGCTTGTCGCGCGAACACAGCTTCCAAGGACGTGCAGGTCAATCCGTCACCATCGACCTCAAAAGCAGGTCATTCGACCATTTCATCACACTAATCGCTCCCAGCGGCGATAAAATTTCAGACATCAAACCTGTTCGCGTGAATGGCAGAGAATCCCAAATCATCGTAAAATTGCCCAGTAACGGCACTTACAAAATAGTTGTTCAAGGACTCGATCGCACCAGCAAAGGTTCATACACCTTAAGCATTAATTCCAATCAACTTTAACAAACACCAGCCCAAATATCATAGAGCACTTCTGGGAAACATACTCTACACATCCGCGTTCATCCGCAGTTAAAAAATCCCAATCTTATTTTTGCGCAAAGCCAAAAATCACACACCAACATAAAAGCGAAAGTTGTTAACCACTGGCGCAACCAACCAAACATCAGCCAAGATAGAAACAACCGCATTCCCGCAACCGCCATGACAGACATCCACCAAATAGCCACCGCCCTAGAAAGCCAAGACTACAAAGGCGCCGCCCAACTCATCAAACAACTGCAAAAAGAATCCCCCGAAAATCCCTGGGTGCAATACTACATCGGCCGCTACTACGAACTCACCAACAACCCCGACAAAGCCCAAACAACCTACAAACAAATACTCCGCGACATCACCAACCCCAAAATAGTCTCACTCGCCCGCCAAGGCATTCAACGGATTGAAACCGCACAACAAAACCTCCGCCAACAAGCCATCGAAACCGCCAAAAACGACCCCAGCAGCCTCGAGCCCGGACTCCTCATCCTCGAACCCGTGAGTCCCGAAGACAAACCCGCAGCCATAAAAAATATCAGCAGAATCTTCAAAATCGACGCCTATACAACCCGGATGCAAATCCAAAGCCGCGGCTGGAGACTCTACAAAACCGGCCCCATCGCCGAACTCCGAATTTACGGCCAAGAACTTCTCAACGCCGGCATTCCCGTATTTTGGGCAACCCTAGCCGACATTCAACAAATCCAAATCTTCCGAGTGCAACACTTCGAGTCTCTGTCTTCCCCAGCGGTTGTTTGTAAAGATGGCCTAAATCGGCTCGGTTTTATAGAATTTAACTGGTCAGAAGTCAGCCAAAGAGTAGAAGGATTGTTGCCAATGTTCATAGAAATCATGGACTACTCGCCCAACCGCAGAACCGAGCAATTTCGCCACAAAGAAATCACTCAAGATTACGCTCAAATCTGCGACTTGCACATTCCCAGCAGAAACTGCATTCTGCGAATTTGCGACCAAAGTTACGAATTTAAACAAGGCGTTGACTTCACCAAAATTTCAGATACTATCCCAGCTTCACCGCACCCGAAAAACAAAACGAACCGAGTCAAAAAATCCCCACAAATGCCTCAAAGTACCACCCGAATTAACTGGAATCACTTGCTGGAAATATTTGACCAACAACTTGACGTTACAGTGTGGTCGGAATTTACTCCTTTTGCGGAGACAGTCCTCGATTACACGCATATGTTAAGCAAGATTGAGTCTCGTGTAGAGATCGATCGCAAATCCGAAACTCCTTGGGACCCTGCGTTCCAGCTATACAGCGGATTAGCCTTTCTCAGGAACCAAGGAAATAGGGAATAAAAAAAGAGTTAAAAATTAAAAATGAGGAATGCCATTTTTAATTCTTAACCCCAGCATTGGGAATTATCCAATCCCCAATTCCCTATTACCAATTCTCAATTTCCTACTTGGTTTTCACCTGACGGGCCATTTCCCGGAAATTGTTCATGCTGGGACCAGGGCTGCGACGAGTTCCAGTGGGTGTCGGCATTAAATTATTAGGAGCAAAAGTCCGAATCGGTTCAGCTTGACTCGGCACTTTGCCGTTAGTTGCAGCAGCAGGTACCTTGGCGGGTTCCGAAGTCTTAGCAGCAACGCTAGCGACTGGTTCCTTTTCCTTCTTAGACTTTTTCTCTACCTTAGCTTTCTTAGCCGGTTCAGACTTCTCAGATTTCTCAGACTTAACAGGCTCAAATGAAGCCGGTGCGGCCGCAACAGGCTCAGCCTTCTTGACAGCAGCAGGCTCGACCTTGGCAGGTGCAACCTTTGCCGGTTCTTTCGCCGGAGATTCGCCCAAATCTAGGAAATATTCAGACTTTTTCAAGCCCAACAGTCTGGCGAAAAAGCCGAAAATACCGCCGAAGAAATTTTTGATAAAACCAAACATTAGACTTACTCCTTTTGTTCTTTTAGAGAAATTTGTACAAGTTTGTCAACAAAGTCAGATTACGAGGTAAGGCAACCTTTGTCTATATTTCTTAATCAAAATTTACATTTTTTGATTAAAAACGCAGACATTGTAGTAATTTTTACTCAGTAATCCCCGCCTTACTTTGCACTTATTTACAAGATTATCTCAGAATTTATGACTGATTTCCGATTTGCCCGCGATACCTCGATCCGATTCGCTAGCTGTCCTAGTAGGGGTCAAACTCACGCCCGGGAGTAATTTATGCTGTAATCAGCAAGCAATTTTCTTTTCAAATGAACAGTTCGCTCGATCGCAATCCCGTCATCCTGATACACGGAATTTGGGACACCAAAACCATATTCAGTCAAATGTCAGCCCGCCTCACCCAACTCGGATGGTGTGTCCACAGCCTCAACCTCACCCCCAACGACGGCAGCCTCGGCCTCGACTCCCTAGCCAAGCAACTCGCAGACTACATCTCTGAGACGTTCGATCCAGAACAGGCTTTAGACATAGTAGGCTACAGCATGGGAGGCATCGTCAGCCGCTACTACGTCCAGCGACTCGGAGGCCTTAACCGAGTCCAGCGTTTCATCACCATATCTTCCCCCCACAGAGGAACCCTCACCGCCTATTCCCTACCCCTACCAGGATACCTGGATATGCGCCCCGATAGCAGCTTGCTGCGCGATTTGAACCAAGATGTAACCGTGCTCAAACGCATAAACTTTACATCAATGTGGACGCCCTTTGACATGATGATTGTACCGTCGAACAGCTCCCAAATGCCAGTAGGTAAAGAAGTTAAAATCAACGTCATGCTGCACCGCCAAATGGTGACAGATTCCCAAAGTATTAACGCATTAGTAGAAGAACTAGAAGCACCGATTAAAAATAAAATTCCCACTTAAAAATGAATAGCAATTTCAGTCGCAACCCAGTCTTGCTAATTCACGGAATCTTCAGAAAATCAGGAATTTTTTACAAAATGTCTGCCTACCTCAGAGATTTAGGTTGGTCAGTCTACACCCTCGATCTCTCGCCCCACTGGGGCAACGCCAGCATAGACGAATTAGCCAAACAAATGGCAAACTATATAGACAAAAACTTCGAGCCACAACAGCGTTTAGATATAGTAGGGTTGAGCATGGGCGGTTTAGTAACTCGCTACTACCTGCAAAGGTTAGGCGGCACGAACCGAGTGCAGCGCTTTATTGCCATATCTTCGCCTCACAGCGGTACTTGGACGGCTTACACTCTCTGGGGAAAAGGCTGCGTTCAAATGCGTCCTGGCAGTGCTTTTCTGGAAGATTTAAATCGAGATGCTGCCTTGTTGGAGAAGCTGAATTTTACTTCGATTTGGACTGATTGGGATTTCATCATCGTGCCGTCGAATAGTTCGCAAATATCGGCGGCAAAAGAAGTAAAATTGTCCGTGTTCGCCCATGGGATGATGGCGAGGCATTCCAGCAGTTTAAAAGCGGTTGCCGAGGCTCTCTCAGAACCATTGAAAAATTATTAATATCATGTCTCTTAGGTTTGATCGTTCGGAATGCGAGTCCTTTTCTCAATCTGAGGACTAAAGTCCTGACTACCAACCTATTTTGATTGCGGGTTCGATCGTTTGGAATGCAAGTCCTGTTCAATATCAGAGGACTTGCATTCCAAACGATCGAACCTATTTTGATTGCGGGTTCGATCGTTCGGAATGCGATTCCTTTTCAATAAGAGAGATTGATTCTCAATTATCAAAAAAATAACTCTATTCTGACCCACCCTACGAGGCTACCACTAAACTGCATCGCCGACTTCAGCGTATTCGCTGCGGCCAAAAATTGCTTCAGCTTCGCAGTAATACTTGAACTCCAGTATATTGTGGAAAGGGTCTTCTAAGAAGAAAGTGCGGTGCTCTGTGGGCAAACCGACAAATCGCCTTCTCGGTTCTTGATAGAAATTCAAGTTGTTTTGCTGGGCTTTTTTTAGCAACCCTTCCCAGTCATCCTCGTCCGTAAAAATTAACCCAAAATGCCGGGGATAGATGCCTCGCTGAGGTGTCAAAGGTTCGCGGCTGACGTGGGCGACTATTTGATGGCCGCACAGGCCCATAATCGCAGAATTCGGTGATTCGCGACCTAATTGGCAGCCGAGCCCGTCTACGTAGAAGGCTTTGGTTTGCGCAATATCTGTCACGGGGAAGGCAAGATGAAATATGACTTGGCTCATGGAGGTACTAGATGCAGAATTCAGAATTGTTCTTTAATTATTTATCTTGGTCTAATCCTTGGTTGGTGGCGATCGCCCTCAATACATTTTTACTCGCGATCGCCACCCTTGCTCCCAAAAAATTGCTTACTCCGGCTGGACAACTCCACGGTTGGCTGCTGGGTGTCATCATCTGGGGCTGTTTGGGATGGCGAGGCTATGCTGTGGTGATGTTCTACTTTCTTGTCGGATCTGGAGTTACCCGCATCGGGAAAGCCCAAAAAGAAGCCCAAGGCATTGCCGAAAAGCGATCGGGCGCCCGAGGCCCGGAAAATGTCTGGGGTTCGGCTTTAACCGCAACAATGAGCGCGGTGGGAGTTTTGGCATTATCTATTTTAGGAGAGACAGGCTCCATGCCTGTGCCACAAGAGGTGATTTACCTGTTGTTGCTGGGCTATGCGGCGAGTTTTTGTACCAAACTTTCCGATACCTGCGCTAGCGAAATCGGCAAAGCTTACGGCAAGCATACGTTTTTGATTACTACGTTGCAGCCTGTACCTAGGGGTACGGAAGGGGCCGTCAGTTTGGAAGGAACGATCGCCGGTATTGCGGGATCGATTCTGATTGCGGTTTTGAGTTGGGCTGTGGGTTTAATTGACTTGACAGGAATTGTTTTTTGTGTTATTGCAGCTTTTATTGCTACCAACATCGAGAGCGTGATTGGCGCGACGGTGCAATCAAAGTTTGAGTGGCTGACGAACGAGGTAGTGAATTTTTTTAATACACTCATAGGAGCGATCGCTGCGATCGTCTTAGCCTCTGTCTGGAAGGCTTTTTTAGCTTAGTCAGTGCCCTCGCGCGATCGCGACCCAAGAAACCGGGTTTTTTACCAAAATTCCCGGCATTAACGCAATATTTTCGCAAAAAAACCCGGTTTCTGCCTCCCCGATTATTAGTTATTAATCATTAGTGATTACTGTGAAGCAATAACCAATGACCAATGACCAATGACCAATGACCAATGACCAATGACCAATGACCAATGACCAATGACCAATGACTAATTAAACTAAGCGTCGTCTTGCGGCCCAAAAACCATTTGTACAATCATTGTTGGTTCGCCCCGCTTGTGATAGCGATCGGCCCAATTGCGAATAATTTCATCTAATTCCTCAACAGCTTGGTCGAGCCGTTCCGGCGGGATATCCAAAGTCTCCATAACTCGCATCACCTTGGGTTGTTTTTCCGCCCAATCCTTCATCAGCCGGAAATATCGAGCCGTATCCTCCACCATCGTAAACGTGCGCTCTTCCTGCTCTGCCGGAGAGTAAGTAGCGCGGGTGAGGGCATAAAAAGGCATTCCCCAAGGAGAATCTATCCGAGTCACCGTTCCGGAATAGATCAAGCGGCGTTTGATGTGTTCTGCTAGAGCTTCGCTCAAAGGCATTCGCCTTTCCGGAGGCAGATCTTCTTGCGATCGCCTGTGCAGAAACTCGATCAACTCCATAAACTGAAAAGAATTGATCAGTTGAGCGTCAGGCGGATTAGGAGGAATCTTGGCTTCGAGATATTTTTTTTCATCCGCAGTCAAGCTGTTTCCCGGAATCCGAGGGCGTCCCGGAAGCCAAGCATACTGTTCCAGCCAGACATAAGGAAACTGAATCAAATATCGAGGTTCTTGGGAACCCAACATTTTCAGCAATTTTCCCTTAGTCAGAGCTTCCCGGACTTCCTCGACGATCACTTTCACCCGTTTAGGCTCAATGTGATGCAAGTGTCCGGTCATCCGCAGGTTGTTTTCCTGCTCCATATAGGTCATATAAATGGCACACTTAGCCGCCGTTGCGGCCGCGTCTAGAAACGCCCCGTGCCTGTGCCCACTGGTTCTCATGGCGCTAAACGCCAGATATAGCATGATCTGATCCATTGCACTAGGGCTGAGGCTTTTGACCAGATCTAAAGAGTCATTTTTCATCACAATCCCCGAAATAGCCAAACTAGGAGGTATCTTGCGATCCTCCATTAAATTATTACAAGAGCGCCGAATCAAGCATAGCCGACTGTCGCTGGAAAGCTTGCCACCTACCCTAATATTCAGGCCGATTAATTTTCCGGATGTCACTGGGCATTGGCTTAAAGGCGATCGACACCGAATAAGTGCTTCTTATTGGCGAATTTAAGTCAAGTGGTTCACCCTCTGCACTCAGGGTGTACTTATATATAAGTTAGTTATCGCACGTTTATTATAGTGCAGCCATTGAAAATTAAACCGCACCGGCGGAGGGATAAGGTAAAGAACTATTGCGATCGGAGGAATTTGAGGCGGCTCCGAGAGGGGGAGAATGTCCGAGGGGGAGAATGAGAGCGTTTCCAATACAAAACCGCCATATACTAGAGTCTATCTCTAGGTAGATGGCGGTTCCAGGTTTATATAGTACAATTTATTACACAAAAAATCTCCTAAGGAGTATCAACAAAAAGTGCAGTTGGCATTGGAACTTGACTTTCCTATAATCTCAGAAAATCCGATCGATCGACACGGGCGGCCTCGAAACCAGCGTCGAAACAAGTCATACCATTGAAGCATTGAAGCATTGAAGCATTGAAGATTAAAGAATTGGGAATGACTGGTGAGCTGGGGGTTTGGAAGATATCCTATAGTTGCATTACTTGTTGGAACTGGTATCAGTTGCGGAACTAGCTTTCTGGCAATGCGATTAAAATTGTTGTAGTGCCGCAGTGTCAGCGCTGGGCTCCATAAACTCAAGCCGTCCCTTGCCTCTGCGGGCAGGGCGATCTCCTCTTTGTTGAGTTTGCGCTGACAACATATATTGAGCGGTGGCAGTTTCTAGCTGTTCGACTGGGGATTCAATGGAGAGAGCGGCGCTGGCACTCAAGCTAAGGCCCAACAGGCTCAGTAAAGCAATTGCAGTGTAGGTTTGCATGGGTAGTATCCGTGTCAGTGTCTATTTAGAGATACCGACTTTCCCCTTGCTCATCAGGATTGATTTCCCAGAAATTGCCAGACTATTCAAAAAACATGATGCGAGAATTATTTAACTTTTCAAATTGTGTCACCCACAGTAAATTTTAGTGGTTTAACTTGACAGGGTGAAATGTATTTACAGCCTTGAACATACAAAACCGCCAAATATCGAAAGAGTAAATCTCTCGATAGATGGCGGTTGAAGCTCGATCTATCATTTTTTACACACAAAAAATATCTATCATGACTGTCAGTCGATTTTCCATTTTTCGATTCTTCGATGGGGGCGAGCGAACAAGTTTGAGATTTTAGATTCACTTGCAGCATTTAATCACCCGAGCCCGAACTTGGGTCTAAAATTTTGGGATCTCCACAAAGCGAGCTTGCGTGGCACGGTACCCGTTGATTGCGGGTCAAAAAGAAGTGCAGTGCCGAGACGAACCTGACTTTCCTAGAATCCCAGAAAATCCGATCGACACTGGCGGCCGAAACCGACTCATTGGTGGAACTCCCTTTCGTCCCATGCCATTAAAATGCTGGTATGTGATGGGTGTAAAGATGAGGCTGAATGAACTGTCTGCGTCCGCTGCCTCTTTCAGGAGAACGATCGCCTTTTTGTTGTTGAGTTGGCGCCAAGACAATATAATCCGCAGTGGCAATTGCCAGCAGTTCGACTAGGCATTCAAAAGCACTCTGGGCGCTGGCACTCAAGGTAATGCCCAACAGGCTCAGTAAAGCAATTGCAGTGTAGGTGTGCATGGGTAGTATCCGTGTCAGTGTCTATTACCTGATACAGACTTGCCCCGATCGATCAGGATAGATTTCTGGGAATTTCGGAACTTTGCAAAAAACCTCAGCCATTCCATGCTACTGCTTCCAACCGCAGCCAAGCACCAGAAAAATTCAGCCTGCCCCATACTGTCAGAGGCTTTTCGGTTTCGCAACTCTCTAAAAATCTGTCGGTTTCCCAGTCCAAAGTCACGAGTTGCCAAGTTTGACCGGCTAAGGATGCGGGACTTGTCAGCGTTAGCGTCCAGTCTTGTGCGCCCAGACGGCGGAAAATTCCGGTAAATTCGCTTTGGGTATTTGCTGTTTTACTGCTGGGATTTACACAGAAACCCGGTTCAAATGTCAAGGTTCTGGGTTCAAATACAGGGCTTTTCTGGAGAAACCGGGTTTTTCCATCGCTTTTGACGAACAAAGGACATTCGCCGCTGGCGGGATATGCTTGAGGTCGATCGAGATAATAGCGCTGCCAATGTAGCCAGTCCGATCGCTCCGGTGTCAAATTAAATAAAGGAACAACTGCCGCCCTCGCCTCGGAATCTTGCAGCAAAGCTTCCTGCAAAACTCTGACAGGCAAATCGCGCGGCCCGCATCCAGTTTCGGCGCACAAAGCCGCAGCCATCCCCGCCGCCTGCCCGATATTCATCACAACAGGCTGCAAGCGAGTTGCACCGTTGGCGATGTGAGACACGGAAATATTTTTTTCGCAAACCAGCAAACCGTCTGCACTCTCGGGAATTAGCGCACTGTAGGGAATTGTAAACGGAGTGCCCGTCCAGCGGCCGCCCCAGCGGATGGATTTGGGCTGCAAGGGAATGTCGCCGGTGGTGTAGTGGTGGTCATTTGCATAGTTGCCGATCGCAATTGTCTCGCAAATTCCCTGAGAATTTACCGGCAACTTCGCAACTTTGGCGCCTGCAAAAGGCAAAATATCTTGTTCTGTGACTGTACTTATCCCTCGCAAACGGCGGCTTTCTCGGTAGTAGGGGTGCAAGGCGAAGGCAGAAAGCAGGGAAGAATGTTGTTGATTTTGGATGTTTGAAATGGGGAAAATGTTCTCTGCTAAGCCGTAGCGGGGGCCGAGTTGGGTTTGAATGAAGCGGGCGAAACTTTGGCTGTGCCAGAGACTTTCTTGGAGGAATTCTTCTCGGGATGCTGTCGATCCAATTAGTCGATCGACCTTTTCACCATAATCATTACCACAAATCGGCCAATTAATCATCAACAATCCCCCAGGAAGTCGGCCGTAATTGAGAAATTGTTCGGGAGTGTAATCTTTCCAAGCATCGGAAAATCGATCGGGATTGTCAACAGGCGGCGCGGGAATTTCTGGCGCCACCGCACCTTCCCCAAAATCCTGCATGATTGCCACCCAAGTCGGAGCTTGCACCGAATACCTTTGTGTGAGAGCGTTAGAGGATATCGGCGCGCTGGGTTCTCCCCACTCGGCTTGGAATTCCCAACCCCAGCGGTGCCCGACATCCGCTAAAGCCAGCAAATCTCCCAATTCCGTTGCATCCAAAGTGATTTTCGCCGCCACCGTAAAATCTGCAAACCGAACCCCAGAAATTCTGTTGCCTTCACATAGCACATGGAGGGCTGTTTGTCCAGAAATCCACTGCAAGTTCGGCAAACATTTCACCCAATCAGCAAAAATTTCAGCACCAATGCGGGGATCGTAAGTAAAAAAACTGACCCAGCCCCAATCCAAACCTCCCGGCTGTCGCTGCTGGATTTCCCGGAGAAACGCGCCCCACAAACCTGTCTGAAAGGCTGCTAATTCGTTGCCGTCGGGGGCCGAAACGCCGGCCGAAGTCAGCATTCCTCCCAGCCAGGGGAATTCGCTGACTAAAATAGTTTTGGCACCTCGGCGGGCTGCTTGGACTGCTGCTGCGGTGCCGCCGGTGCCGCCGCCGACTACCAAAACATCTGCTTTTAAGACCGAAGACATGGGCAATAGGATTTTAGATTTTAGATTTTAGATTTTAGATTGCTAAAGGCTCAGTTAGGTGCTAGGGGATAGATGTCCGGTGTTGGCGATCGCAAATTAACTTTTAATGTGTAAAGACTTGACAAATAATAAATCGGGAATTATTCGACGGTCGCACAATTTTGTGACTAAATGACCCCAGGGGCGATCGCAAATTTTGATTTCTCCTTTTTGGCGCGCAAATATTGCCAAGATGACACCGCGAATAACGATAATAGAAAAAAGGGGAACTGCATCTATAAAGTTTTACGTCCTATAATTTCCCAGTTACTAATTAACGGCTGAAAATGGAAAAAGGTTTGATCTTATGGTTCACCGGGCTGAGCGGTTCCGGCAAGACAACTATCAGCAAAGCTCTCGAACCCGAATTGAAGGCTCTAGGCTGCAAAGTTGAAATATTGGATGGAGATGTCGTTCGCACCAACTTGTCAAAAGGCTTGGGATTTAGCAAAGAAGACCGAGATACTAATATTCGGCGGATTGGATTTGTCGCGAACCTACTCAGCCGCAATGGAGTTGTGGCAATTACGGCAGCTATTAGCCCCTACAGAGCAATTCGCGACGAAATTAGGGCGATCGAGCCAAATTTTGTTGAGGTGTATGTCAAAGCGCCGTTAGAAGTGTGCGAAGCCCGCGATGTCAAAGGGCTGTACGCTAAGGCGAGAGCAGGAGAAATTAAGGGTTTTACGGGCATTGACGATGCTTATGAAGAACCGCTGAATCCAGAGATTATTTGTTACACAGAGCGAGAAAGTGTGGCAGACAGCGTTAAAAAAGTTCTGAGCAAGTTAGAAGAGTTGGGTTACATTTGATGTTGGCGGGGTAGAAACAGGATAGGGGCAAACAGCGATGGTGGTGAAAAGTTCTTCGCGGGGCGTGCAACTCGAGCAAAAACCTCACCCTTCGGTAGCCTTCACCCAGAGGGAAAGGGGAGAAATTCTCCCTTCTCTTTGCAGGAAAGGGGCCCAGGGAGAGGTTTTCAGCAAAAGCTGCAAGCTGGGTGATTGCGTAAGTAATGCTGTCAAAAATTTAATTGTCCAAAGTTTAACAGTGTCAGTGCTGGCGGCGGCTGTGGGCTCGTATCCGGCGGCGGCCCAGTTTTTGCCTCCTCCTCCGGCTTCTTCTTCTCCTCCTTCTTCTTCTTCTCCTTCTCCTCCTTCTCCTCCTCTTCCTTCTTTTCCTCCTCCTCCTCCGGCTTCTTCTTCTCCCATTCCCGTACCGGTGCCGGCAGCGCCTGGATTTCCGGCGGTTCCGGCAAGTGCGCCTTCGAGTGTACGATCGGAAGTTTACACTTTGGGCGCGGGCGATCGCGTTCAAATGGACATCTTCAACGTCCCAGAGTACAGCGGCCCCAACGGTCAACACCAAGTACAGGCTGACGGTTCCCTGAGCTTGCCGTTAATTGGCAGCCTATCCGTGGCCGGAATGACCTTAGAACAAGCTTCTAATGCTGTCAAGGAGCGATACGGCAAATATCTCAAACGTCCTTGGATTACGCTGAAACTGCTGGCTGCGCGGCCTTTGCAAATTGCGATCGCCGGCGAAATCAACCGCCCCGGAGCCTATACAATATCCTCAGCAGCAGGCCCCGGAGGCACATCAGAGCAAATCGGCACTCAAATGCCCACAATATCCCGGGCGCTGCGACTCGCGGGCGGAATTACCCAGTCAGCAGACGTGCGGCAAATCAAAATCCGCCGCCCCCAGCGCAACGCAGCGGAACAAATTATTAGTGTGGATTTGTGGGAATTATTGCAAAACGGCGATTTGCGCGCCGATATGACTTTGCGCGACGGCGACACGATATTTATTCCCACTGTAACTAGCCTCAACCGCCAAGAAGCACCGACTTTAGCAGTAGCTAACATTACCGGACAAAGCACTCAACCAATTAATATTGCTGTGGTAGGCGAAGTAACTCGCCCCGGTACTTATACTCTGGCAAAAGAGGTGCAAAGTAGGGTACAAGAGAATGAATCGGGTGCAGATTCTGGTTTATTTGCTGCTAGGGAAACTCCCGGCTCAGGGGAAACTGTTTTGCAGCAAACTGTAACTAGGGCTATTAAAATGGCGGGCGGCATTACGCCGGTAGCTGATATCAGACAAATACAAGTTCGCCGCCTGACGCGGGCGGGTACGGAACAAATTATTAATGTGAATTTGTGGCAACTTTTGGAAGCGGGAGATGTATCCCAAGATTTAGCGCTGCAACAGGGAGATACGGTAATCGTTCCCAAAGCAGAAAATCTCGATGCAGCCGAAGGCGCACAAGTTGCTACTTCTAATTTTTCACCGGATTCGATTAAGGTGAGTCTTGTGGGAGAAGTTGTGAAACCCGGAGCTTTTGCGTTGGGGCCCAACACTACTTTAAATCAAGCGCTGGTAGCGGCGGGAGGTTTTAATAAATCGCGGGCAGAAATGGATTCGGTGGATTTAATTCGCCTCAATCCTAACGGCACTGTTTCGCGGCTAAGTGTTAAGGTGAATTTTTCCGCAACAGCCAATGAAGAAACTAATCCCAAACTGCAAAATAATGATGTAATTATGGTAAGGCGATCGGGCCGCGCTGCGTTCTCGGATAATGTAGGCGGGACTCTCGCTCCTTTAAGCCCGCTGTTGGGAATATTCCGGTTGTTCAATATTTTTCGGTGATTTGAATAGACTAGCGCTAAGGCCTCATCAACCCGGTTTCTACAAAAAATTTCGGTTTGGTAACGAGATATCTAGTTAGAAACCGGGTTGATGAAACTGCGCCAGCCGTACAGACGTTTAAACTAATAAGTTGTAGCAATCAAATGAAACCAGGTAAAAAAGCTCAAATAGCACTGTTTAATCACAATAAAAAACTCCTCGGGCAGCAAAAGTTATCTTCCGTGCTTTATGAAGAAGAGCAATTTTTTGGGAGGGACAAAACTGAGGAAGAACAGTTAAGTTTTTGGGAAGTCTGCCGCAGTCGCTCCATCTTAGTCATCGGCGTAGCAGCTGCAGTGACAACTGCGGTTTTTGCCTGGACGCTGAATCAAAAAAGCGAGTACGAAGGACATTTTCAATTATTAGTAGAACCAGGAGTTACGCCAAACACTTTAGCAAAAGTCTACTCCGGCGAGATGAAACTGCAACCGGCTGCTCCCGCGACGCCAGAAAATCCAGGTTTTGACTACGAATCGCAAATTCAAGTTTTGCAAAGCCCGCAAGTAATGTCGCCAATTATCAAACAGTTGCGGGCGAAATATCCCGAAATGAATTACAACTATCTTTTGAACGAAAAAGCCGATAATTGGCCGTTTTCTCAGGGAAACAGGCTGTCAATCAATCGGTTCAAAAATACCAAAATTATCGAAGTTAGATATCGGGATTACGATCCGAAAAAAATTCAGTTTGTTTTGGAAAAAGTTGCCCTAGGCTACCGCAACTACAGCGTGCAAGATACCAAAACTCAAATTAGCCAGAGTCTGGATTTTGTGAAATCGAAAATTCCCAACCAGCAAAAGCGCCAACAAGTTCTGCAAACAGAAATTCAAAAGTTGCGGCAGCAGTACAATTTCATCGATCCGCAAATTCAAACCCAACAACTGGCGCAGCAAATCAGCCAACTTCAAGCGCAAAGATTGGACGCGCAAACGCAGCTAAACCAGCAGAGATTGCTCTATGCTAACCTGCAAAATCAGCTCGGATTAAACCAGCAACAAGCGCTGATGGCCTCGGCTCTGAGTCAAGCTCCCCGCTATCAAGGAATGCTGACTCAATTGCAGCAATTGGAAGGGCAAATTGCGATTAATTCGGCGACATATACAGACCAAACTCCGCAAATGCAGTTGTTGCGAGAACAGCGCAAAAATCTGATTCCTTTGCTGAAGAAAGAAGCCCAACAGGTTCTGGGAAAGGATTTAGCTAAGGTGAATTCGCAAGTGCTGGCTTTTCAAGATCCGGTGCGGATTAAGTTGATCGAGCAGTTTATCGGTACTGCTAATTCTATTCAGGTGTTGGGGGTGCGAAATCAGGTTTTGGAACAGGCTGCTAAACAGTTGAATCAATATTCTCAAGGATTCCCGGTGATTTTGCGGCGCTATTCCGATTTGCAGCGGGAGGCGGATTTGACTAACAATACGCTGAATGGTTTGCTGGCAAAACAGCAAGCTTTGCAGCTTGAAGCTGTGGGTAAAAAAGAGGTGGCTTGGGAAGTTATTGCTAAGCCGGAAATTCCGCGCTACAAAAATGGCGAGTTGATGGCTGTTGCTCCGATTATGCCTTTGAATTTGGCTTTGGGGGGATTGGCTGGTTTGCTGTTTGGGATGCTGGCGGCGCAGTTGGCGGAACGGTTTAATAATAAAACTGTGTTCCATTCTCCCGAGGATGTCAAACATTCGATTCGGCTGCCTTTGTTGGGGGTGATTCCTGCTAGCGATAAAATTTTGAGACTGCCGCCTGCGGAGACAACTACTATTGATGTGGGAAGTTCGCCGGTGCCTACGGATGCTTTTCAAGAGGCTTTTCGATCGCTCAATGCTAATATTCGGCTGTTAAACGTTGATACTCCGATCAATTCTTGTGTAATTACGTCTTGTCAAGTAGCTGACGGCAAGTCTACTGTGGCAGTAAATTTGGCGCGGGCGGCGGCGGCAATGGGCCAGCAAGTGCTGTTGGTGGATGCGGATTTACGGCGGCCGCAGGTGCACGAAATGCTGGGTTTGCCGAACTGGCAAGGGTTGCACAATGTGATTGCTGAGGATTTGGATGTGGAAGAGGTGATTTTGCGATCGCCCCGCGATGAAAATTTGTTTGTGTTGACTTCCGGCCCGGTTCCTCCCGATCCGACAAAGGTGCTTTCTTCGCGAAAAATGCAGCATTTAATGGCAGCTTTGGCGGGTCATTTTGACTTAGTTATTTACGATACTCCGCCGCTTTTGGGTTTGGCGGATGCGAATTTGTTGGCGGCTCACACTAACGGATTGATGCTGGTGGTGGGGCTGAATCAAACTGAGCGGGAGGCTCTGCTGTTGGCTTTTGAGGATTTGAAAATGGCGGGGATTCCGCTGTTGGGAATGGTGGCGAATAATGATAAGGGCAGCAGGTATTACTATCAGTCTTACGTGCAGAATTACATTGAGGAAAAGTCTGTTTAGGATGATTCTATGGGATTGTTAACGGCGAGCGGGGACAGCACTGTTACTCGTTACCAGGCTCTGCCTGGTAACGGAGATCCGGAGGCTCTGCCTCCACTATCGATTGTCCCAGCCGAGGCTCTTCCTCGCTTATATGGGTTAAGAGGCAGAGCCTCTTAACCCATATAAGCCATGCGATCGCCAACATAAACTTTAAAAACAAAAATTCTTAAGATTTGCGATCGATACCTTGCACTATAATTAAAAGTGGAGACATTTAAACAAATCCCGGCACTTGCAACTTAGCAAGGCCTGAAAACGTGGCTGGCAATTTTCTATTTTGTAATACATCGATACAACTCCCCAGCTAGCTTGAAAACTAGCAGGGAGTTTTGTATTTTTCATGCAGGAGATGAAACAATGGCTATTGCTACTATCAACCCGGCAACGGGAGAAACGCTGAAAACTTTCGATCAGATAACGGATGAGGCAATTGAAGCTAAGCTGGAATTAGCACAGCAAGCTTTTAACAAATACCGCTACCTGCCGTTTGAGCAGCGAGCTCTGTGGATGCAGAAAGCTGCGGATATCTTGGAGCGCGATCGCGAAATTTATGCCCAAATGATGACGCTGGAAATGGGCAAAACGCTCAAATCGGCGATCGGCGAAATAGAAAAATGCGCCTTAGTTTGCCGCTACTACGCCAAAAATGCTGCTCAATTTATGGCAGACGTACCCGCAACCACCGACGCTAGCAGCAGCTTTGTCCGCTACCAACCGCTGGGCGCTATTTTAGCCGTCATGCCCTGGAATTTCCCATTTTGGCAAGTTTTTCGGTTTGCGGCACCGGCGCTGATGGCGGGCAATGTCGGCTTGCTCAAACACGCTTCCAACGTGCCGCAGTGCGCTTTGAAAATCGAAGAGATTTTCGCGCAAGCAGGCTTTCCCGAAGGAGTTTTTCAAACTTTGTTAGTGGGAGCAGACAAAGTAGCTAAGATAGTTGCGGACGATCGCGTAAAAGCAGCAACTCTCACCGGTAGCGAACCGGCTGGTGAAAGTTTGGCAGCAAATGCGGGCAAAAATTTGAAAAAAGTAGTGCTGGAATTGGGAGGAAGCGACCCATTTATTGTGATGTCCAGCGCCGATTTACCAGCAGCTTTATCAACAGCAGTCACATCGCGGATGCTGAATAACGGTCAATCTTGCATCGCCGCCAAACGCTTTATTTTAGCAGAAGAAATCGCCGACGAATTCATCAAAGGATTTGTCGAAAAATTCGAGCAATTAAAAGTAGGCGATCCGATGTTGCCCGAAACCGATATCGGCCCTTTAGCTACCCCAGCAATTCTCGAAGACTTGGACAATCAAGTGCAAGCTTGCATTCAATCGGGAGCAAAACTCCTGACAGGCGGCCGCCCACTGTCAGAGAAAGCAGGCAATTTCTACTTGCCAACTATTTTGACAGATATTCCCCCGGATGCTGCGGCGCGCCAACAAGAGTTTTTTGGCCCCGTGGCTTTAGTATTCCGAGTTGCAGGCATCGATGAGGCGATCGCCCTCGCCAACAGCACATCTTTTGGCTTGGGTGCGACAGCTTGGACTGCGGTAAACTCAGAGAGCGATCGGTTTATTTCCGAACTAGAAGCTGGCGCCGTATTCATCAACGGTTTAGTAAAATCCGACCCCAGATTGCCCTTTGGCGGCATCAAACGCTCCGGTTACGGACGCGAATTGAGCATCGAAGGAATTCACGAATTTGTCAACATTAAAACAGTGTGGGTAAAATAAGTAAAACTCGATACACTGCTCGTGTAAATATCAATTAATCTGCGTTTGTCCGCGTTCATCTGCGGTTGAAAAAATTAATGTCGTATTTTTCCGAGAAGTTGACCGAGAGAAAAAAACCACACTTACAGAGGAGAAAAATGGAAATGAACACAGCTCAACTACTCGTAAAATGTTTAGAAAACGAAGGCGTAGAATACGTCTTCGGATTGCCAGGAGAAGAAAATTTAGAAGTTCTAGAAGCCCTAAGAAACTCTTCAATTAAATTTATTACTACTCGCCACGAACAAGGCGCCGCATTCATGGCCGACGTTTACGGCCGCCTCACCGGCAAAGCAGGCGTTTGCTTGTCCACCTTGGGCCCCGGCGCAACTAACTTAATGACAGGCGTTGCTGACGCGAACTTAGACGGCGCTCCTTTAATAGCAATTACCGGACAAGTCGGCACGGACAGAATGCACATAGAATCGCACCAATATTTAGATTTGGTCGCTATGTTTGCACCAGTTACTAAATGGAACGCTCAGATTGTCCGCCCCAGCACTACCTCAGAAATCGTCCGCAAAGCTTTTAAAGTTGCTCAAAGCGAAAAACCGGGAGCAGTTCATATTGATTTGCCAGAAAACATCGCAGCAATGCCTGCGGAAGGAGATCCACTCACGAAAGACAACCGTGAAAAAACTTTCGGTGCTTACCAAAGTCTCAATAAAGCGGCGGTGGCAATTTCCAAAGCAAAAAGTCCTTTGTTGTTAATCGGAAATGGAGCTATTCGAGCTAATGCTAGCGAAGCGGTGACAGAATTTGCAACTCGATTGAATATTCCCGTAGCTAATACTTTTATGGGCAAAGGCGTAATTCCTTACACTCATCCTTTGGCACTTTGGACGACGGGATTGCAAAAACGGGATTACATTAGCTGTGCTTTTGAAGAAACGGATTTAGTGATTGCTGTTGGCTACGATTTGATTGAATATTCCCCGAAAAAGTGGAATCCTGACGGCAAAATTCCGATTATTCACATTGGAGCTCTGCCTGCAGAAATTGACAGCAGTTATATTCCTACTGTAGAAGTTGTGGGGGATATTTCTGATTCGCTCAATGAAATTTTGCAGCGTGCCGATCGCATGGAGAAAACAGACCCTTTTGCTAAGCAGTTGCGGGCCGATATTCGCGCTGGGTACGAACAATATGCAGCCGACGACGGTTTCCCGATCAAGCCGCAAAAACTGATTTACGATTTGCGGCAAGTGCTGGGCCCGGAAGATATTCTCATATCTGATGTGGGGGCTCACAAAATGTGGATCGCGCGGCACTATCACTGCGATCGCCCGAATACCTGTTTAATCTCCAACGGATTTGCGGCGATGGGGATTGCAATTCCGGGCGCTGTGGCGGCAAAACTCGTTTATCCCGATCGCAAAGTAGTAGCAGCCACGGGAGACGGCGGTTTTATGATGAACTGTCAGGAGTTAGAAACTGCTTTGCGAGTGGGTACTAATTTTGTTACTCTCATTTTCAATGACGGTGGCTACGGGTTGATTGAATGGAAGCAAGAAGATTATTTTGGTCATTCAGATTTTATCAAATTTGGCAATCCAGACTTTGTGAAATTTGCCGAAAGTATGGGTTTAAAAGGCTATCGAGTGGCATCCGCCAGCGATTTGATTCCTATCCTGAAGGAAGCGCTTGCTCAAGATGTCCCCTGCGTGATTGACTGTCCGGTAGATTACCGGGAAAATGCCCGTTTCAGTCAATTATCTGGGGATATGAGTTGCAATATATAACATAAATCCTGTAGGGCGGCTTCACGATTATTCATGCTTTAAATAAGTGAATATTCGTCAAACCGTCCTGACCCAACGAGTTGATACTAGGCATGACTGTCTGCTATAATTATTGAAGTCACCGCTAAGAAATACTAGCCACGACCCAAGCTCCTTCAATCAAAACTGAATATCAAGTAACTGTAAATTATCCAGTCTGGCAAAAAGTTGAGAAAATTGCTGAACAATTCAACTTGTCTGTTTCTGAACTCTTGGAACATCTAGCTCAGGGTCAACTGAAAGTTGTTGCAGTTGCAACCAATTTGGAAACACAGAGCGATCGGGATATTGGAAATTATGGTAGTCCTGCACAGTCAGTATAACTAAAATTTCAATTTAGAAGTAAACTGGCGTTATGCTCATGAATTAAATACCAAATTGCTCCCATATGATAGGAGAGTTTTTTAGAAAATGAAAGAGTGTTTCTGACCAATCGAGATATTCTTTGTCTCATGGTATTATTAAATCTTTCTAGATAGTTTGTCAGCTTTGTTTCCTTTCCTACTTTGTGTGTTTTGAAATAAAAAACTGTTCCGCAAGCACTCCAAAAGTCTGTATAACTCACAGCACATTGGCGATAAACTGGTGGCAATGAATCCCATAATTCCCTCGCTCCCGTTTCATCTCTGTTACCCATATATCCGACGACAATTTCCTTACTTAACGTATCAATGGCTAGCTCCTTCCACGGCTTGTTAGCCTTGAAACTTACCACTGACCGCATTTCATCACATTGAATTGTTAGCTGACCCTTTTTTTTTGACTTTACTTGTATTTGTTTATACCAATTTTAAAAAAGAATGCAACAGTATTCTTGTTCCCCCCGCAATACAGCGGGGGGGCTAGGGGGGGTCGAAGAGTGTTGCACGATTTTAGAAAAATGGTATTATTAACGGCTCTTAACTTTTTATTAAGATAATATTGTTACCACCGTTCCGAAATCCCCGTTGCCCTCACAATTCCCGCCCAAGATATCTTTTCTAATAAAAGTGGGATGGGTTGCATAGGATTCAGAGAATAAATTTAACTGGTAAAGGAATAAAACCTCAAGGAAAAGTGCAAGGGAATTTTATTTATTTGTGGCTGTAGGTCGCAGTATAACCGCTAACAGGAGAGAAATTTTTTTATGAGTTCACTCATCTAGATACAGTGTGTTTCGATTAATTTTTAGAGCTATTTGCCAGTAAGTATCCTCTTGATTTACCGATAATTCAAGTAGATAATGGAGGGTTTCATAACTATTTAAATCTCATTATACCAGAGAATGTAATTTTACTCTTTGGGCCCGCCTCTAGTCCCGAAGTAAACCCAATAGAAAGACTGTGGGGGTATGTAAAAGAACAAATAGAAGAGTTGAGAGAGGCGGTACAAAAAGAGTTAAAAAAGTTGACGTTGGAAGTCATTGCGCGCTTTAGAGATGGCAATTCATTTTAGAAGCCTTATCTGTAGCAGCACTTTAGGAAATTGGTATAACTACACAAACTCATAAACAGGGACTTCCAGCGTGCGACTTGGCTGTTTTCCTTTCCAGATGATTTGCTGTAGGCGCTCTACGGTTTCTGGTGAGAAAAAACGCTCTCCTGTTTCTACACACAATCGGGCTGGCACATTTTCAATAATGATAAAATTTCCATCCATTTCAAGAGTATAGTTAACTCTTTGTTCAATCATGGTTTCTTTCAGGTAACTTAACTTTTAATTCAATACGGCTCAGATCGTATATAGCCTTTCTCAGATAGATGAGGTACAAGTTGAGATTTTAGATTGAAGAATTTTAGATTTTAGATTGGGGGATTGGAGGATTGGAGGATTGGGGGATTTTGTAATTGTTAATTAATTGGTGAATACCTCATCTTTCCGAGAACCGCTATAGTCCGGTCGGGAAAACTAAAGTGAAAAATAGACACGGAGATTGCTTCGTTCCTCGCAATGACAACGGGTAGGTCAAGCGTATTGACTTTTAATTATAAATAAAATTACCCTATTTTGCAACTAAGCGTACTGGAAGCAGCAAATCAATAAGGGCGGGGAATGCCCGCCCTCTTAGCTTCTAATTACCCCGAAACACCGACTTAGCCGTCGATTTCAGAGAATTAGCCGCATCTGCTAAAGTTTGCGCGATCGGCTGCTGCGAGTGCATGAACACCCGAGCCGTATTGCGTCCGGGCATCCCCGAAATCGAGCCGCCGGGGTGCGTGCCCGCACCGGTAAGGAACAAACCGTCGATCGGCGTTTTGTAATTCGCCAACTCCGGTAACGGACGGAAAAATATCATCTGATCCAGCGTCATGTCAACGTGGTAATAATTCCCCTTCAGCGCCCCCAAACGCTCTCCCAATTCTGCCGGACTTTCCACGCGGCGGCCGATTATTGCATTCTTGATATTTGGTGCGTATTCTGCTAATTTGTCAATGCAGCGATCGGCAACTTTGTTTTTCAGCTCGTCCGTCCAACCCGTACCGTGCTGGCCAGTTCCTTCAGCATTTTCGATCATGTAAGGAGCAAAAAATTCAATCCAAGCCGTATGATGTCCGGGGGGAGCCATCGACGGGTCTAGCACCGTCGGAAATACCACATACATCGATGGGTCAGAGTCGGGGATTCTGCCGATTGAAGGGTCGCTGTGAGAAATTTCAACGTGTCTCACCGAGTCTGCAATTAAAACCGACCCGATTAAATATTCGTCCCGATGATTCCAGCGATCGAACCTCGGCGCTTCGTTGAGAGCTAAGTCAATTTTCAGAATTGTCTCGTTGTTATTAACAATTTTGCGCTCCAATCTTTCCCGCAAATTCGGATCGGCACTGTCAACATCGCTGGAGTCCATTAAATGCAGAAACAAGCGCTTCGCATCAATACCAGAAATGACACCTTTGGTAGCTCGATATTCTGTGCCGCCTGCAACTCGAACACCGACAGCGCGGCCGTCATCAACTAATATTTTCTCGACGTGCTGGTCGGTAAGTATAACACCCGAATAGGTTTTCACTAAATTGACCAGCGCTTGCACCAATGCACCCGTTCCTCCGCGCGGCCTCGCCATGCCGGGATTGTGGCGCATTGCTAGCATAATGGCGCCTACAGCCAGGGTTTTTTGCGAAGGAGGCGCGCCAAGTTCTGAAGCGAATCTTGCTAGGGGTGCTTTGATAAATTCCTCGTCAAACCACTCGTTGACAATGTCTTCAGCGCTGGTGAGCATCGTGCGAATAAAGTCCAGCGTTTTGTCGGGGGAACCGATGACTGACAATAAATCTTTGATCTTTGCAATATCGTAGTTGCCCAGAATATCTATGATGGATTTTGGTGGCGCATTAAACATCGGAACCATTGCCCCTAAAGCCCGCTGCCAAAAGTCTGTATATTCGGCATATTTTTTAGCATCGCGCTCGTTGTAACGGGCAATTTCAGCACAAGTTTTTTCTACAGATTTGTGCGCTAAGAAATATTTGCCGTCTGGATGCGGACAAAACGCAACTGGATCGCAGAAAAGATATTCTAATCCGTATTTTTCCAGTTCTAATTCTTCTACGACCGGCCCTAAATGGATAAATTCGTGGTCGATCGCGCACAAATTGAATTTAAAATCGGGTAATTCGGGAATCGCAGCTTCCGTAGTCGCCGCGCCGCCGGGAACCGAACGTTTTTCTAACAAAAGAACCGTATATCCCGCTTTGAGGAGATAAGACGCACAGACAAGCCCGTTGTGACCGGCTCCTATGATAATCACGTCATACGTTTGCATAGATGAAGCTCTGGGATAGGATGTTTTGCTCATTTTACAAATGTTAACAACTTTGCCGGCTCTACCAATAGAAATAGATTCATCTTAAGAGATTAGTTTGAGCATCTTACAAAAGATGGAGTTCTTACCAAATGCTGCTGTGCGATCGCCCTCTCTCAAGTAGCCCCAGGACTGTATCACATAAATAGTCATTTATTAGCCTTAAAAAAATCTTAAGAATCAGCACGACCTGCCAGATAAAGTCTAGTTTTGTAAACTAATGAAACAAAGCTTCGATCGCCGCAGTGAGCTTGATAAAGTTCGGTTAAATCCGAGATAAGTTTCTGCAATTGAGACCCGGAGTTCGGCATATAAGATGAGCTTCGTGCCCGCCCGATTAACCCTGCTAAATCTAGATCTTGTTTGTTAGCAAATTCGAGCGATCGCACATTAGTAAAATCTGCACTCGCAAGCAAAGGTTCGATCGAGCGATCGTGCTTTTCGACAGGATAGCTCTGGGAAGCGCTCTTAACAATTTGAGTGTAGCCCTCTGTCAGTGCATCCGCGCGATCGCGCAGGTTCCAAACTACAGCCAACCTTCCCGAAGGCTTGAGAATTCGCCGAAATTCTGGTAAAGTTAAAACAGGATTAAACCAATGGAAAGACTGGAAACAGGCGACTAAATCGAGTGATTGGTCAGGCAAATTAGTGGCTTCCGAAGTTCCGTCTCTAAACTCTACCAAAGTATGAGCTGCGGCCGCTTGTCTCATCTCGGCATTGGGTTCGATCGCTAATACTCGAACGCCTCTTTCTGCTAACAAACGTGAAGAAATCCCCGTACCTGCACCGATATCGCCTGCGGTTAACTGTGAAGGTTCCCCAAGTCCTGCTACAATCGCATCGATCGCAGCGGCTGGATAACTCGGACGGTACTTGACATAATCGGCGGCGCGATCGGAAAATCGACCTAGCGGATTCATTTCGTATAGCGGCGGTTTAGAATCATTTGAATTCATGTTAATCAGTTGGCAGTTGGCAGTTGATAGTTGGCAGTTGACAGTTGACCTGTGACAGTTGACCTGTGACAGTTGGCAGTGGGATCGAAAGCAGGAAAGCAGTTGACAGTTGACCTGTGACAGTTCTCAGCAGTCAGTAATTAATAGACATTTAACTAATGACGTTGGACGTTGGACGTTCGATCGCGGGGACAGCACTGATGACGTTGGACGTTGGACGTTCGATCGCGGGGACAGCACTAATGACTACTGACTGCTGACTGCTGACTACTGACTACTGACTACTGACTACTGACTACTGACTAATTACTTCAGTTCATTGAGCGCCGCCTCAGCTTTTTGTGCGCCATCATTGTTGCCTTGCTGGCGGTAAGTGTCCAGGGCTTGTTGAAAAGCTTGAATGGCTTCGGATTGGCGATCGCGCGCTTTGAATGCTTTACCCATATTGTAATAAGCTTCTGCTCGGTCTGGATCGAGCTGGATCACTCGCCGAAAAGTGATAATTGCTCCTGAAAAATCTTGTTTTTGTAGTTGAATTTCCCCGATTGCAACGTATGCGCTCACTAGATTCGGGCGCACGTCAATCGCCCGCTTATAAGCTAAAAGCGCTCCTTCTAAGTCGTTCTGAGCCTTGAGAAGTTCGCCAATTTCTAGCTGCACTTCTGGATTCCGAGGTTCCAAGTTTGCAGCTTCTTCAAAAGCTGCTAGCCCTTCGGAAGTGTTGCCGCTTCGCAGCAGGGCAGTACCTAATTTTAACTGGATGCTGGCTTGTTTGGGAGCGAGTTTGGCTGCTTCTTCGAGCACGGTGACAGCACTGGCAAAGTTTCCCTGCTGGATCAATACTAAACCCATTGAAGAATAAGCTTGCCAACTTTTCGGGTCGAGGGCGATCGCCTCTTGGTATGCTTTAAAAGCACCGCTGTAATCTTTTTGCTGAAAGAGTACCACTCCGAGACCGATCCGCGCGTTGACATTTTTGCGATCGAGCTCAGCGGCGCGGCGGTAAGCGGAGGCGGCTGCGGGATAGTTTTGCAGGTTCGCCATAGCATATCCTAAGGCGTATTGGAAGTCAGCATTTTTGGGTTCCAGACCGATCGCTTGTTGGTAAAATTCCACTGAGGCTTGATAGTTGCCCTGACGCGCTTGTAAATAGCCAATACCGGAAAAAATGCGCGGGTTTTCTGCATCTAAACGGGCTGCTTGCTGATAAATGGCGATCGCCTTACTGTAGTCTCCTAAATCTACCAACTCGCGTCCTTGCCGCAGCAGAGTATCTAAATTTGCGTCATTTTTAGGTTGAACTTCAACAGGTGTGTCTGCTGAGAGCGCCCGAAGCGGCGCTGCGATGGCGAATCCCGCTACCAACAGCGTACTGAATACCAAGAGACTTTGTTTGTACACGGCCATTTGTTTCAAAGAGTGTGTGGAATAAAAGAGCGAGTTGGTGTCAAGTTGCGATGCTTGCCCGAAAGAGACGGAGACAAGCCCCCGATACTCGTGAGGATCGATCCCCAAATTTTAGGCCAAAGTTCAACTTCCCAGATGAGTCTGTGGAGTCAATCTAAAATCTCAAATCTCAAATCTCAAATCGACTGACAGCTTAGGGTTTGCCTGGAATCTTTGAGCGGGGAGATGTAGTAAACCTACAGAACAACACCCACTCAAAATTTTCGCGATTGAGGCCAACTGATGATTGTAACAACAACTGATATCATTCAAGGAGCAGAAATTCAATCTTACTTGGGAATTGTAACTGCTGAGGTGGTCTACGGCACTAACGCCCTGCGAGATTTCTTCGCGGGCATTCGCGACATCATCGGCGGGCGCACCGGCAGTTACGAGGAAGTGTTTCTCAAAGGACAGCGAGATGCCCTCGCGGAACTGGAAAAACGAGCGCAGCGCCTGGGTGCCAATGCCGTAATCGGGGTGGAAGTTGATACCGGCACGATTAATGTAGACTCTTCAGGAGCTTTGCTGCTGATTACTGCCGTCGGGACTGCTGTCAGATTGCGCTAAGTTGTCTTTCCTCTATACATCCGCGAAGTTTTCTAACTGGATAAAATAGTTATTGGCGATGATCGGCCATCAGTCATCAGTTATTAGCTAATAACTGCTGGCTGATGGCTGATGACTTTTTAGTTTATTTCTTCAGACATAGATACTGGTTATTTCCCCAGGCAGATATAGTTTTTATCAATCTCAGCCACAATCAATGCTTAGGTGAAAGATTGTTAAAAATTAAACCAACTCTCAAAGGAAACGAAAGGCTATGTCATACGTAAATAGACCTGTAGATAACGTTGTTACCGAACCTGCTGTAGTCAAGCAAGTTATGGAATATCACGATCTAGTGCGGTGGGGCCCGATTTTTTCAGGTTTGGTAATTGCGATCGGCACACAACTGGTGTTAAGTGCATTGGGTGCTGCGATCGGCTTGAGCAACATTGCTAATTCAGGAGCTCCGCGCAGTATAGCCGGCAGCGTGGGTACTGGGGTCGGAATTTGGTCAATTATCAGTTTGCTAATTAGCTTGGGCGTTGGCGGCTGGGTAACGGCTCGCGCTTGCGGCCCCATGAACCGCAGCACCGCGCTTTTGAACGGCGCAATTTTGTGGGCAACTACCTTAACAATTGGCTCTTGGCTGTTAGCAAATGGCGTGGCCGGTACTTTTGGCGTAGTAGCGGCGAATGCGGGAGCAGCGATTAATCAAGCGCAGCAAGGTGGGGTGAATTTGCCGAACCAACCGCCTACCGTATCTGCTCAGGATGCTCGGAATATTGCTGAAAATGCTGCCAAAGCTGGTTGGTCATTTTTGTTCGGATCGCTATTGGGTTTGGTTGCTTCGATGGCAGGAGCATCCGCAGGCGCCCGCACTCCTCGGAATCACTTGTAAAAGTTTGGTCAGACAAGGAAAGTTCATATTCATTAAAGCACTATTTTTAAGGTGCTTTTTTATTGGGTTAATTTGTGTATTCTTCAGTCCGCGAAGGCGGACGAAAGTTTGTGTAGTAGCGGTTTCAACCGCCGAGTTTTATTTGTCTAATGCGCTTTTTGCTGAGTCTAGATCCCCCTAAATCCCCCGAACCAAGGGGAGTAGGGGTTGACTTTGATATCTTCCGGTTGCCCCCTACTCCCCCCTTTTTAAGGGGGGTTAGGGGGGATATGGGCCTAGTGGTCAAACAGTAAATCGATAGTACATTTGACGTTAAGTTGACACTAATGGTACTCCGCGCGCGCAAACAAATTAAGCCGTGAAGTATTTAGCTGCTGGGTGATAGGTAATAATTGCAGTGGTTGACTGTTCGGGATAAAGCTGTTCGCTTTCATCCATATACAGGTTTATACGATCGCACTTTAACAAATCCAATTGCTTGTACTGATCCGCCATATTCGGACAAGCCGGATAGCCAAAACTGTAGCGCGAACCGCGATATCGCTGCGCTAGCATATCCCGAATATTGTCCGGTTCCTCGCTACCAAAGCCCAATTCCCGGCGAATCCGCGCGTGAGTCCATTCTGCTACCGCTTCCGCCGTCTGTACCGCCAATCCGTGAAAGTAGAGATAATCGCTATATTGATTGTTAGCAAATAGCTTTTGCGCGTACTCCGTAGCAACTTCTCCCACCGTCGCTACTTGCATCGGAAATACATCGATTTTACCCGATTCTTTCGGCGCGAAGAAGTCGGCAATGCACAGCCTGCGCGCCGATTTTTGCCGGGGAAAGGTGAATGTCGCAGCGGGTGTCGATACATCTTGCCCATTACTCATAATTTCCGGGTTGTACAGGTGCAAAGAATTGCCCTCAGCTTGACAGGGAAAATACCCGTAAATTGCTTGCGGGTGCAGTAACTTTTCAGCAATGATTTTGTGTTTCCATTCTTCCAATATCGGATAGACTTTCTCAGCTAAGAAAGCGTCGTATTCTTCCCGCGATTGGTCTTTTGGCTTGCGGAACTGCCACTGTCCCGCGACTAATGCTTGCAAATCCAAGTGCCAGAAAATCTCTTCAAAGGGGATTTCTTCGGGCGATAACAGTTTTGTGCCCCAGAAAGGAGGATTCGGGCGATCGATATCTGCGTCAACTGCTTCGGAACGCTTGGTATCAATAAGCACCGGAGTGTCTGCTGTTTCGGCATCTGCTACAGCGGTTTCTGAGGAAGTTTTAGCTGCTTTCACCGCCCCGTTGCCATTTTCAGCTTCATCTAAAAATCCAGCCAAATCTTCCCAGTTACCAGCAGATTTGGCTGGCATCAGTTTGTCCATAAAGTGCAAGTCAGAAAACGCATCTTTGCCGTAAACAACTTTACCTTTGTAAGTATTTTGGCAGTCTTCATGCACAAACTTGGGAGTCAAAGCTGCGCCGCCCAAAATTACGGGAACAGTGATGCCTTTCTGGTTGAATACTTCCAGATTTTCCTTCATAAATGCGGTGGATTTCACCAGCAAACCGCTCATCGCAATACAATCAGCGTTGTGCTTTTCATAGGCTTCGATGATATTGTCAACTGGCTGTTTAATTCCCAAGTTAATCACTCGGTAGCCGTTGTTTGATAAAATAATATCAACCAAGTTTTTGCCAATGTCGTGAACGTCGCCTTTGACAGTCGCGATGATAAATGTGCCTTTAGCATTGTCCCCGGATTCGGACTTTTCCATGTGCGGTTCTAAATAAGCAACCGCCGCTTTCATGGTTTCTGCTGACTGCAATACAAATGGTAGCTGCATTTGTCCCGAACCGAACAATTCTCCGACTACTTTCATGCCGTCTAACAAGAAGGTATTGATAATTTGCAGGGGCGGATAGGTTTCTAATGCTTTGGCGAGTTGGATGTCGAGCCCGATGCGTTCGCCGTCGATGATGTGGCGCTTCAGGCGTTCTTCTACGGGGAGGTTTTCGTCTTGGGTCCGATCGCGCTTGGTAGTTTTGCCCGCAAACACCGTTGTCAGGTCGCCCAAGGGGTCATAAACGCAAATATCGCCGTCGAACTCCCGTTCGTCGTAGATCAGTTTACGGCAGATTTCCTGGTGTTTGGGGTCGATTTTGGCGAGGGGCAAAATCTTGTTGGCGCTGACAATTGCCGAGTCCATCCCCGCTTGCATTGCTTCGTGCAAAAACATGGAATTCAAAACTTGCCGCGCCGCCGGATTCAAGCCGAAGGAAATGTTAGAAACTCCCAAAATTACGTGACAACCGGGCAATTCTTGGCGGATGCGGCGGATCGATTCGATGGTAGCTTTGCCGTTTTTTCGGTCTTCCTCAATCCCGGTAGAAATCGGCAAAGCGAGAGTGTCAAAAAAGATTTCCTGGGCCGGAATTCCGTGGGCGACGGCTGCGTTATAGGCGCGTTGGGCGATCGCAAATTTTTTGTCTGCTGTTCTCGCCATCCCATCTTCATCAATCGTCCCGATAACTATGCCAGCGCCGTATTTTTTCGCCAACTCCAAAACCTGATAAAAACGCGGTTCCCCGTCTTCATAGTTAGTAGAATTAAGCAAACATTTGCCGCCCGCAACTTTTAAGCCGGCTTCCATCTTTTCCCACTCGGTGGAATCCAGCATTAAAGGCAGAGTTGCATTAGTCACAACGCGGGAAACTAATTCTTTCATATCGCGCACGCCGTCGCGGCCGACATAATCAACGTTGACATCAAGAATGTGCGCGCCCTCTCGTACTTGTTCCCTAGCCATTGCTACTAAACCGTCCCAGTCTTCGGCATTCAGCAAATCGCGGCATTTTTTGGAACCGCTGGCGTTGAGTTTTTCCCCGACAATTAAGAAAGAGTTTTCTTGTTCGTAGGGTTGGGCGGTGTAAATTGAAGCGGCGGATGGTTCCCAAGTAATTTCGCGAATTTTGGGTTTAAGAGTTGTGCCAATTTCTGATAGTTCGCGGATGTGATCGTAGCGAGTGCCGCAGCAGCCGCCTATGACTTGCACGCCTAAGTCTTCGACGAAGCGCATCAAGGCCATTTTTAATTCGATTGGCGTGAGTTTGTAGTGCGCGTGGCCGCCGATGTTTTCGGGTAAACCAGCGTTTGGTACGCAGGAAACGACGAAGGGCGAATGTTCGGACAGGTATTTGACGTGTTCGGCCATGCGATCGGGCCCGGTGGCGCAGTTTAATCCTAAAATATCTATGGGATACGGTTGCAAAATAGCGAGGGCGGCGCTGATGTCGGAACCGACTAACATTGTGCCGGTGGCTTCCATTGTGACTGATACCATCAACGGAATTCGCGCACCTTTTTTCTTAAATACTTCTTCAATGGCATTTAATGCTGATTTAATTTGCAGCACATCTTGACAAGTTTCGACTATAAATAAGTCCACGCCGCCGTCATAAAGTCCTTCTGCTTGTTCGGTAAAAGCGGCGGTTAGCGTGTCGAAATCGATGTGTCCTAATGTTGGTAATTTGGTGCCGGGCCCGATCGATCCTGCGACAAATCTCGGTTTTTCTGGCGTGTCAAATTCGGCGGCGATACCCTTGGCGAGTTCGGCCGCTGTTTTGTTGAGATAATATGCTTTGTCGGCTAAATCGTACTCGGCGAGCACGATGGAAGCGCCGCCGAAGGTGTCTGTTTCGATGACATCGGCGCCTGCTTCGAGGAATCCCCGGTGCACGTTGGCGACGGCTTCCGGTTTGGTGTGCACGAGATATTCGTTGCAGCCTTCGTATTCTTTGCCGCCAAAGTCTTCTGCGGTGAGGTTTTGGACTTGCAGGTTGGTTCCCATTGCGCCGTCGAAGACGATGACGGGGCGCGAGGGGTGGTGGAGTCGATCGAGGAATCTGCTATTCATAAGCGGTAAAAAAACGCTGGTGCTATATATTTACAATTTTCTCTATTGTGCAATATTGTCAACAATTATGCGTATGTTGGGGAACGGCTGATGACTGAAGGATTTAATGCTGCTGACCGTAGTTCGAACGCGCCTCTAATTTTACCGATCGCCCTGGATCATTGTCAAAATTCTGCTGCGGGCTCCGCTGCGGGCGCAAAACGGGCGATCGACTCTGAGGGGTTTTTCCGCTTAACTGTTGAGGAATTTTGCGAAAATGCGATCGGCATAATTAAACGAGTGATGCAAAAGGGCGATCGTTTTATCTTACAGCAAGCCGGGAAAGATCTAGCTGCGATCGTTCCCGAAACAGAATTTCACAAGCTAGATTATCTGATGGAAGAACTCAAGCCGTCACAATTCTTTCCTGACGAAGAAGCATATTATGAAGATGAGAGAGGAATCCACTGCATTTACCCGGATGAACTTGTAGAAAACCTTGATAATATCTTAGCAGATGTCAAGGAATTCGACGAATTATTTGGTTTGCTGCCCGCTGAGGAAATGGGAGAGAATATTGATATTTTCATGTCTGTAGCTATTCTCATGTCTGTCGATCGATTTTGGGTGCCGGAGTACCTGATGGCTGAGAAGGCACGATTAAAAATGCTAGAATCGTAGTGTTTTAACTTGTTCGCCTTTGCTCGCAAAACTAATACAGAGGAATCGCAAGATGAACGCGCCAACAGTAACTACGTCTCCTCCCGTACAAGAGCAAATTATCCGCGAGTCAAAAGTTGTTTTGAAAGGCGTTAGCTGGCAAACTTTTCAGGCGTTGCTGGCTGATGTCGGAGACGATCGCGCGTGGAGAATTGCCTATGACAATGGAATGTTAGAAATCAGGAGACTGTACCAAGAACAGGAAGTGCCTGTAATCATGTTAGCGTCCTTTGTGAACGCCATAGCAGACGAGTTAGAAATTGAGGTTATGCACGTTGGCGCGCTGTTACTGGAAAGAGAAAAGTTGAAAAGTGCGATCGAACCAGATACCTGTTTCTACATCCAGAATGAAGCTTTAGTCAGAAGCAGAGATATTGACTTGGAAACCGATCCGCCGCCGGATTTGGCTGTAGAGTCGGATTACACGAATTCTTCTCTAAACAAATTCGCAATTTATGCCGCTTTGGGCGTTCCAGAAATTTGGAGATATCGCCGCCAAACTCTAGAAGTTTATCAACTTGTAGATGGCAAATACGAGAGTGTTGCTCAAAGTCTAGCTTTTCCATTTTTGCCGATCGCAGAAATACCCGGATTTATCGAACAAAGCAGGGCGATCGGACAAAGAGCAGCCGTGCGTCTATTTAGGACAATAATTAGAGAAATTTTGCAAAATCCCAACCCATAATAAAGTATAAAAGGTTCGTAGTGAGGACTTCAGTCCGCATCAAATGAAAGGACTGAAGTCCTCACTACGAACCTGCATAATAAAGTATATATAATATTGGTTCGTAGTGAGGACTTCAGTCCGCATCAAATCAAAGGACTGAAGTCCTCACTACGAACCTTTTAGCCTTAAAAACAATTATAATTTTTCATTATTTCTTTTTCATCTTTCTCTGTGAACCTCTTTTAGGCAGGTGCTTAATTTCACTTTCGGTTGGAACTTCCACTTTTTCTACAACTTCTAAATCCACAATTTCAACCTCGCTCCCGCTGATTTCTTCAGCTTTCTCAACCTCCTGCAAATCCTGCTGATTTTCTCTCAAATGCACTCCCAACCCAGAATCTATAATCGGCAATTCATCGACTTCTTGACTAATCTCAGCTTCTCCAATCCGATCCTCAATTCCCGCCGCCGCTAAATCTTCCTCGATTGCTTGACTAATTTGAGTTTCTCTGATTTCCTTCTCTACTAGCTGGATTGATAACTGCTGGTTTTCCCTTGACAAATGCTCAATCTGAGTTGCTTGAATTCTAAGCTGTTCATTCAAAACGCGAATTTCTCGGTTTTGCTGCTGAATCATTTCTTCGCCATCAGCAATAGTTCGATTCCTCTCTAATATGATTTCATTTCTAGTTTCTAATTCCAAAGCGCTCATCGCTGCTTTAATCACATTATAAAAATGCGGCTTAGATACATCAACTTGTTTAGCATTATGGCGACTTTTCCCCAAAAGCCCAATCTTTTCTCCTTGTTTAACAGCCAACACAAAACCTTGATGATTTTTAATTTTTAATTCTTTGATAAAATCAACTTGAACTAAACTGCAAATATATCTGTGACAGTCATAATAAAATTCTGCTTTCATGAAAAAGCACCCCTTTCTGCTACAGTCCGGCAGAATTATACCACGAACAAGGTTAAAACTAGAACAAAATATCTAAACCTATGGTGTGGGCCGATCGCCCTACCATAATTTCAAATGTATGCGATGTCAAGAGTTGCTGCTAAAATTAATCAAAAATAAAGAATCGATCGCCCCTAATTGCGTTCTTTGCTGACATAAGCGACTTCTAATCCGTGACGGTAATAAGCTGCTTCTAAATCAACTATTTCATGTTTAACTTGAGGTGCTAATTCAAACAAACTTAACTGAATTGGCTCAGGATTTTTTTGACTTTTATTAAACTTGCTCAAAAGTCTTGCTTCTAAATCCGGGTGCGCTTCTAAAGTACCATCGGACAGAATATGATGGATCGGCAAATTAAATTCTTTGACTTGGTGGCAAACTAAAATCGTCCGGTGACAAGTAAGCGGGTCTTTTTCTGCACACATTAAACTGATTTTATAATTGGCTGCGCCTTTGAGCAAGCGCTGAATTCCTGCGGCAAATAGAGGAGTGGCTGCTATGCGATCGTACAAAGCTTTACCGCTATTATCGTAACAGCTTAAATCTTCCGGTCTCGCGCCCAATTCTTGCCCCAAAAAAACATATTGAATCCCGACAGCAGACAGAGAAGCTGCAATTTCTGATTTATTAAAATGAGGTAAATAGCCGCTGAAAGGATGCGATCGCACGTCCGCAACCGCCGTAATTCCGTGTTGTTTCAGCAGCAAAAGAAACGCTTCAATACTGTGATTGGAGTGTCCGATCGTAAATAATTCCATGGCTTCGATCTAACTATTCAGTCTTTAGCTGGCGGACGAGAGTTTCTGTAGGCTGATGGTTTCAACCTGCGGGTTTTTTCACCAACTTTTCAATCAAAATTTGCAAACCCAGCAGCATCAAACCGACAGCCGCCAGCCCAAACACGCCCGTACCCAAAGCCACCATTCCCACTACCAAAGTTCGCACGGCGACACTAATTTTAAGCACAGTAATATTGGTGGAATGCACGGGCTTGCTAGCAAAATTTAGAGCGATCGACATAGTTAGCGAATACAAACCAAAAGCGAACACACTCGCGATCAGCGAACCAGTCACGCACCGCAAAACTGTCGGCTGCCGAGAAGATGCAGGCGTTGCATCCGCCGCCGAACTTAGAGGTTGAGAAGTAGAATTTGGAGTAGTTAAATCAGCCATTGCCATTTTAGATTTGAGATGTTAGATTTTAGCTCTCTGGTTAATTCACCCAAACTAAAATCTGTGTTTGCTGACATTTTATCAGTTCTTCGAGCTCAATAGAATCCGTGCAAAGTTAGATTCATTTTGACGGATCGCCCCCATCGGCGTTTAACGGGCGATCGCGATCGCACCATCTGCGAGTTAAACCCTCGCAATCGGCGGTTTCGTATCATTTCCTTCCGAAAAAATCCGAATCCCAGTATTGCTAAACTTTGCTACCCAAAAATCCAAATCGGGAGAAGCGATCGCACTTTTCACCCGTTCCCTCACCTGCTGAGCCTGCTCTTGAGACTCGCACAGCGCAAACACCGTCGGCCCGGAACCCGACATCATCGTACCCAAAACCCCCGCCGACTCAAAGGCAGAGCGCAATTGCAACACCTGCGGGTACACGGGCAAAGCAACTTTTTCTAAATCGTTATGCAGCAATTGACCAATTTTAGATCGATCTTTTTGGGCGATCGCCCCCACCATCGGCCCCGAATGCAGCCGTTCCCGGCGACAGTCCAAATCCTCTGCTGCACAATAGGAACTACTGAACTGCTGGCGATAAGTTTGATACGCCCACGCCGTAGAAATACTGAGATTGCGAAACTTCGCCAGCACCACAGAAAAACCCCCCAAATCCGGCAGCGGAGACAGTTTATCCCCGCGGCCGGTTGCCAAAGCCGTACCTCCTCCAATGCAAAAAGGCACATCCGAACCCAAAGTTCCCCCCAACTCTTGCAACTCCGACTGAGTAAGTCCCAATTGCCACAGCAAATCCATCCCGACTAAAACTGCGGCCGCATTTGCAGAACCGCCGGCGAGCCCGGCAGCCACCGGAATCTGCTTGTGAATGGCAATCTCGACTCCGCCGTATTTTGCCAAAGCATCGGGGAATTGCTTCGCCAACAAATCCGCCGCCCGGTAAGCGAGGTTATTCTTGTCGGGCGGGACTTGCGGGTGATCGCACCGCACGCGGATCGTGTCCGTACCGATCGCGCGCAAGTCAATTCGATCGGCTAAATCTATGCTTTGAAGAACCATCGCCAGTTCGTGATATCCGTCGGGGCGATCGCCTATTATTTCCAAATACAGATTGATTTTTGCTGAAGCTAGCAGAGAATATGAACGCATAGGTGATTAAGCGGCGGGTTAAATAAACCCCTGGTTGAAATTAATTGACACGAGTCAGAGTCCATTTTCTCACAACTCAAAGGAAATATTATGCAGGAAATGTGGAAAACTTTTTTTAGTTCCGGGTCATTTATTCCTCACGGTCACTGCTATCTCTGGCAGACCAAGTTAGTCTGGCTTCACGTAGCCTCAGATTCAATAATTGCGATCGCCTATTTTTCTATCCCGATTACACTGGTTTACTTTATTTCCAAACGCGAAGATTTGCCCTTTGACTGGATCTTTGCCATGTTTGGAGCCTTTATCGTCGCCTGCGGGATCACTCACATATTTGAAATCTGGACTCTTTGGCATCCTACCTATTGGCTTTCAGGAAGCATGAAAGCAATTACCGCCACTATTTCCTTCGCTACAGCCATACTTTTAGTAAACTTGATCCCTCAAGCCCTCGCCCTTCCCAGTCCCGCACAGCTAGCACTAGCAAACAGCCTCCTAGAAGCTGAAATAGTCGAGCGCCAATCAGCAGAAACAGCACTGAAAAAAGCTAAAGACGAGCTAGAAATTAGAGTTGATGAACGCACCGCACAGTTAAAGCAACAAACTCTACAGCTAGAAAAAACTTTGTTAGAATTGCAGCAAACTCAAGCCAAGCTCATTCAAAGCGAAAAAATGTCATCTCTGGGGCAAGTAGTAGCAGGTGTCGCCCACGAAATTAACAATCCCGTGAACTTCATTTACGGCAATCTGACTCCGCTTGACGAGTATGCCCACAGTCTGCTGGAAATCGCCGATATCTACGAACAGCAGTATCCAAATCCCTTACCGCGAGTCAAAGAAAAACTCCTATCTCTAGATTTAGATTTTATCAGAGAAGACTGGCCAAAAATCTTATCTTCCATGAAAACAGGGGCTGAGAGAATCCGCAATATTGTCAAGTCGCTGCGGAATTTTTCGAGGCTTGACGAAGCAGAAATGAAATTAGCTGATATCCACGAAGGTATTGACAGCACGCTGATGATGTTGCAAAACCGCCTGAATCCCAAACCTGATTCTCCCGGCATTGAAATTATTAAAAACTACGGCAATTTACTGAAATTCGAGTGCTATCCCGGACAGCTAAATCAGGTATTTATCAATATATTCAATAATGCTATTGATGCTTTCGAGGACGATAATGAAGACCCGCAACTTGCCGACAAAACCAAGCCCAAAATCCTCAGAATTTCTACCAGAGTTTTAGAGGGAAAATGGGTAGAAATCAGAATTTTTAACAATGGGCCCGGAATGACCGAGGAGGTAGTCGAGCAGATATTTAATCCTTTTTTTACAACGAAACCTGTAGGTAAAGGTACCGGACTGGGTTTGTCGGTATGCTATCAAATTATCACCGAAAGACACAAAGGAGAATTGCAGTGTATTTCAGCCCCGGGACAGGGTACGGAATTTATTATTCAAATTCCGATTAGCGTTAAAGAATCAGTCATCAGTCATCAGTCATTAGTCATCAGTCATCAGTAGGTCAACTGTCAACTGTCATCAGTCAACTGTCATCAGTAAGTCATCAGTAAGTCAACTGTCAACTGTCAACTGTCAACTGTCAACTGTCAACTGTCAACTGTCATCAGTCATCAGTAGACTTCTTGCATAAATCTTTGATTGATAGGCGAACCGCAGATGCACCCGACAGATGCAACCGACGATGCAACGCAGATAATTTCAAGATAAGAAAGCTTGGGAGTGCAAGAATTCTAGTCATCGGAAAACAAATTATTGCTCAAATTTACCCATTGCGCCACGCTTAAATCTTCGGCGCGAGATTGAGGATTTATCTGTAACTCTTCTAACAATTGAACGAGTTTATCTAAATCCACAGATCCTTTCAAATTATTTCGCAGCATCTTGCGCTTGCTGCCAAATCCCAACTTGACTAAAGTCTCCAAATAGCGCGGATTAACCGCTGGCGTTTCTATCTGTCTGGGAACCAGCCGCACCACGGCAGAATCGACTTTGGGCGGCGGATAAAAGTCTCTTGACGGCACATCGCAAATTAACTCGCATTCTGCTAAATACTGCACCCGCACCGACCAGGCGCCAAAAGCTGTCGAACCCGGTTTAGCGTAAAGCCTTTGGGCTACTTCTTTCTGCACTAACAGCACGATCGCATCGAAGGGTTTAGCAGCAGGCACAGATATCGTTCCCAGCAGTTTTTGCAGGATCGGGCCGGTGATATTATAGGGAATGTTGGCAACAACTTTATTAGGATTGTGGAATTTGGGAAAAGCCGTTAGTTCAGCCTCTAAGTCCATTTCCAGGAAATCGCCTTGCAGCAGTAAAAAGTTGTCGGTTTTGCCGAGTTGCTTGGCTAGCTGCACGCACAAATCTCGATCGATCTCCACAGCAACAACAGACTCAGCCGCAGCCAGCAAGCGCCGAGTCAGAATCCCAGTGCCCGGCCCGATTTCCAGGACGGCAGAGCCCTCCAAACTCGCCGCTTTCACAATCTTATCTAAGGCTTTCTCGCTTTTGAGCCAATGTTGAGCAAACTGTTTCCGGGGTCTGGTCGATCGCATTTTTTGAATTCTTGGAGAAATCTTAGCCTGTCATTCTATCACAACCTCATCTTTTTTCCCAACCTACAGTCATGTTTATTTTTGTTAACAGGGGTTGAATTCAGCAAAAAACTTGGGCAGTATAAAAGGATAAACGATAAAAAATAAATTTATTTCTTCCCCATTACCAATTCCCAATTCGCAATTCCCAATTCCCAATTACCAATTCCCCAAAAATGAACTTCCAACGAATATTTGGTACATTACCCAAAACCCAAGCCAGCGCCCCTGGCAGAGTAAATATGCTGGGCGAACACACAGACTACAACGACGGATTTGTACTTCCGACTGCAATTCCCCAGCGCACAACAGTACAAATCGGATTCAGCAGCGACGCTCGACACCATTTTTATTCAGCAGAATATGACGAACTCATAAATTTTTCAGACGACGATACCATACCGCAAAAATTCGTCAGTTATATCTGCGGCTGCATCAGACTTTTAGAAAAAGAAGGATACAAAATACCGCCAATAAATCTCTACATTACCTCGAATGTGCCGATCGGCGCCGGTTTGTCCAGCAGCGCCGCATTAGAAATAGCCACCCTCAGAGGGATGCGCGCGCTCCTCAACATCCCCCTAGACGACGTGCGGCTGGCTCAAATCGGACAGCTAGCCGAAATCCGCTATGCCGGCTTGAACTGCGGCATCATGGATCAAATGGCGTCGAGTTTAGCAGACACCAACACCATGTTATTTCTCGACACCCGCAGCCTCGAATCGCGCCCGGTACGCTTTCCCACAGGCACAGAAATTTTAGTCATTGACAGCGGTGAAAGCCACAACCTAGCCGCCGGAAGCGGCTACAACCAGCGGCGCGCTGAGTGCGAGGAATCCGCCCGGATATTGGGAGTTAAAGCCCTCAGGGATATCACCGATCCCAAAGCAGTCGAAGTATTGCCCGAACCTCTCAAAAGGCGATCGCGCCACGTCGTTACCGAAAACAACCGCGTGCTCGAAGCACTAAAATCTTTGCCAGCAGAGCGTTTCGGCGACTTAATGAATGCTTCCCACGCGAGTATGCGCGACGACTACGAAGTTTCGGTGCTAGCAGTAGATGCACTGGCGGCAATCTTGCAGTCAATCCCCGGAGTCTTCGGCGCGAGGCTGACGGGCGGAGGTTTTGGCGGTGCTTGCGTAGCGCTGGTTGAGAGTGGCAAAGCGGATGTTATCGCCTCAGAGGCGATCGATCGCTACCAGCGCGCGGGTTATAACGGCCGCGTTTTGGTTCCCGAAATTAAAGTTAATTCTTAACGCCAGAACTATCTCCCGACAGGGAAGGCCAGCGCACAGTCACGATCGCCGAATCCTCCTCGGCCGACCAATAATGAGGCACTCCCGGCTGCCACAGAGCATAATCTCCTTCGCGAGAAAGCAAGATTTCTTGCTCGGGAAATTGCAGGCGAAACCGCCCTTTTACCAGGATAGAAAGCGTGGTGGCTGCCGCATTTACCGCCCACTGAGTCCTACAATCTCCGGCGGGGTGAGTGCCCCATTTTACCTCTAAAACAGAAGTCGATCGCGGGTCATCTTCAGGCGTCATAAAGTGACCCGCAAACCAACCGCCGCGACTTGCACCTTCAGCGCCCGCATTTCCAAAAACCACTTGAGATGACATCAGCTAATAATCTAAAAAACAAATAGATTGATAACACAAACTCTACGTTTTGTACTCAAGGACATCCCGCTCGTCAGTGAAGGTCGTAGGGACACAGCAGTGCCCAAGGCGTGTCAACTTAAGCTTTTAGTCCGCCTGTCCTCCCGCCCACCCGTTAGTCCTAAGCGGGAATGAATTCCCCCTCTTATAGCGAAAGTCCTCTCAAAGAGGACTAATGAGTTCTTCAGTCCTCTTTGAGAGGACTTTCGCTCCATCGGCAGGGGTTTCAACAAGAGCCGGACTAAGGGTTGTACGTTAAGTTGACACCAATGAGCTTGGCCTTAGTCCCTACAAGGGCTTACCCCCAAAAATGCTGTATTATATCATGTCCGGTCGATTACCCTGATTCCTGTAGGGGCGGGTTCACCAACAATAATCGCCAAAAACCGACAATCTAAAAAACCCGCCCCGGCTGATGTATTATGCGCGATCGATACGGACACGATATTACTTGCGACCCGAAGATTGGCCCTCCGTCGTAGCTATTTCCCCAGCTTCCATAAACTGCTTAAAGCGGCGCAAATCATTGGCAATTTGCTGTTCGGGAGCTTCGCCAAATAGTTTAGCAGCACCAGCAGCAATTGCACCGCCCGGAGGGTTGTATTCGATGACAACTTTTACCTCTGTACCCCGTCCTGCGGGTGCCGGTTGAAAGCGCACAAAACCAGAATTGTCAACATCAGATCCTTCAACAGACGCCCAAGCAATTAAGCGATTTTCTTCTTCGCGGACAATCTCTGCATCCCATTCCACACTATTGCCCATCGGCGCGCTCGCAATCCAGTGAGAACGTTTTTCATCTATTACCGTAACGTGTTTGAGATGCTTCATAAACCGAGGCAAATTTTCAAAATTGCGCCATAAACGGTACAATTCCTCAGCCGGTTTGTCGATCGTCACCGTCTTTTCAACTTTAATGCTTTGATTCGGATCGGCAGCCGACTGCAAACCCTCCACAACCCCCAGCCCGCGAGCCGCTAAACCGCCGCCCGCAACCGCCAGCAAAGCACCTCGCAAAGAACGCTGCGACAAACCAAAAAGCACCAGCGCGCCGCCGCCAATTAAAGATGCCCAGCGTTCGGTATCGCCGGTGTTAGTTTGGTTTTGTTTGTCGGAATTTGTCATTGAAGTAGATTCCATTGGTTTAAAACTGGTAAATTAATAGCGGAAAATAGCAGCTAAAGGTGCCTCGTCCGGAACTTTTTCCGGCGGCACCGCGTAAACAGTTCCGCCGTTGAGAATAGTTTGAATTGCCGCGGCATTCAACAAATCTTCGTCGCCCAATTCTGCTTCGGGGTGGATTTGCACCGAGTTCGTATCGGGATTAAAACTACCCCACTGCTGAACGCCAAGAGCAACAAATAGTCGATCGACCCGTCCAAAATAAGCAGCCGAAACAGCTTCTTTCAAATCAGCAGAAATTTTATCGCTTCCTGTCAGATCGCGGTATTGCGCGATCGCCTCCGACTGAGCCTGCAAAAACAAAGGTTCCACCAGCGGCAAAGCTTCGGCCCGCAACTCTTCCGGCTTGAGAAGTTTCTGATTGCCTGTAATTCCTTCTTCAAATAAATGCGGGTAGGTATTGGCTTCTCGGTAAAGCGGGAGCAAATACTCAACTCCAGCTAACACTAAAGGAGCTTTTTTATTGCGCAAATATTCGTGCAGCGCCGCATCGATTATGTGGAAATACTGCAATATTTCCTGCTGGGGTTCATCTCGATCCGGACTTCCTTGACCGTGAAAACTTCCCGGATGCTGAAAAGAATTATTAGTGCCTCCTTTTGAAGTAGCAATCCGAAACTGACCATCTTTAGCAGTAGGGTCATATTGCAGAGCCTCCTCAAGGCTTTTCGGCAAGTTTTCAACTTCAACTTCCCGAGCACTGTAAGCCGTACACTCAATCAGCCTCACTTCCTTTTTACTGAGGGCTAAAACATAAAATAAATTATTTCCTGTCAGCATAGGCATCAGCGGTTTGACGTGAAAATTGTCGCTCACAACCACTAATTCATCAAAATTCACCGGACAGGTATAGTAGCGGAAAAATCCCGAACCGACAAAAATCGCCAGCAGGTTGCTTTGATTTTCCCAAAAGTTTTCCTGGTCAATTTCTGCTCGGACTGGTTCTAGCAATTCCCCAGCTTCTTTTTTGTCAAATCCGTACTCTACTATTTTGTCTTCAGCCTCTCTGATTAAATTTTTGAACCGAATCGGGTTTTGTTGAATTTCTGTTCCTTGAGCGACTGGCATATAAATTGAGACGCACAATCCAGGAGATTGTTGTACCAGCGCTTTGAGTTCCTCTACAGATATTAAATTCACCGCTGAAACTCCTTTGCTAAGGGGTTATGTAATGAAAACAACCGATGCTTTAAAATGTATCTCTCCTGACGCGGCCCCTGCGTCTGCCTAAAGTAAGGATCGCCTGCTGTAGAGCCTTTCATCCCGGAACTAAAACGGGGTTTGCAGCCGCTGTTCCAATCGAACTGCTTATCACTTAAGATAGACGCCGCTAACTCGGCCGCTACTTTACCATAATTTAGTTTAGTCGGGTTCAACTACTCGTTATATCTGATGAAAACAAAAATATTTCTGGGGTTGCTGTGGGCAACATTTATTGCCTACACCTTGCTGCTAGCTCCTCTCGATCGGCCCGGAACGCTAACAGTTATTGAAAAAATGCTCAAATTGCAGCTAGAAGGAATTAACCCCTACCTGGTAACGGTATTCGCTCTCATGGGAGTGTGGCCGATGGTCTACGCTTGCTTCCTATTTATTGATGAGAGAACCCAAAATATATCCGCTTGGCCTGCTTTCATTGCTTCCAACGGCGCCGGCATCATCGGCTTAATTCCCTACTTACTCCTGCGCCAGCCTCAGCCACAATTTTCGGGCCGCAAAGATATGTCGATCAAAATATCAGACTCCCGCTGGACAGGCATTGTACTTTTACTAACTACTCTCTGGCTGTTAGCTTGGGCTTGGTTAAATGGAGATTGGGGAGATTATGTCAGGCAGTGGCAATCAATTCCTTTTGTGCATTTAATAACTTGGGATTGTTGCTTGATGGCTGTAATATTTCCCTCACTTTTGGGAGACGACATGGCACGCCGCGGACTCTCGGACGATCGCATTTTTTGGGCAGTGTCTCTAGTTCCGCTGTTAGGGCCGCTAGTTTATCTTTGTCTGCGCCCCCCTCTGCCAGAATCTCCAACAGAAATCGCCACTTTCCCACTGACAGCCAGAAATTGAAACATTGAAAAATTTGGTAGTGTTCAAGATGTAATGAATATTCAAGCCGCAACGGGATTAACAAACGCTCAAAAAGCGACATTGAGAGGGTTAGGGGCGATCGCGTAGTCTGTGTGTACCGTGGAGAAAGATTTTAATTGCCCTGAAAATCTCGATCGCCACTTATGAGGTCACTCTATGGAGCCAAATGATACATCGGCCCGCTACGACCGAATTGCCCAATGGTGGCAAACTGAGCATCAAGATTCAACCTACGGGATTGCCCAATTAGAACGGGCGATAAAATTTACTTCTAAGCAGCACGCAGCACTTGATGTCGGGTGTGGAAGCAGCGGGCGTTTTATCAACAGTTTCTCCAAGCATGGATTTCAGCCTGAAGGACTTGATATTTCTAGGGAAATGATCGATTTAGCCCAGCGGCTACATCCAGAAATCACGTTTTACCGGGAAGACATTTGTGATTGGCTGCCACCGAAACTTTACAGCCTGATTGCAGCGTGGGATAGCACGTTTCATCTGCCAATCAACAGGCAAGCGCCTGTGATACAAAAGCTATGCGACGCGCTTGAACCCAATGGAGTGATCCTGTTCACTTGTGGTGGCGGACATACAATCCGCGAGGTTTCGGGAGCATTTCAAGGTCAAGACTTTGATTACAGCACTTTGGGTGTAGATACTTTCCTGCAAATTTTGGTTGAGCATCACTGAACCTGCCGCCATCTGGAATATGATCAGTATCCTGAAAATCATGTTTATATCATTGCCCAAAAGACCTAATTTATCATTCGCACCATTAAAGTGTGGGATGTCGCAACTGGTGGCTGTATTAGGACGTTGATGGGCGATCGGGTCTATGAAGGCATGAATATTCAAGGGGCAACTGGATTGACGCTCGCTCAAAAATCGACATTGAAAGCGTTAGGGGCGTTGGTGTAACCTGTGTCGAGATTAGGGCGATCGCGTTAACTTAGCGCTTAACTTGCGGATCTTGAGTGGTGAAATTTGGTAAGATTTTGCAAACTGAGTTCATGCCGCAACAGGTTACGCCATAAGCCATTTAGAGGAAATAGACGTTTCGCTTGTAATAAAAAATCACATTTAAGTTGTACAACTCAAGGCTTTCTGATTCTTGACTCCATTCTGCAATTCCTCATTCAACCATAACCCAAATAGGAGAAATACCTGATGTCTACATTCAAATACAACCGTCTAGACAAGAATAATGCTGCGGTTCTGCTGGTCGATCACCAAACTGGACTGTTCTCACTTGTGCGTGATATTGGTGCCGCCGACTTCAAAAATAATGTGCTGGCCCTGGCAAGTGCAGCCAAATTTTTCAACCTCCCTACAGTTTTGACAACTAGCTTTGAGCAAGGCCCCAATGGAGTCATCATCCCTGAACTGAAGGAGAAGTTTCCAGATGCTCCCTTTATTCCGCGTCCCGGACAAATCAACGCTTGGGACAACGAGGACTTTGTTAAAGCAGTAGAAGCAACAGGTAAAAAGCAATTGATCGTGGCCGGAATTGTCACTGATGTATGTGTTACTTTTTGTGCGCTTTCGGCATTGGAGGCAGGTTATGAGGTTTTTGTTGTCACCGATGCCTCTGGAACCTTCGATGAAGCCTGTCGCTATGCAGCTTGGGAGCGAATGTCTCGTGCTGGAGTTCAGTTGGTCAATTGGTTTAGCGTTGTGTGTGAATTGCACCGTGACTGGCGCAACGATATTGAAGGACTGGGTAGTCTGTTAGCAGAGTTTATTCCTGACTACAAAAACCTGATGACCAGCTATGCAGCAACGGCAAATGCTGGATCTCCTAATAAGTAGTGAGAAAGCGCCTAGTTTATTTAGCTCGTGTGTAACTGAGTTAATATTGTCATCGCTAGGTTATCAATTTTACGTGGAACGTAGCGGTGACAACAACTTTGTTGTAAGTCACGTAGAGGGTGTTTTTAATAGCTATTCTCAAGGATTGTAAGTCTTTTTTTAGTCATTTCATCTCAGGCAAAACCCTCTCGATCGCATTCGTTAATCTCCCTTCTGTTTCAAGACGTGCTGCCGAAAATTGCCCAGCAATTTGATGTCTCTAGGGTCGTTGTTTTGAATAAAACTTTTCTCTCAGTTAATTCTCTAAATTCTATGTTGGAAGAACCGTTGGCGAGCAATACCAGTGAAGACAACTATCTAGTCACCGCTGTGATCTCTCATGTAGTGAAACCGGGGCGCGAGCAAGGTTACGAAGCATGGTTTCATGGCATCGCCGCAGATGCACGAAAATCCAAGGGACATCTGGGTGTCAGCACTATTCGACCCCAGGATCACGCTCATCCTGAGTACGTGGTCATTCTCAAGTTCGATTGCTACGACAATCTCAAGGTTTGGCTTGAATCTGATGTTCGGCGAGAGTGGATTGAGCGATTGCAGCCATTGATTGAAAGGCCAGAAGATATTCAAACCCTTACCGGATTGGAAACCTGGTTTACGCTGCCCAATAAATCGATGAAGGCTCCACCCCCTCGCTACAAAATGGCGTTAGTTACATGGTTGGGAGTGTTTTTTACCATTTCTATTCTCAATCGTTTGCTGGTACCGCTACTATCATGGCTTCCTGCGTTGCTCACAACTCTGACGATCACAGGTCTCACTGTTATGTTGCTCACCTATTTGGTCATGCCGCGCTTAACACAATTATTTCGCAAATGGCTATATCCCATTCGATAAAATGATATGAATTTGTGGCGCTGCGGCGACGGGCACAATCGGTTGGGCTGGATAATTTTGAGCGAAGTTGGATTACCAACAGTAAGTTGCAGCCCTAGATTGATGACGATGGACTATGAGGGGTGCTGCCAAACTTTCAAAGCTTGCAAGCTGCAATTGAATCGAAGAAATACGATCTCGACTTCAGTACACTAGCCCACCAACATATCAAGCTATCCGCTCGGCCTAAAATGGTTATGTTCAAGTTGATCTGACTCCTCACTCGCTATTGCAGGCCCAAAGTGCGATCGCTGAAGCTCAAATCCTTTGGCGTTCGGTCGGCTGGTGTAATTTAATGCTCAGAATTCCAGCCGCTCAAATCATGCTGCCGGCGATTGAACAACTCATTTGCGATCGTATTAACGTCAATGCAACGTTCGTGTTTTCTCAGACAACCTATGAGCCAGTAGGGGATGCTTATCTCCGAGGATTAGAAAGCCTCATTCAGCAAGGAGAATCTGTGAGTGAGATTGCTTGTTTTACCAGCTTCTAGATTGCTCGTTTAGATGCAGTTATTCATCCAATTCTAGAGAAAATTAAAATTAGGGGTGAGTGCTTTTCACTTACCCCTGCCATTTTTTGTCCGCCGTTTAACCAACGAATTGCAGCAACAAATCGCCAAAACAGCCGCGCCATTGCTACTAGATAGCCTTGTCGATACTCAGCGCCAAAATCGCGAATACTCCCAGCAAATGACCGGCGCTCATGCAAGCGAGAAATGCCGGTACGCTAACATTGTTGAACAGAGAGGGGAAGGGCAAAGGCATTTTCGGCCCGACGTGGGGATACCAAATTCTGCGACTGATAACTAGCAACGCTAAGATATTGCAAACAAACATCACTAGAGGCTTTTGCCAATTTCCTGATGCTGTGTCAGTCAGAGTGGATTCTACTACTGCCAGTAAATTTGAGTTAATCATTGTGGATGCTCCTATTTTTCATAAAGTATCAGAAATGCTCGATGAGATTTCTTGCCAACAATACAGCAGGGGCGATCGGCTTTACGCAATAAATATCTGTTTTGCTCTCAATATTCACCGCGCCAGCGGAGCGCCCCCACCCGCAATCGTCGAATCACAGCAAGAAGTCTTTTAATGCCATTCAAAAGTAACGAAAGATACAAAGGGACAAAACCCTACTCGCTGCCATTTGTAACTTTTAGGCTGTCTGGCAGTTGCGGCATTTCCTCATGCTGCCAGACAGGAAAGACTGCTCGTTATTAGCGAGCGATGTAGGTAGGCAGAAAGTGCAGTATGTCGCGCAGAACGCTATATCCAGCCATGTCCCAAAGCAAATAAGCTAAGAAACCGATCATCGCTAAGCGACCGTTCCAAAGTTCTGCTTGCGGGTTTAAGCCAAACAGAAAGGCGTTCCGATCTTTGCCGTTGTAGGCATTAGCTGTTGGAGGTAAGTTTGTAGGACGGGTTTCCATGTTTTTACATTCCTTAACAATGTTTCGCTTATCATCGTAGCGACCTAATTTCTAGTTTGCTATCTGCCGATAGGCTCAAAATACACACAAGTCTAAAGGAGGATTTTGAGACCAAAAATAAGTGTTAAGTTTTGTTAAAAAGTATTTTTTAAGCGATCGCCTGTATCTGTAGATACTAAAGACAACTGCAAGTAGAGATGGCTGCAGTGAAAGCCTCGCGGAGCCTCCGGGGCGGCAAACAACGGCGCCCGATACCCGACAATGCTGACTCCGCGAGCTCCCAGAGGGAAAAAAAACTACTAAATTTCCACTGCAAACCCGAACACGATCGCCCTGGAGTTAACTAAAATAGGAAATAGATAGAACGATCGGGAGAAACAGTTATCGAAACCATCTACGGCAATCTTCAGGGTTTAAAGTCCAGCCAGCTCAAGCAACTCGAAAAGCTGTACCACCAGCGACTACCGGGCGATCGCATCACCACGGCAGAATTCGCCCAGCGTGTCGCCGCCATCAGCACCGAAATAGACAAACCAATCTGCACCTACATCAACCGCCGCGGACAAGTAATTCGCGTCGGCGTCGGTACACCCCGCCAAACGCAGATTGCGCCCCTAGAATTGCCCCGCTACGGGGGAGGTCGCCTCAGCGGCATTCGCTGCATCGCCACCCACCTGAAGCCAGAAACCCCAAGCGAAGCAGCCCTCACCGCCATGGCAATTCAGCGCCTCGATGCCCTCGTTTGGCTGACGCTGACCGGCGGAGGATTTCAGCGCCGCGGCGGCGGTGCGACGGGTTACATCCAAGAAACTTATCTCGCTCATTTGATACCCCAGGGAGACAGGCCAAATTTTGAGTTCTCTGTGTTGAGCGCTCAGTTAGAACCAGCTTCAACTGATGAAATAGAAGAGCTTTCAATTCAAAACTCACCCATCAAAACTCAAAACTTTCCCTGGAAAATATCAGAACCACTGAGTTTGGACGACCTCGCAGACCAAGACTTTCTGGAGTTGGTGGAAGGACTCGAAGCAGACTTTCAAGCAGAGTTTGTCGCTAAGCAGGTCGATGCAGACGAAGATAAAGTGCTGCTGGTGGGTGTCATGACTCAGCAGATGACTCTGCTGGATTTTGAGGACGGACTCGCAGAAATCACGCGGCTGGTGGAAAGCGCCGGAGGTCAGGTACTCCAAACAGTTCGTCAAAAACGATCGCGCCCCCATCCGCAGACAGTCGTCGGCGAAGGCAAAGTTCAAGAAATTTCCCTCACCGCTCAGACGATTAGCGCTAACCTCGTGGTATTCGATCGCGACTTGTCTCCCGCACAAATACGGAACTTGGAAACTCTGATCGGTATCCGCGTAGTCGATCGCACGGAGGTAATTCTCGACATCTTCGCCCAAAGAGCGCGATCGAGCGAGGGTAAATTGCAAGTCGAACTCGCTCAGCTAGAGTACGCACTGCCCCGCCTGACAGGTCGCGGTCAGGCAATGTCGAGACAAGGCGGCGGCATCGGTACCAGAGGCCCGGGGGAAACTAAACTCGAAACAGAACGCCGGACGATCGCCAAACGCATTTCAAGATTGCAGCAAGAAGTAAATCAACTGCTCGCCCACCGCTTTCGGCTGCGGCAGAACCGGCACCACATGGACGTACCCTCAGTGGCGATCGTCGGCTACACAAACGCCGGTAAATCGACTCTGCTCAACCTGCTCACCAATTCCGAGGTCTACGCAGCCGATCAGTTATTTGCCACCCTCGACCCCACCACCCGACGGCTGACGATTCCCAACGGCATCAGCGGCGAACCTTTGTCGATCGTCCTCACAGATACAGTGGGCTTTATTCGCGAACTGCCCCCGTCCTTGATCGACGCTTTTCGGGCTACCCTCGAAGAAGTCACAGACGCCGATGCTTTGCTGCACCTCGTCGATCTCTCTCATCCGGCATGGCAGAGCCAAATTCGATCGGTCATGAATATTTTGACAGATATGCCCGTAACTCCCGGGCCCGCCCTTGTAGTTTTTAACAAAATCGATGCCGTAGATGGAGATACTCTCGCCCTCGCCAGAGAAGAGTTTCCTCAAGCCGTATTTATCTCGGCCGCCAAAGGTCTCGGGATGGAAAGCCTCCGCGATCGACTAGCTCAGCTCATTCAATACGCCCTCTACCCTCGGTAAATACTTAAATATTCCTTTTAAGTAGTTGACATTCGGGAATACACGTACATATACTGAGGACAGATCGAGTCGAAGCATGAGACTATAAAAGAGTAGTCAGATTGTAGATTGCCAAGTACAATACAGCAGAGCCTGTTTGAGCTCGGTTACATAGTTAATTTCAGGAGGCGCCGGTCAAGGTAAAAACTCTCTTGGTTAATGGCTGTAAGGGCAGTTGATTGAGAGGTTGCCCAAAGATGTTGCGAGACGGTGCAAACCATCGTAGGTGGGGCTAGGGTGAAATAAAATAAGATGATGAAAGTGTTTGGGCGATCGCCTCAAGCACTATACTATCTTTTACAGGCGCCCGGGAGAGAAAAAAATCAATTTATGGTAAGAACTCTAAAATCCAGACCCGCCGTGCAGCGCTAATCTCTAGCACTATTTCTATAATTCCGATTTTACCACTGTTTAACTAAATAGTTATGTGTACGCCACTGGCAAAACTAGCAATTGGACTCTCTGCCACAATGGCAACAGGGTTCTACTATCTAGCTGCCGCCCCTCCGGCTTCAGCAGCAATCGATGTGTGCGGGCCCGGAAACTATTCCAGTGCCTGCGTGCCTGACAGTTCCCCCAGCCCGACATCACCAACACCCGTACCAGAACCAGTACCGACATCACCAGCATCCTTGCGAGACCCGGTACCGTCCGAGCCGCTAGTCGAATCACCATCACCAACACCGATAGTAGAGCCAACAGCGTCGCCGTCGGTAGTCGAATCACCAGCACCAGCACCGATAGTAGAGCCAACAGCGTCGCCGTCGGCAGTCGAATCACCAGCAGCATCCGCGATAATAGTAGAGCCCGTAGCGCCGGTGGCTCCTGTCGAATCACCACCACCAACACAAGATCTGATACCGCTATTGGAAGAAACCCAGGTACCTGCGGCGATCCAAAACCCGATCGCGCCAGTGCCTGCGCCCATAGCGACGCCTTTGCCGACTTTTCCAAACATCTACACAAACCCCCCCGTCCTGAGGACAACAACTATCCCAGAACCGGGTAGTGTGGTAGCACTCCTGTTGACAGGCGCAGGAATCATCTGTTTCAGCAGAAAACGAAACAAGCAGGTCGGTCAGCAACGGTAGGCAGGCCCAAGCTGCTGCTTGCGCATCAAAATCTCTCCGTTTCTTGAAGCGCGGGTGTTTTTTTTATTTTTAGGTAAAAGTTAAAAAAATGTATACACAATCACCTTACAGCTTTCGGGCTGCAACTATAGCAGAAGGAAGAAGGCTTTAGTTATCAAAAAGAGAAGTCAGAAGCAATCCACCGCATCATCCAAGTGCCATGCGAGAACGTAGTAACCGTCGGGCGCTGTTGCTGTATATAAAAATTAAAATAAGATTGGTTAAGATTACAATAAAAAAATATTCTTATTGTTTGAGCGTCCCATGACCCCTAAAGTAGAAATTTACACTTGGAGAACCTGCCCGTTTTGCATTCGTGCTAAAGCACTGCTGAAGCAAAAAGGGGTTGATTTTACAGAATATGCGATCGACGGAGATCGAGCCGCAAGGGATAAAATGACCGATCGAGCCAACGGAGGCCGCACCCTGCCCCAGATATTCATTAACGACCAACACGTAGGCGGCTGCGACGACCTCCACGAACTCGATGCTCAAGGCCGGCTAGACCCGCTGCTAGCAGCAAAATGAGGCATTCCCCGTTAAATTTTGAGTTTGCCCAATTTTACCTTCGACCAATTCTTAATTGTAACTGATAATGAAATTTGCATTCATCATCGATCCCCTCCCTCGACTAATTCCAGCACACGATACCAGCGTAGCGCTGATGGAAGCAGCTCAACAGTTGGGTCACGAAGTCTGGGCGACTCAAGCCAACGAATTAAGCATCATCGGCGGCAAAACCTGGGCAATGCTCAGTCGGGTAGCCCTCAGCCCAGTAACACAGGTAGAGGGACGCTGGGAAGCCGCTGAGGCTTGGTACGAGGTAGAATCGCCTACATTGCAGCCACTCGAAGCAATGGACGCAGTATTTATGCGGACCGATCCCCCAGTCAACGTTCCTTACCTCTACGCAACTTACCTTCTAGACGGCATCGATCCCGCGAAAACTTTGGTAGTTAACAGTCCCAAAGGATTGCGGGCGGCGAATGAAAAGATGTATGCTTTGCAATTTGAGGGAGCGATCCCCGAAACAATTGTTTCTCAAAACAAGCAGGTAATTCGGCAATTTGTTGAGAAAAAAGGAGCCGCAGTTCTTAAACCCTTGGGCGGCAAAGCTGGCGAGGGGATTTTGTTCTTGGAAGCGGGCGATCGCAATCTCAACTCCCTGGTCGAAATTAGCACTCAACAAGGGCAAATTCCAGTGATGGTTCAGACTTATCTCCCCGAAGCAAAAGAGGGAGACAAGCGGATAATTCTGTTGAACGGCAAGCCCATCGGTGCTATCAACCGCATTCCCACCGGCAATGAATTTCGGGGCAACATGGCCGTCGGCGGCCGAGTCGCAAAAACAGAAATTACCGATCGCGAACATCAAATTTGCCAGCAGTTAGCACCGGTGCTGCAACGAGACGGACTGTACTTTGTCGGCATTGATATCATCGGCGGTTATCTCACCGAAGTTAATGTCACCAGCCCTACAGGCATCCGAGAAATTGACTTGTTTGACGGCGTTAGTTTGGGCAAACAAGTAATTGAATGGACAGTCTCGCAGCCAGAAACTAGAAGTTAGAACCTAACCGAGAATTAGTCATGAGCCAATTATTTTGATTTTTAGAAATTAAAAAAAATCGCCCTTTTTTTAATGCCAAAAGCTTGACTTTGAAACTCCTAGGAAGTACAATTAAATAATGGGAGTGGTGAAAAAAATAAATTTTAAGTCACCACTCCCATTATCTAAAATATACCCCAACAGTCTCGAAAAATCAATAGGTAATAGTTCCTTTTTAGGGCGATTTTTTTAACAAGATTAGAAAAAACTTAGAAAAAAATTGGTTTCATCAACAATACCTTCATGAGATTAACTCTGCACCAGCTTTTGTATAAGTCTTTGCTCTAAGATCCTCAAAGATTCTCCCAGATAGAAGATGGGAGAATTCCCAATTCCCAATTCCCAATTCCCAATTCCCAATGATTAAATTATGTCAAAAATTGGCGTTGCAGTAGTCGGTACAGGTTTCGGTCAAAAAGTACACCTTCCCGGATTCCAGGCACACCACCGAACAGAGGTTGTGGCTGTTTACCACCGGAATTTAGAGAAAGCTCATGCGATCGCCAGCGCCCACAACATCCCCTACGCTTGCAACTCGATCGCAGATATAGTAGCGATCCCAGAAGTAGCGGGCGTCAGCATTTCCACGCCGCCATTTTTGCATTTTGAAATGGCAAAAACCGTCTTGGAAGCAGGGAAACATTTATTATTAGAAAAACCCACAGCCCTGACAGCCAACGAAGCCAGGGAACTTTACCGATTAACAAACAGCGAATTTAAAACCGCAGCCATTGCCACAATGGACTTTGAGTTTCGCTTCATCCCCGCATGGCAAATGCTAGCAGAATTATTAGCAGCAGGATATGTCGGAGAAAACCGTTTAATTAAGATTGATTGGTTGGTGTCGGGCCGCGCCCCTTCGACTCGCCCTTGGAATTGGTACGCGCAAAAAGAGCGGGGCGGCGGAGTTTTGGGCGCGACAGGTTCTCACGTTTTTGATTATATTAGCTGGCTGTTCGGCCCTGTGCAGAGGCTGTCTGGGCAATTGATTACAGGAATTTCGGCGCGTCCCGATCCCCATGATTCGGGAAAGTTAAAACCCGTTGATGCCGATGATTCTTGCACGTTGATGCTGGAATTGGCCGGGGGAACGCCTTGTCAAGTTTGCTTGAGTTCTGTTACCTATCAAGGGCGGGGACATTGGGTCGAAATTTACGGGAGTAAGGGTACGTTAGTTTTGGGAAGCGACAACCAGCAGGATTACGTACACGGATTTCGCTTGTGGGGCTCCCAAGGTGGAGAACCTTTAGCTGAAATTAAGATTCCTCAGAGATTGGAGTTTCCTCAAGTTTATCCAGACGGGAGAATTGCACCGTTTATTCGAGTAGTAGATAGGTGGGTGGAAGCAATTGATGCGGGGAAATCTTTGATACCGTCGCTGAAAGAAGGGGTTTACTCGCAGTTGTTGATGGATTTGACTACTGAGTCAAATGCTACGGGAACTTGGGTTGATGTACCGAATTTAGATAAATTTTTGGGTGTCAGGTAAAGTTAAAAACTTACAAGGCAATCTCGCCCACTCGATCGCACCCCAAACCCGATAAACTACTAATAGAGAAACTCGATCAATCCCTATATCCAGACTCGGTAGTTGTGAATGGCGCGCCCTGAAAGTCCTTGCCTCAGTATAGCGATCGCTCGCCTGAGAACCGCTGGGGCAAACCATTTTGCCACTTGGGTTCTACAAGCTCCCTATCCCAGCGGGTACGTTCACCACGACTGTATGTGGCCACATACCCTATCCCAATCCTGGAAAGCTTGGCAAGAAATGTTTTCCCCGTCGGGGACAATTCACGAATTGCCCCTAAATCCTGATGGCAGTTTCGTCTCGCCCCAAAACAATCAGAATATCCTGGCAGAACCTGAAAAACGCACCCCTGGGTCGCTACAAATACCTCCAGTGATGCCCTCTGTGCCTCTCCACCTCGGTCAAGGGTGGTCAGTCCAGAGGGGGGAGCAGAACCCGCCGCCACCACCTGCTAGCTACAGCAGCCGCCTGATGCAGCATTTGGGGATCGATCTTTGGCAGTGGCTGTTTGAAGGGCCGATTCAGGGCAGTCTCCAGGAAAGTAAAGGTATCGCGATCGGGCAAAACCTACCCCTGCGAGTGCGCATAGACTTGCGCGAACCGTATTTGATTGCCTTGCCTTGGGAAATTATGCAGCCTCAAGCGGGTCAACCGGCAATTTCTCTGTCGCAGCAACTGCTTTTCAGCCGCACTACCAGCAATGTTGAGCCTTTGCCGCCCCTGCGTCCTGCGGAGTCGCTAAACATTTTGCTAGTTTTGGGACAAGCAGAACCGGGCGGGAGTGCTAATTCTCGCTCTTTTAGCGGCAAGAACCATCATTTGCAGTTGGAATCAGAAGCACTCGCCCTAGCTGGGGTTCTCGAAAGTGCTTTTCAAACCGATGACAGCGGTAAATATTTTGACATCAGCGTTCCGACTAACGTTGATACTCTGATCGAACCGACTCCGGCCCAACTAATTTCTCGGCTGGAAACGCAAGCTTACAATATTCTGTTTTACGCCGGCCACGGGATACCGGGCCCCGACGGCGGCTTGCTGTTTTTGGGGCCGGATACCACGATTAACGGTACTGAACTGGCTCAGGTTTTAGTTCGGTGCCGCGTGACTCTGGCGGTGTTTAATGCCTGCTGGGGAGCTCAGCCGGCGGTGGAGAGGCTGCATTCAACTAACGGCCAGCAACAGGCGATCGCCCGCAGCAGTTTGGCGGAGGTGCTGATCCATCACGGGGTGCCGGCGGTGTTGGGGATGCGGGACTCGATCGCCGATCGCGAGGCCCTGAGTTTTATCCAAACTTTTGCTCAAGCTTTGGCCGGGCGGATGTCGGTCGATCGGGCCGTCGCCGTCGCCAGACAGCAGCTACTGACACTGTACAAGTTCAATCAACCGGCTTGGACTCTGCCCGTACTGTATATGCACCCGGAGTTTGACGGTCAACTGACTGAACCGGTAGATGACCTGAAAACTGAATTGCCTTTAAATTCTTCTACTTGGCTGGGACGTTTGCCGTCTTGTGCTTACTTGCGGGGGCGCGCTCGACCAAATGTCAAATCCACCGAATCGAGCAATCAAGTTTGGCCGATTCGCGCCGGTATGGTTCGAGTCGGACGCTGGGAAGAAAACGACGTAGTGATTCGAGAACAGTGGGTTTCTCAAAAACACGCCGAGATTTTCTGCCGCAACAGCATCAGAGATAGCCGGGAAGAACCTAGCTATTTCTTGCGCGATTTTTCTCGCTACGGCACTCTAGTTTTGGGGCCTGAGGGATGGGTGAGAGTCCACCACCAAGAACTGCTGTTGCGCAGCGGCACTCAGCTAAAATTTGGCAGTTCTCAGGGTCAGATTTTTGAGTTCACTATTGAGGTTCCAAAAAGTTCGGGCTACAGTGAGACTGATTGCGGAACGAATTAAGGTGCGGGTGTAGAAGAAAGAAGGCGATCGGCGATCGGGACACCAAAGTTCTTTCTCGTTGAGTCTCAAGTCTCAAGTTAAAACAGTTACTTACCACTGGCAACTCGCACTTGGCAGAGTCCACCTTCTGTATTTTCCTTTTCCCACTTAGGTATTACATCATGACTACCCAATCTCCTGATTCTCAATATTTTCGCGACTCGCTTCCTCAGGCCCAGATGGAACTTCTCGCTACAATCGTTCAGGCTGATGTTGCCTATCCCTGGAATCCTGCACAGCTTGAATCAGAATCTTATTTGACGGATCTAGAGGAGGAATTTGCACTGTCTGATTCCTTCAGCGACAGCGATATTGCCCAGAAGTCGCAAGTTTTATTCGCACAACTAGAACAAGTTTGGCTGGCGGCTGCTCTGCAAAAGTCTTTGCGCGAAAAATTTGCTCGCGTTCCTCAAGATTTTCTGGCTTCCATCGCTCAAAGCGTCCAAAACGCAACAGTTAAGTATCAATCTTTAGCTGACCAAATGGTTGAGTGCGTGTTAGATATTTTGCCGACTTGGGCCGAGGAAGATTTGCAGGTATTGGCGCGTCCTTTGGCTTATGCAATGCGAGAGGCTGATTCGTCCGGGGTGGAAGTGCTAATGGAGACTAGAAGACCTTGGGCCCAATTGTCGGAAATAGAACAGGCGAGAGTTGGTTTGGCTGTCGCCCGCTATGCAATCTCGCAATTAGAAATTTCTGATTAGTTTTTTCACGGCTGGTTTTTGTGCTGCGATCGCGGTAATCTTTTAAAATTAATATAAAATTAATCTACCTTTAGTTAGATGTGTAATTCGTCTAATTGTTAATTCCTAGGGATTGCTAGAGTTTGATATAGCAATCCTATTTGATTTGTAGACATGATATTTTTTTGTGAAAATAACTGCAAACAGTCGAAGAACGCTGGCAGCAAGCAGGAAAGAAAGCAGGAAACACCATCATAAATGGGGCAAAAAACTTGGTTTATAGGTCGCCACGTTTGTAGTGTGGACTGCGAGTCTGCAGAATTTTATGAGGACTCGCATTCCGATGCTGCGAACCAGGTTTGTAGTGTGGAATGCGAGTCCACAGAATTTTATGAGGACTCGCAGTCCGATGCTGCGAACCAATTTTATTGCGGTTGTTGGACGATCGATCGCACGCAATCTCAAGGAGCTGTTGCTATACTTGGCCAGAATTGGACTTGCCCAGCAGTTTGCCACCAGCGAGCAAGTGAACTATCATAAAATTGTCAGAATGTTAAAAAATGTAAATATAGTCAGTGGAATGTGTGGGAATTTTCAACGGGATTAAAAAGCGGACAGCAGAAAAGCCGGACTGTTGCAGGTACGATCGGGAATTTCAGATTTTATGACAAATTCAAGATTTGACCTTCAAGACTTGAAACGCCGTTTTTGGGGGATTTCGCGCGTGCCGGCGGCAACGCTAGTCGTGTTGGGGGCGGTTGCAGTAGCAGGTGCGATCGCCTCCGGCTGGTTTAGCGGTGAAGGCACAGTCAGCGGCATTTTTGCCACAATCGACACTTGGCAGCAAAACCCGCCTGTGTGGCTGCAAGTGCCTGCTGCGAGCAAGATGTATTTGTTAGTGCCGACTTTCGCCCTGGTATCGGCTGCTTTAGCGGCAATGAAAATTTCGCCTCAGCCACAAAAATGGTCGCGGGCTGTGGTAGTCGCCATAGTTTTAGCTTTAACCATTCGCTACGTTTTGTGGCGATCGCTCGTTACCCTAAATTTAAGCGATCCCCTCAACGGTATATTTAGTCTGGGGCTGTTTTTCCTAGAAATGTTAATGGTGTTCACCAGCAGCATTCAACTGTATTTAATGCTGAGAGTGAAAGACAGGCGTGGAGAAGCCGATCGCATGGCAGTTGCAGTAGCAGAGGGAAACTTTGCCCCTTCTGTAGACATTCTTATCCCAACTTACAACGAACCTATTTTTATTTTACGGCGCACTATCATCGGCTGTCAAGCTTTAGATTATCCCAACAAAAAAGTATATTTGCTCGACGATACAAAGCGCCCTGAAATCAAATTGCTAGCAAAAGAACTGGGATGCAAGTATATAACCAGACCCGATAACAGTCACGCCAAAGCTGGAAACATCAATCACGCCACAGCCCTAACCAATGGGGAACTAATTGTAGTTTTCGATGCGGATTTCATTCCCACTAAAAACTTTTTAACCAGAACAGTTGGCTTTTTTCAAAATCCAGAAATCGCCCTCGTTCAAACACCGCAAAGCTTTTACAACCACGACCCGATCGCGAGAAATTTGGGGTTAGAAAATATTCTCACTTCGGAAGAAGAAGTATTTTACAGGCAAATTGAAAATATCAAAGATGGCGCAGACAGCGTAATTTGTGCTGGCACGTCTTTTGTGATGAGGCGCAGCGCCCTACAAAGAGCGGGAGGCTTTGTCACAAATTCAATCTGCGAAGATTATTTTACCGGAATTCGGCTCTCAGCAACCGGGTATCGCTTAGTTTATTTAGATGAAAAATTGAGTGCTGGTTTGGCGGCAGAAAATATAGAAGCTCATCTAACTCAAAGGCTGCGCTGGGCGCGAGGCACGCTTCAGGCATTTTTCATTGATTCCAATCCTTTAACGATTCGCGGCCTCAGATTGGTACAAAGGCTGTCTCACCTGGAAGGATTGCTGCACTGGTTTACCAGTTTAACCAGAGTTTTGTTTCTGTTGATGCCTTTAGCTTATTCGTTTCTCGGCGTGCTTCCTTTGCGGACAAATCCGCGGGAATTGCTCTACTTTTTCCTGCCTTACTATTTGGTGCAAGTTACTGTGTTTTCTTGGCTGAACCGCAAATCGCGATCGGCTTTGCTTTCCGATGTTTACTCGTTCGTCCAGTGTATTCCTTTAGCGGTGACGGTGGTGAGTGCCATGCTCAATCCCTTTCAGAAAGGGTTTAAGGTGACGCCAAAAGGAATTGCGAGCGATCGCTTTAGTTTTAACTGGAATTTGGGATGGCCTTTGATTGTCTTGTTCGCAGCTACAGCATTGAGTTTATGCCACAATTTAAACATTCATTTAGTGAAAAATGTTGGCAGCTTGCAGGCAATATCCGAAAGTGCAGATTTGTTAAAAGGCATGAGTTTGGGCTGGATTTGGAGCGTTTACAACCTGCTGATGCTGGGAATTGCGCTGCTGATTTTGGTGGATATTCCTAAGCCGGATATTTACGAATGGTTCAATTTGCGCAGGGTAGTGCAGTTGAATGTGGGCGGTGAAAGTTTTTGGGGAATAACGACTGTAATTTCGGAAAGTGGCGCTGAAGTTGCTCTGACACAGCGGCCGAGTTTTGCGGTGAAAGGTAAAGGCAGCAAACAGAGTTTTACCGCAGCAGAGATGTTGTCAAAATATGCCGTTGAGACAAGTTTATCGCAGGGTAAAATAAGAGCGATCGCTCGCAGTGCGGCAGTCAAAGCGAGGAACTCGTTAGCGCCACCTGTTCAGGAGTTGAACACCGAAACCGGTTTTGCCAACCGTTTGATTGATTGCGACTCGGCGACTCTGGAAATTATGGAAGAAAAATGTTTGATTCCTGTGGCTAAGATTGAGTTGGTGAGCGATAAATCTCAGTTGCAGTCTAGTTTTCGGGATGCGGCCGGGTGCAGTGTGGGGGAATTTCCCACGGTGCGAATTGCCTTCGATCGCCTGAACATTAGTCAACACCGCTGTTTGATTGAAATGCTGTACTGTCGCCCGGGCCAGTGGAAACGCCAGGAAACACCCGGAGAATGGCGATCGCTGTGGCTGTTGTTGAGAATTGCTTTGAAACCGAGGGCGGTTTTTGAGAGAAACAGGCAAGTTAGACCGATCGCAGTTTCGCAAGTTTAGCTCGAATTCCCTACATAAAACAAGATTGCATTAATTCGCTCTCAAGACTTGCAATTATCTGCGTCGATCTGCCTGACATCTGCGGTTGACAGATCGCTCAAAGATTTATGAAATCTTGTTTAATTTAAATACACAACAGCTTATAACGATTACCATACAATTTACAAACCGGATATCGGCACAAATTCGTAACCGTAACTGGTGCGATTTCCCGGTTTAACAGTTACTAATTGAACTGCTCGATTGCGATCGCCCGAAGGCAAAAATCGAATCGGGCCCGATGCTCCTGTTGCCGAAAAATCCGACGCCGATAAAGCTTGTTGAATGCCTGCACGAGTTGGATTGCGCCCTAAACCGACAATTAGCGCGATCGCCGCGTCGTAAGCTAAAGCTGTGCGCCAACTGACTTCAGCGTCCCAAAGCTGTTTGGATGTTTGGGGAAAGTTTGACTGCGGATCTGCGAGAATGTGCCAAGGAACAGCCAACACCATATCTGTGGCTCCTGCGCCACCAATTTGCAGTGTTTTAGCACTATAAGCACCGTCTCCTGCTAGTAACGGCAGCCGTTTGGCGTTTAATTCCACTACTTGCAAAGCTTGGTCTAGCGTGGCTGAATCGGATGCTAACATAATTACTTCTGCTCCTTGGGCGAGCGCGCTTTTAACGCTCTCGGCTGCATTAAAATTGCCCTTAGCAAAGTCAAATTCCGATACTATTTGTCCGCCATCTCCGTAAACAGCAGTAGTAAATTCATCTTTTAAAGATTTGCTGTAACTGCTGGCCGAATTGAAAAATACAGCCGCTTTTTGCTTGGGCAATTTTGTCAGCATATAGCGGGAAAGAGCATTCGCCGCAAACCGATCGCTCGGAACAGTCCTAAATATATTGCTGCCAACTCCTGAAAGCTGTACAGACGTACTTGTCGGAGAAATTGCTACTAATTGACTTTGCTGGTAAATCTTGCTGGCTGCTAGCGTTGTGTCAGAACCAAAATGCCCGATTACTCCTAAAATTTCTGAGTTATTTGCGATCGCGCTGGCAATTTGCGAGGCCATCTCTGGGTTGTTGTCGTCGTTAGCAATTAGCACTTTTAATGGAGTACCGCTAATGCCGCCGCTTTGGTTGATTTCATTTTGAGCTTGAGCGACTCCCCGCAGGATTTCTTGAGCGGCATTGATATCGGCGCCAATGGGAACCGCTGCGGCAATTGTGTAGGATTTGCGATCGCCGATGCGGGCGTTGTTGAGGTAAATTAGTGCTTCGGGATCGTTGCGATTGGTTTTCAGCGAAGCTTGTAAATCGGTAATAGCTGCGTTGTAGTTGCCGGATGCGATCGCCTGTACTGCTGATTCTTTGGTTGTTGTTGCTTTGTCTGGAATTAACAGTTTTTTTCCGGCACTCAGGCGCTGCTGAATTTGCTGCTCAGACTGCGAGTAATTCCCTGTCGGGGACTTGGAAAACGTCTGATTTTGGGGTGATGAACCTCCGAGATTGATGCCGCCGCGGCTTGTCAGCCACCAAATACCTGTACCGGCTAGCCCGATCGTAATTAGGAGCGATAATACCAGAACAGCGGTTTCGTTTTTTTGGGACATGGCTGCACAATTTTAGATTTTAGGTTTTAGATTCAGCAATAAGTCAAGCGTGAAGTCGTCAAGCGTGAAGTCGTCAAGCGTGAAGAAGGCTCGCTTCGGCTACGCTCGGAGGGGAAAAAGAAGGATTCGGGAAGGCAGAGGGAAGAGGCAAGAGTGGGAAAAACGAATCTAATTATATTTTGACATTTTTTTAATAATCTTAGATAGTCATAGAGGCACGGGTACCGAGCAACGGGGTTTGATGGACGAAAATACACTGGTTGGAGCCAGCCGACATAGTAAAAAATCAAGGCGATCGGGCCTTGTCCGTGCGATCGCCAACGGTTAGGATTATTTAACCGGAATCGATCGAAAAATACCAAAAACCAGGCTGAGGGTTTTCTGCTGTATCCACTGTGACTTTCAAAAAGTGTGAGGAGCTAAACACTTTTGAACGCTGAATATCACAATTCTTTATTAACAAGGTATTTCTTAATTATATCTTTATTTTTAACACAAAGTCCACAGTGGGGGAGTTGTAAACCATCAAGGATTGGGGTGAAAGATTAAAGTTTTTTGAAGTTTAGCAAAAATCCTGAAATCTTTTGTAATATAAATAGGAAAGTTGAAAAATATCTAAAGACAAAGTAATTAGATAAAAGAGTCGCTAAGGTAGTAAGTATGACAGATTGTCTGAGAAAAAGAGTGTTAAGCTCGGCTAAGCTCAGCCCAAGCGAAACCGCAATATTTAATTAAGCTCGATCGATAACAAAGGCTAAGGTAAAGTTCATGGCAAACTCAGTTTTAAATGGGCCAAACGCAGCAGCAGGAGTGCAGTGGCAGCCAAAAGATATTATCCGCGGCCTAGTGTGGAAAATTGCGATCGCAACCTGGCTGTTAATGGCTGTAGGCAGCGCCACGCGCGTGATGAATGCGGGGCTCGCTTGCCCCGACTGGCCGCTGTGCTACGGTCAATTAATACCCGCAGCGCAAATGAATTTGCAGGTATTTCTGGAGTGGTTTCACCGTTTGGACGCAGCGGCAATTGGCTTGAGCGCGATCGCCCTTTTGGGACTTTCTGTGTTCTACCGCAGCCGCCTGCCTTCATGGCTGCCCCTCGCCAGCGCCGGCGCAGTATTTTTAATAGTTTTTCAAGGCATATTGGGCGGCCTCACCGTGACGCAACTGCTGCGATTTGACATCGTTACGGCTCACTTGGGAACGGCTTTACTGTTTTTTTGTGCCCTGCTAGCGATCGGTTTTATGCTGACTCCCTACGAAGCTACGGGCAATACAGGCAAATTAGCATGGGTAAGTTCGATCGCAGCATTGTTAGTTTACCTGCAAAGTTTGCTAGGAGCATTAGTAGGCTCGAGATGGGCACTGCACCAATGTTTGAGCTCCTCAGAATTGTGCTCGGTAATGAACAGCCACATCGCCGGTATCGTACCAGCTACAGCAGCGACTTTAGCCGTAGCAGTTATGGCTTGGCGGCAGCCTGCACTGAGTCCAAATTTGCGAAAACTGGCTAATTGGGCGAGTGTTTGCCTCATTGCTCAATTAGTTCTGGGATTAGCAACTTTCCGGCTGCACCTTCAGGTAGAACCGCTGACAGTCGCCCACCAAGCAGTCGGTGCTGCTTTGCTGGGAACCCTGATAGCTTTTAGTGTTTTAGCTTGGCGCGATCGAGTTTTATCAGCTTGAGAGTCAGATCCTGTCCGGTAGCATCGTTATTATATAGTGCAAGGTCTTGTAGGGGCGGGTTCACCATTATTCTCGATCTAAAAGCCAAAAATTTCATCAACCCGCCCCGCCCGTACAAGCACGAATCAACAGCATCGTTGTTATTATAATGCAAGGTCTTGTAGGGGCGGGTTCACCATTATTCTCGATAAAAGCCAACAGTTTCATAAACCCGCCCCGCCCATACAAGCACGAATCAACCGGACATGATAGAAAACGCAGATTTATCCCTCGGTGGGGGCGGGTTTATTAATCCTTTTACCTACAGTCAATATCTCTCGTAAAACCCGCCCCTACAGCCCAATGAAAAATGACAATTGACCGAGGACAATTGACAACTAACAACTAACAATTAATCACCAATGCAAGAAGTTCTTACAAACAATAGCCCCCGCCTCCACGAAAACTTTTCGCAAGTCGTGAAAAGTTACTACCAACTAACAAAACCGAGAATTATTCTGCTGCTGCTAATCACCACATCAGCAGGAATGTGGATGGCGGCCAAAGGAGAAGTAGACCCGCTATTGCTGGTATCAACTATCGCGGGAGGCGCTTTAGCTTCCGCTGCTGCGAATACAATCAATTGCGTCTACGACAGCGATATCGATTATATTATGGAGCGCACCCGGTGGCGGCCGATTCCTTCCGGGCGTGTCAAGAAGCGGGATGCTTTGATATTTGCGATCGCCCTAGCTACAATATCCTTTACATTGCTGACAGTTGTTGCCAACTTATTAGCCGCATTGCTAGCAATGTCAGGCATCGTTTTCTATGTCCTAATTTACACCCACTGGCTGAAGCGTCACAGCGTGCAAAACATCGTCATCGGCGGTGCAGCAGGCGCGATTCCCCCGCTAGTTGGGTGGGCTGCGGTGACGGGAGATTTGAGTTGGGGTGCGTGGCTGCTGTTTGGAATTATATTCCTGTGGACACCGCCGCATTTTTGGGCATTAGCAATGATGATTCGCGACGAATACAAGGAAGTAGGGGTCCCGATGTTGCCGGTAATTGAGGGCGACGAAGCCACAGCCCGCCAAATTTGGATTTACACGCTATTGATGATTCCTGCAACTTTGCTGCTAGTTTATCCCCTGCATTTAGCGGGCGCGTTGTATGCGGGAACAGCTATTTTCCTGGGTGCTATTTTTGCCCAAAAAGCTTGGTTGCTGTTGCAGACTCCCGAGGATAAGATTGTTGCGCGATCGCTCTTCAAATACTCTATTCTGTACCTGATGCTATTGTGCGCCGGAATAGTGGTTGACAGTTTACCTGCGACTCATAATTTTACTACTGCTCTTGTACAAAATGTGCAAACTTTGATTAGTGCAGTTGTGATGTAGTAATCAGTTAAATTGCCATTATTAAAATAAAGCCCGCACCTTGCGGGTTTTGTTTATGGTAAAATAGCAGTAGTCATTCTCCCATCTGCGTTAATCTGCGTTAATTTGCTTTAATCTGCGGTTAAAGAAAGAGTAAATGGACAGGAAAGAAATTATTAAACTAAATGCTGACTATGGTAGCCACCCGCGTGTAAAATTAAAACTGGAGGAAAGTTCTGATGGCTGAGAATACTGTGAAAGTAGACATCTCATTTCAATCACTGCTGGAAGCTATTTCGTTACTGGGAATTGCTGAAAGATACAAGATATGGGAATTTTTGGAAGCTGAATTATTCCCGAATGAGGACGATTCTCCAGAAGACATTGCCGAAATTGAAGCTGCCCGTGCTGATTACAAAGCTGGAGATTACACAACTTTCGATCGATATATGGCACAACGGGCAAATAAATCGACATGACTTACACTATCCTTATCCCTAAAGCTGTACAAAAGCAGCTAGATGCCCTGCCCAATGATGTCTACGATCGTATCGCTGTCAAGATTTTGCAACTTGCCGAAAACCCGCGCCCAGATGGGGTGGTCAAGCTCAAAGGTGCTGGCAATGAGTACCGTATTCGGATCGGTGATTATCGCGTTCGTTATGAAATCGGCGATGAAGAACTAATCATTCTCCTATTACAATGCAAACATCGGAAAGATGTTTACAAAGCATGATTTTTCTTCACCTATTATCTCACTCATGCTTCTTTACCAAAGTTGCTGTGCAAAGCTACAAGACGCTTGGCTTCTGCTGCTTGATTAATCAAATCAGTTTCAATTTCTGCGGTGTTGGCATGATAGTAAGTTAATGCAGTGTAGACTTCGGCGAGGGTGAGATGAGAAATGCGATCGCAAATATCTTCAGCAGTCCATCCTCGCTTGTACCAGGTTACGATCCGGCGAACGGTAACGCCTTTACCGACGATGTGAGGACATCCACCATGCAGTCCGGGAGTGCGTGTAATGAGCGTACCAATGTCAATAGATACTGCTGCGGTCATAAACTATCGAAGTTTGAATGGACTGATCTCTATTACAGCATAGCGATCGAGGAATTATATCGCGGTGTGAGTTTCGATCGATTGAGGAACGGGTAATTTTGACGTTCGATCGCAAGGTGCAAAATATTATATCCCTTGCTGCTTCTGGATCCACCGCTTCCTGGCCGCCTCTGATGCTTCTCTCACAACTAAGCTCAAATCACACTGATACAAGGCTGAACACGATAGAAAATTAATCTCTAGAACGTAAGCCAAATTACCAGAACAACAGAGATCTAGAACCCAAATTGGGTCAGGCTGCCATTGTTGTTGCGCCACCGCTTCGGCTACTTGTCGCACAATCTCAGGCATTCCGGATTGATAGTAAGGTTTCTCAATCTGCCGATATTGAGAAGCACACAAGATTTGCCCTTGGGCAATAATCACTCGCCATTCTGCTTCAATAGACTTTTCCGGTGCAACCACCACCAAAATGTTCGGGTCTTCGAGGTAATGGCGTTTCATAAAACTGTCTAAGTCCGTCACTTCTCTAGGAGAATACAGACTACCTGCAAAAGGTTTAAGTGGACTGTTGGGACGGATAAACAAACGTTTGCTCTCCTCTAAATTGAAAAGTAATTTAGGCTTTTCAAGCACAGAGGAAGACAACTCTGATAGTGGCAAAATATAACCCCCTGCATTCAACAGCCAAGGTTTAAGATGAGGATAATAAGCTGTGCAATGATAATGTTCAATAGTCCCGATAATTCCTGGTGTCCAAGACAAATCCCAACTGAGAATCTGTTCAGCTATATAGAGTGACCCATAGAAGATGACACACTCTGTTTGGGGAAAGAAGCGTTGATAGTCTGTTATGCCTCTGGTATAGTCAACAATCTTAACATTGTGTCCTTGCTTGCGAATCTCCGTTGCAAGTGGAGCCATAGAGCAGCCAAATACACCATCTTCTAGAATCCAGCTAACCATCTAGTTACCCTCCCCCAAGTCATATGGCAGATGAATTTATTGTTGTAGCGCAAATTTCGACTAAAAACCAGGAGCGATCGCCCACACCAGTCTTGTTATCATTAAAATCAATGACTGTAGATTGCAAACCAGGACGCGGGCAGTAAAACCGACAAGTCGCAGGCGATGAAGTTTTTGATAAGGTGAAAGCGCGATGGCTAAAATGATAAATAGATGTTACTGCCAAGATAACCATGACCACCATTAACATCGGCTTTAGTGCACAAACCTGGGAAGAATACCATGCCCTCATCGCCAAGCGTCATGCCGAAACCCTGACTCCCGAAGAACACAAGCAACTGATCCAAATGAGATCACGCCTTGAACAACTCAATGTTGCCCGCATTCAAGCCTTAATTCAACTCGCAACCTTCCGCAACCAACCTCTGACGGAGCTCATGCAAACCCTCGGCTGCCTGCGGGTTCTTCCGTCTATGATAATAAGTAGTTAGAATCAAAAAAATGTATGTTAGTTGTAGCAGTTAAAACTTACATAGAGTATCGGAATGATGCCTATTGGGTTGAAGGAACTCGGATTTCTCTTGACTCGATCGCCTATGCTTTCCAACAAGGATTATCGCCCGAAACTATTGTTCAATCTTTCCCACTACTGACACTGGAACAGGTTTATGGCGCGATCGCATTTTATCTAGGCAACCGCGCTGAAATCGACGCTTACCTAGCCGCCGAAGAAGCTGCATTTGATGCCATGCCTCAACCTCTACAAACCAGCGATCCAGCTTTGTACAACAAACTGATTGCAGCTAAGGCAGCAAGACAGCAGGTGCGATCGTGAATGTGCGCTATCAAGCTGATGCTGACTTAAATCAGGCGATCGAAAGCGTTAAGTTAGAAACAGACAACAGAGAGCCAACCTACGCAAAAGGTTAATATCAATGGTTGCGATCGCCCAAAAAACCCTTTCCTTCGAGGAATTTCTCAACTGGGATGACGACTCCGGTAGGTCATTCGAGCTAGTCAATGGAGTTGCCGTGCCCCTGAGTGAACCCACAGCCAAACATGAGGATGTCGTCGATGGTTTATGTCGTCTCTTGGTAGATCGTTGCCAATCCTTGAACCTTCCCTACGTTCCCCGACAAAGTAAACAAGTCAGATTGAACGCTGGCCCGGGCGAAAGTGAATCGAGTCGTAAAGCCGACATTGTGGTGTTTGCTAAGGAAGAATGGGTCAGAATGCGTCAAAGTTCTGCTTCTGCTGCTGCCTATATTCCACCTCCCTTGGCGATCGAAGTTGTCAGTACCAATTGGCGAGATGATTACCGCATCAAATTGAATGAGTATGAAACTTTAGGAATCCTGGAGTATTGGATCGTTGATTGTGCAGGGTTGGGAGGCGTTCAGTATATTGGCTCTCCAAAACAGTCTACTGTGACTATCAACCGCTTAATCGATGGTGAATATCAGGCACTGCGATATCAAGGAGAAGCCACTATTGTTTCTCCAACGTTTCCTCAGTTGGTATTAACGATCGCTCAAATCGTTGCGATGACACAAGTTTAGTGTTTGCAAATTATTTGTACAGCATATTCCAAGTTCATGCTGTATTATCTAAAATCTTGGTCAAGACCAGAAACTATGCGATCGCATATCCAGTATACTGTCGAACTTCCGGTGGATGGAAAGCCAGAACAATACAGTCTTTGGGCACGCCAGCGGCGACGAGTTCAACCGTAATGCCGTCTTCAATGCCATCATAATGAATCCAGATTTTGTCTCCGATAATTTGGACATGGGTGACGCAACCGTGAACCCGCTTTTTACGATCCCAACCTTCATTGAAGAGTAGAAAATGAGTCCGCTCGGCATCAATGATGACATATTGCTGAATGTCGCCATGACTATAAGAGATAGCAGCATGATCTTTGAGAATTTTCTCAACTGTATCTTGATAAAATTTTAGTCTATCCACTGAAGAATCTCCTCTGTTTCTGAATCGAAAACTATCAGGTTAATGCTTTTTTTACGAAGTACCATTTGACATATCTCTTCTGAGAAAAAACCTGAAAATACGGTTTGGGCGATCGCTAGGTAAAGGACTCTTTCTGGATCTTCATCCTCCATAATCAGAGAGTACAAATCGTATTGACCGAGTGCCTTTTCTAACTCGCTTACAAGTGATGGGTCGAGGAAGCTTTTGATTTCTACGGCAATTTTGCGCCCTTGCTTCTCGGCTGCGAAAAGCTTTTTTGCGCCCAAATCAACGTAGACTGAACGTCCGCCAACTCTGAGCTTGAAAGGATCGTCAGTAATTTTCCAACCGTCTTTGATGAGGGCGGTGCAGACACTATCGTGATAAAGGTCTTTGGCTGGCATAAGGGCTGTTGTGTTTAGGTTCCCTGTATATCTATCGTATACGACGCAAGTTCCGAATTATTTTAAGTTGACTGAGATTCTAAGAAACCGGGTTTTTGACCAAATCTGCCGGCGGCAACGAAATATTTTCGTAAAAAACCCGGTTTCTGGACACCCAATTAATTCGACTGAATCTGTGCGTTCAAAACCTTAGAAATTCGATCGCGCGTTTCCTCCAAATGAGCCAGCGTATAAGCATCCGCCTTCCTGTCCAAATTCCGAATACTCTTGCTCAAACCCTCCCGCAACTGCCGCAACTCGTACCACGCCAGAGTCCGCGCATCTTCAGGAACATTGGTTTTTCGCAGCACCATTCCCATCAAAACCGCCAAATGTTCCCGCTGCAAAGAACGCCGAAAAGTCGAAATTTGCATCTTCTTTTCCGGCTGCAATACCTCTTTCCAGATATCATGAAGCAAAGTATCGAACACTTCCGGCAACCTCAAAGCGCTTTCCGGTGCTGATTTTAACTCCGCATCCCGCAGCCTCGCCAGCCGCACGGGAGATAGCAAAACTCGCAGCACAAATCGCTGCATAAAAGTAATTCGATCGCCGATCGGGTAATCTAGAGGAAACACCAAAGCCGGACTCCCCCAGTGTTCCCACCGCGCCGGCGCTAATTTATTCAGCAAATCCGGCGCAAAACTAAGCGCATCCGGTGCAAATACGTACTTGTCCAGTGTAGCCAAAGCTTCTCGCTGCTGCGCCAGCGCGATCGGCACAAACGGCAATTTTGCATTACTATCTCCTGGGCGAATCCGACTAAACGACTGTCCGCCGACGTACAAAGTAGCATTCATCACCTGCTGAAAATAATACCCGAACACCGAATCAAACATCACCCGCAGTTCGTTATAACCATCCTCCCCAACCGGAATGCGCTTTTCTAAACGCTTCCACATCGCCCTAGCATTATCCAATTGCCATTGCGAGTATTTGAGCATATTACCGCTGAGATCGAAAGTATTTGCAGCGGGATCGAGAATATCCACAGAATCCTCATCCGGCGCGTAAGCTAATTGCGGTTCCCCCGCGCGGCTGGCAATTTGTTGCAGCCCTGGTAAGTCGCTGTTGGGGTTGGCACCGCCAATAACTTTGTAACCGTACTCGATCGCCCAATCGTCATAAGGGCCTACAATCGTTGGATAATAATCGCCCTGTACAGTTCCCGGAGGTGCCAAATTAATCGGCACGTAATCCATCACCGACGCCACTATACCTTGGGCGCGAGTTACCTGAGTATTGTTCAAATCCTCCGGTTGCAGCATCGTACTCCCGTGAAAATTGTGCCTCAAACCGAGAGTGTGACCGACTTCGTGCGCCGTCAAAAATCGGATGTATTCATTAACATAATTCTCAATCTCCGGACTGCTAGGCGCTCGATTTTCCGACAGATCCATCGACATTGCCCCGATCGCAAACTGGCGGCTCGATTCCAACCCAAAACACATATCCGAACTCGACATCAACCGCGATAAAGGATCTCGCTTTTGCTGCTGATACTTTTCCACCAAAGTCGGCAAATCATCCGCAATTCCACCTCGAGCAATTTCCCCGCTGCCCCGAACCAAATCCCCATTTTCCAGAACCTGCAAATAACGCGAATACATCCCGAACTGACAGGGATTAGTATTAGAGCCATTTCGCCCTTGAAAACTTCTCGCTAGCGAGCGATTTTGTTCCACCAAAGAGCGATAGCCCTGTTTGATTTGCCGCACAATATTAGCATCCAACAAAATATCAGCATCCAAAATTTCCCCAGTCAGCGGGTTAGTGCGAGACGGCCCGAGTCCCGCAAAATCCGACTCAAAAGAACTCGACCACCTAATAGTATTGTAGCGGACATCAGCCGGGTCCCATTTAGCATTGTCCGGCATTTGTTTGACTTGAATTGCCTCTGTAAAACCTGCCTTTTCAAAAGCTTTGTTCCACTCCAAGATGCCCTCGCGAATTGCATTTCGGTATTCCAGAGGCACATTGTTTTCAATCCAAAAGACGATCGGCACCACCGGAGGCGACACCGGCGCCGTCGGGATTTGCTTTTGCAAATGCCAGCGATTGATATAGCGCACAAAAGGCTCCCCGCTGCTCTTGTCAGAAAAGTCTTTATATGCTGTAAGAAAATAGCCCACTCGCTCGTCTGCAAGTCTAGGGCGGTAGCCGTTATTGAGCGGCACTTCCGAGAAACTGTAGTGAATGCGGAGGTTAAAAGCCCGACTGTCAGGAATCGAAGGTAAATAGTTAACCGCACTGTCATTATCGCTCGAAAAACCGTAAATAGAAGCAATCTCGACATTCAGCGGAAACGCTTTAACATCTTTAAAATAAGACTTGTCTTCATCGATCGAGTAAGCAGCGCCCAAAATCGCCGGCAAAATCGCTTTAACCCCCGGTAAATCGCGCTTTTCGCTCATCAGCAAATCGCCTAAGTCTATCAGCAGAGTTTGCCTTTGCGGATGAATGCTTTTGAGCGGCAAAGAATAGAGAATCGACTCGCTAAATGCCCTTTCCACCGAACCCGCTTGCGGGTCGCCCGGACGGGTGCGAAAATTGATATTCGGTATGACAAACTCCACGTTATTCTGGACTCGCCGCAGTTGAAACAAGAAATCTCCGAAGGGCAATCCGCTCAAAAGGCCCTCTTCCCCCAAACCCGATGCCAATGTCACGAAACAGAGAAACTTTTTTTCGAGTTGTTGCGGTTTAATTTCCAGATAAACTTTATTAGTTGCTCGATTGCGATACAGGGTAAACAGCCCGTCCAACTTTTGCGCCTCTTTGACAACCTGCTCGAAGGGTTGCAAAGGCTGCTGTTCGCTGCCCGGCGGAGCTGATAAAGCAAAAGGTAAAAATAAACCTTTATACAAACTAAACAGGAAAAATGCTAGAGATAATATAAAAAATATCAAAGGCAGATTTTTTCGGGGACTTTTTATCTGTTTATTTTTGCTATTTTCAGGAAATATCAATCTTTTCATGTTCAGTATTCAGCCACAGGAAAGGATAGTTTTGAGCTGGTCGCGTCGCACGAGTGATGAGTTAAATATAAATCATAGATATTGCTTAACCAGCCTTTACAATAACATTTAAATCATTTATAGCAGTTGACCTGTGACCTGTGACCTGTGACAGTTACATAGTACCCTAATCAAACCGTTTATGCTAGCGGTTTCAGGGAGCTATTGATGAGGTTATTTATGTCCGCGCCAGATGTGGCGGTTGCTATAAATGTTAACAACACGTAGAGACAGTTTTAGGGTAGACGCGCCGGGGACTAGAAACCGGGTTTCTACGAGAATTTTGCGACGAGTCACGAGAAATATTCGTAGAAACCCGGTTTCTGAGATCGGCGTGCGTCCAGGACTACTTCTTTTGCTCTCTCTTGCAGAACATAACAGACAATCTAGATGCTAGCAAAGCCGATCGATTCTCCCCCTCGGACACTCTCCCCGTCTCCCCCTCTCCCTCTCCCGATAAATAATCTTCTACTTCTTTGCCGGCCAGGGAATCATCGGATCTTGAGCCAACCGCTTAGAAACTGCAACAGCACCGTAACGGTTGAGGTGGCTGGGGTCGGAAAAAGATTCCCGTGCCTGGGGCCACAATAAACTATTATCTCGGAAAATTAGTCCAGTTTGAGCTGCTAATTGTTGCATATATTGCCGGAATTCTTGTTCGTAACCTGTCCGCACCGGGTCTAAATAATCGACCGTCAGAGGCATATTCACAAACACGAGATTGATGTTGCGAACTTTGGTAAATTCGATCATATTTTTGAGTGCTACCGTTTGTTCGCCTGTCAATTTAAAATCTTGATAGTCGGAGTCGTAATAGCCAGATACTTTCGGATGTTTCTGAAAGTAATTATCGGGATTGAAGCGTATGTCGACCGGCAAAAAGCCGTTTGGTTGAAATTCGCTGGGTTGTTTACCCGCAGCAGGTGGCTGGGCGTTTTCAGTTGTTGTGGGTTGGCTGTCGGTTTCGGTGCTGCCGGTTGCAGCAGGGGCTGATGGATTCGCGATCGATCGCAAAAACCCTTTCAACCGAGATCGCTTTTTGTAAGTTGCAGAACCCTCCACCAACTTTTGACTCAAAAATTGCTGAACATTAGCTTGACTTTGTTCCAAATTGTGCACTAATTCACTAGCACTCGCGATCGGATTGTTTGCACTCGGATTCGATGCTTGCGGCTCTAATTGATTGGTGCGGATCAGAAAACTGCCCCGGGCCAATTGCCTGTAACCTTCCGAAGAAGCGATCGCACTAAAAGTCAAATCCGGCCGCCCGCTGTTGAGAGCCCTCGCCCCGTCCGCCAAAACCAGCAATTTCGGCAATTGCTGCGGCGGCAAAATCCGGCGCACGATCGAGTCTACAACTTGAAGAGTAGCTCCGTTAACCCCAAAATTGTAAGCCGTCAGCCCCGGATAGCCCCCAGCGGCCAAAGCCGTTTCCAGAACCGCCGGGTCGATGCCCCGCAGCGCCCTGGAACTCCCCACAATTAAGATATCCGGCGGTTTTTTGTGCTGGCGGATGTACTCTTGGTAGCGCGCAATCTGCTCGTCAAGCTGCTCGCTCCTCAAAGTCGGGAACACGGGAGCTGCAGAAACATCAGCTACAGGAACGCTAGTATTTCCCGGTTTCGTAAACCCCGAGCCGTTGAAAGCCTCGAACCCGCTAGCGGACGGATCTGGCTGTAACGGAATTTGAGGCAAATTCACCTCCTGAGACTGCGGAACCGGGAGCGGGGATTCCGAGCTGTTTACAGAGGCTTTAACGTCGTCAAAAGGCTTGGGGGATGAATTTTGACAATTTGGGCCGCTGCAAACTTCCGAGGCGCTAGGAGCTTGACTGACCGGCGCAGATTGCAGAAATAGACCGAGCAACCAATCGGTATTGAAGGTCAGCAGACAGCCGGCGATCGCCCAAATCAAAGCCATTCGGGCCGCGCGATCGGCTCTCACGCCCCCGGGTTCCTGGGCATTCGTTGACAAAGCGTCGTTGGGAACAAACAAACCCGAAGCGACAAGCGGCTGCACCGCAGCTTGAACTAACTGCTCGCCCAGCTTAGATCCGGGGAGTCTAATTTTGAACCCTTGCCGCCAGGAGTTGGGTACCGGAGCATCGAACACCAAATTCTCGCCCAAACCCGAAAAACTCCGATCCTCCGCCGACGGCGCAAACTCCGGCACCTGTTCCTTGGACAAGAGAGCCAGTTGCGAGGGAGCCGGTGCCGGTGCCGGCGCTGATTCCCCGTCAACCGCCGTTCTCAGGTCAATTCCGTAGCGCCACAGGGGCAGTTTCTGGCCGGCGCGGCGCCCGTAGACTCGCACTCCTGCCACTCCCGGAATTTGTAACTGCCGCAAGAATTTAGCCACCGGCGGCCCTACCTTCGACTGAGAAGGGCAACTCATAGCTTCAGTCATGACGTGCAGCACGTCGGCTTTGTGCAGCGCCACAGCCCGAATCCCTCCGGTTTCCAGCTTGCGGTTGAGATTGGGATTGAGAAACCTGTTGAGCAAAAAAGTCAAGGCTAATTGGTCGCCTTCGGCTGCCAAGATTCTGGGGTTTGCAGCCAAGTCGGGGTGGTGGGCGGCGGGCAAGTCCACCCAGTCGATCCACACCGGCGACTCCGGCTCCGTCTTGCTGTCGCTGGCTGGTTCTACGCCGTAGATAGTAGCAGCGCGGATGCCTTGGGGCGCGAAGGATGCAAGCATTGGGGCGATCGCGTCGGTGGTTTGCTGTTTGTCGGGGTATTCTTGCCGTTTGGGTTTTTGTCCTTTTTTGGCAGTTTTGCTGCAAAACAGGTGCAGCGTGGATTCTTTGAGGGTAGCCCGCACTTCGATTTTTGATGCTGCCAAGTGTTGGTTTAGCAGTTTGGCGATCGCAGGCACGTCTCCCCAGCGGGCCCATTCCTTGAGAATCGTGTCCGGCGGCGTCAAATCCACCCGCAGCACCCAGTCCGGCTTCGCTTCGCCTGCAACTTGGCAGCCGATCGCGGCTTCGGAGAAATCCTCTAATTGCAGTTTCCGCAACCTACTGGCGATCGGTTCTGCCAGCAAGGAGGGTTCGGGGCTGTAGGCTGACTCGCACAGCACTAACAGCCGCCGTTCCTTGGACTTGAGAATTTGTGGCGCATTGGGGTGCAGGGTTTCCCGACTGCTTTTGACTTCTTTTTCGCGAATGCTGACTTTCACCGAAACTCCCATCGGCCCGAGGATTTCGCTGAGATAGCTGGCGATCGCATCTGGATAGCCCCGGCGCGCCAAAGTTTCCGGCGAAACCGTCAGCGTGTCCGGGCGAGCGCTGTCGCCGGAGTCGGTTTCGGGGGATTGAATCAAAGCCACCGCGCCGCGGCTTGCTTTCTGCTGCCGGGATGTTTCCGGCGCGTGCGGGGGAACGGGGGGACTGAAAGCGAACGGCGCTGTCCGCGTGTCGATCGTCAGCGGGGAAGTTTCAAAAACTTCTGGGTATTCAATCCGGGAGGCGATGGGGAAACTTTCGGCGTCAAAATCCAGTTCTTCCCGCACCTGCGGCGGTTGGATCGGTGTTTCTACCTGTTCTGGTGTCTGTTTGAGTTGGCGGTTTTGATTTTTGAATTGGTCGAAGAATCCGCCTTTTTTACGACCCGCTGGCGGTTCGCCCTCGGGGGGACTCGCCCGTTTCGACACTTCGGAAACTTTTGGTTTTAGTTTTGGTTCCGGTTCCGGTTCCGGTTCCGGTGGTTGTGGTTGTGGTTGTGGTTCCGGTTGCTGTGGCTGTCGCTGTTTACCGCTGCAATCGAGCCGGACTGTCCACTCATTTTGTCGGGAACCGAGTTTGCGACCGCACAGAAACAACTGGTAAATTTTAGCTCGATCGGGCAGGAGTCGCGTTAAATCAGTTTGTTCGATCGCGGCCTTAAATCTCGCCGTCACCAATTCCTGAGACGGACACGCTGGCGCTTCGCACAAAATATGCAGGTGATTTCCGCGCAAACGCGCTTGTACCTGCACTTCGGGCAGCCCTAAAGCGGATTGCGCCCACTGCGATGCGGGCGATCGATTGTCGGCCAGTATACTCCCGTTCGCATTCAACATGGGACTTTAAATTTTGTCAAAGCTGGTTTTGTTTTCTAGAGATAGCACAGTTTACAGGTTTTACAAACAATTATTTTATTTGCCGAGCCTAACCGTTGCATCAGGTTTAACCGTTACTGCCGAGCCCTGTCTCCCCTCGTATCCGTTGGGGAATATTTTTTTGGGCAATACCTCGAATGTATTTTGGCACAATTAGACCAAGTTAAGCGAAGTCAGAAGGCATTAGTCATCAGTCATTAGTCAAGATGATTATTTCCCCCCTTTAGCAACCGCGCCCAAAGATTAGGAAGTTCTTAATTGCTGAAACCCATGCTATTCTTCCTTCTTCCTTCTTCCTTCTTCCTTCTTCCTTCTGCTGTAAACTAAGGATACTCAATAACACAGGAGGAATTTATGCCGTCTGAAAACCAAGATTTTCGCAAAACTCAAACACCTGAGAGCCCAAAGTTGCCAGTTCCCTCAGATATTTTATTGAGCTTGGCCGCCTTACCCATGCTGGGCGGGTTGCTGGCGGCAAAAACTGCTGCTGAGTTTGTTAGCTCGATCGGCATTGAAAGCGAAGAAGTCTTTCGGGGCTCGCGCCTCCCGGTGCTCCACTTTCCTCGATCGCACGACTCGATCGCCTAGCCGTGAAGTTCACAGCTAATTTTTTCCAGCTAAAAGCTTGACAATCAGTACAATCCGTGATAATAAAATTTGTCTTTCCTTCTAGAGAAGTGCCTTCTGCATAAGTGCCTGCACATCAGATTAGTTTCAAAACAGCAGGGAAGGCCCGGCCCGCGATCCAAACCCTGCAGGTCATAAGTCATCCGCGAGCGCAAATCGAAAATTGTATAAGTTGTCTCAAATTTGACTGCAAACAAAAGTGTTTTAGGCGAAACTAAACAATACAATTTTCACAGACACCCGCAGCTATTGAGGAACAGCCCGATGAGTTCAGTCCTCCAGTCTTCAGAACAGGCTATTGATACACCATCTATTCCCCATTCTGCCCCTTACTCAAAATCAGACCTGTTTCTGCGCAATCGCCTCAAAGTAGTAGAGGACTTGTGGGAATCGGTGCTGCGACAGGAGTGCGGGCAGGAATTGGTGGATTTGCTCCAACAAATGCGATCGGTGAATTCCGCCGAGGGACAGGCCACTCACTTTCGCGAGTCGAATGTCCTACAGCTAATCGAAAAGCTCGACCTCAACGCCGCCATCCGCGCCGCGCGGGCTTTTGCACTGTATTTTCAGTTGATCAACATTGTCGAACAGCACTACGAACAGCGAGAGCAACAGCTAGCTTACGCTGGCAGCAACAATGCAGGGGGGCGGATGTTTTCTAAGCTGCCCGGACAAGCAACGGATGCGCCCGATCGCCTGCGGCACAGGGAAGGCCCCGCCCTAACGGCTCCTCGCCGTGCAGACAGCAGCGAGGCCGCCCAAGACGCCGGAACATTTCACCAACTGTTCCCGATGCTGCTGCGCTTGAACGTGCCGAGCCAGCAAATCCAGCGCTTGATCGATCAGTTGGACATCCGCTTAGTATTCACCGCTCACCCGACGGAAATTGTCCGCCACACGATCCGCACCAAGCAGCGGCGGATGGCGAAAATTCTCCAACAGCTAGACCAAGTTGACGAGAAATTTCAGGTGCTGGAGGGAGACTCTCAAAGCCCCTACCCGGTGTCTTCCTGGGAAGCGGCGGCCCTGCAAGAGCAACTGATGGAAGAAATTCGCCTCTGGTGGCGCACTGACGAGCTTCACCAGTTCAAGCCGACTGTGCTTGACGAGGTGGAATACACTCTCCACTACTTCGAGGAAGTGCTGTTTGATGCTATTCCCGAACTCTACCAACGCTTAAAGCAAGCGCTGCACGCTTCTTATCCTTATCTGAAACCGCCGAGTTACAATTTTTGCAAGTTCGGTTCTTGGGTCGGCTCCGACAGGGACGGCAATCCTTCTGTTACCCCGAAAGTTACTTGGCAAACTGCTTGCTATCAGCGCCACTTGGTGCTAGAAAAGTACATCTGCGCGGTGAAGCGGCTCAACGAACTTTTGAGTTTGTCGCTGCACTGGAGCGACGTGCTGCCGGAATTGCTCGAATCTCTCGATCGCGACAAATCAGAATTCCCCGATGTTTACGAGCAGTGGGCGATCCGCTACCGCCAAGAACCTTATCGGTTGAAGCTGGCCTACGTGCAGCAGCGGCTGGAAAATACGCGCGATCGCAATTGGCGTCTCTACAAAGGAGACGAGTTGCAGCGGGAGCGCGAAGCTTTGTCGGAACATCCCGGAATGACCGGCCTTTATCGATCGGGAACCGAGTTTTTGACCGAATTGCAACTCATCGAGCGCAATTTAGTCGAAACAGGTTTGAGCTGTCGGGACTTGGAAAATCTGCTCTGTCAAGTAGAAATTTACGGCTTTAACTTGGCTTACCTAGATATCCGCCAAGAGTCAACAGTACACTCCGACGCTTTGAGCGAAATTGCTGAATACTTGCAAATTTTGCCCAAGTCTTACAATGAAATGTCGGAATGCGATCGAGTTATTTGGCTCGCCACAGAACTGCAAACTCGCCGCCCTTTAATTCCAGCAGAATTGCCCTTTTCTCCCAAAACTTGCGAGACGATTAATACCTTCCGCATATTGCGGCAAATGCACCAGGAGTTTGGGCCGGAAATTTGCGAAACTTACGTGATCAGCATGACCCACCATGTCAGCGATATGCTGGCGGTTTTGCTGTTAGCAAAAGAATCGGGACTTTACGATCCGGCAACAGGAATTAGCAGCATTCAAGTAGTACCTCTGTTTGAAACAGTGGAAGACTTGAAAAAAGCCCCCGAAGTAATGCAGCATCTGTTTGAACTGCCGCTTTACCGGGCTTTGCTAACCGGAGGATACGCGCAGGAAGTAGCAGAAAAAAGCGAAGAAAAGCTGCACTGCCCAATCCAAAATCTCAAATTGCAAGAGGTGATGCTGGGCTATTCGGACAGCAATAAAGATTCTGGTTTCCTCAGCAGCAATTGGGAAATTCACAAAGCTCAAAAAGCTTTGCAAATGGTTGCGGAAAAGTACAATGTAGAGTTGCGAATTTTTCACGGCCGGGGCGGTTCTGTAGGGCGCGGCGGCGGGCCTGCTTACAAGGCGATTTTGGCTCAGCCCGGAAAGAGTATCAGCGGGCGAATTAAGATTACCGAACAAGGCGAGGTTTTGGCTTCTAAATATTCTTTGCCGGAGTTGGCGCTTTACAATTTGGAAACAGTGGCGGCGGCGGTAATTCAAGCGAGTTTGCTGCACACTGGTTTTGATGGCATCGACCCTTGGAATGAGATTATGGAGGAGTTGTCCGCGAGATCGCGATCGCACTACCGTCATTTAATCTACGAACAGCCGGATTTAGTCGATTTCTTCCACCACGTTACCCCGATTCAAGAAATCAGTCAGTTGCAGATTAGTTCTCGCCCCGCCCGTCGCGGTGGCAAAAAAGACATCAGCGGTTTGCGAGCAATTCCGTGGGTGTTTAGCTGGACTCAAAGCCGCTTTTTACTTCCTTCTTGGTACGGTGTCGGCACGGCTTTGCAAGAGTTTTTGCTGGAGGAACCGGAAGAGCACATGAAACTTTTGCAGTATTTCTACTTGAAATGGCCGTTTTTTAGAATGGTAATTTCTAAGGTGGAAATGACTTTATCTAAGGTGGATTTGCAGATTGCAGAACACTACGTGCAGGAGTTAGCTTTGTCGGCTGACAGGGAGCGTTTTAAGGCTTTATTCGATCAAATTGCTGCCGAATTTCACTTGATTCGCGATTTGGTTTTAACTATTACCGGACACCAACGTTTGTTGGACGAAGATCCGGAATTGCAGCGATCGGTACAGTTGCGAAATGCGACGATTGTGCCTTTGGGTTTGTTGCAGGTTTCGCTGCTAAAACGCTTGCGGCAGCACGGTAGCGGCGCGGTTCCGGGGGTGATTCACTCGCGTTACAGCAAGGGTGAATTGTTGCGGGGAGCTCTGCTGACAATTAATGGTATTGCTGCGGGGATGCGGAATACGGGCTAGGGAACAGGTTAGATCGTTCGGACTGAGCGTCCTTCTTTTGATGAGGACTTGCATTCCGAACGATCGAACAGGTTAGTAGTGAGGACTTCAGTCCTTCTTTAAATGCGCTGCGGTGCATCTTAGTAAGGATATTTTCAGAATTAGTGCGATCGCTCATTGTAGTCACAGACATAGAAAACCGTTCGCTATCCTAGCTTATATTTTTTTATGTCTAAACGCAAACAATCTGAAGGTTGTCGCCCGATGCTGCGACGCACTTTTTTGTTTTTAACGGGCATAGCTTTGGCGCGGGTTTTGGCTGACTATTTTGCGCTCGCCCAAAACCGAGATAATTTCTTGACTCTCGCGGGTCAACTGTGGCAAAAGTCACTCGCTTTTCTATCAAGTATACAATCAAATCAAACTCCTGAACCTCTACCCAGCAATCCTGTTGTAAAATCAGGGAAAAGTCCTCAAAATCTGCCCAGCAATCCCATCGTAAAAGCGCAGGAAACGCCTAAACAAAACGCCACAAATTATCCTGTGGTACAGTCTCAGCCTCAAATTATTAGACGTTCCGCTAATCAAGCAAAACCCGTACAAGTCAGCAGCCAAACTGTAGCTGGCGCAAGTTTTTATCTAACAACTATTGATCTCGCAGATCCAGAAATTTATATCACAATTGGGTTAGCTAATGATGCAGCTTTAGCAAATAATTCTCAAGTAACGCGGGGCGACGAACCTTTTGAAAATATGGTAGCGCGTTACCGGGCTGCTGTTGTTGCTAACGGCACTTTTTTTGGCAAAGACGAGCAGAAAGCTGTGCTGGGAAATATGGTGGCGGCGGGTAAGTTTCTGAAATACAGCCGGTGGGAAAATTACGGCACGACTTTGGGAATTAAAGGGGGAAATCAATTGGAAATGGTGACGGCTAGAACCGAAGGTAAGCCGGATTGGAGTCAACATTGGTTTTCTCTGACTTGCGGGCCGAGATTGGTTAAAGGGGGGAAAGTTTGGCTGTCTCCTTTATCGGAAGGTTTTAAAGATTCTCATGTTTTGGGCGTGGGTTCGAGGACGGCGATCGGCTTTCCGGCTTCTAGAGATAAGTTATTTTTGGTGACTTTTCTTGACAGTTTGTCTTTGGAAGCAGAAGCTAAAGTTATGCGGGCGATCGGGTGTTTTGAAGCGATGAATTTGGACGGTGGCGCTTCGGTGGGTTTGGCTCATCAAGGGCAGATTTTATTGCCTGCGGGACGGAATTTGACGAATGTGCTGGTGGTTTACGATAAGGAATACCCGGCTCCTGCAGAACTCAAACAGTCTTGGGAACGCTTCCAAAAGGGATCTCGACCCACGCCTGATAAGTCGGGCTTTTTCGATTGAATTCCCAATTGCTATAATATGACATAAGCAATTGCCGGCAAAGATTATGACAGCAACAAGAGAAAAAATCTGGACAGTCGAAGAATATCACCGCATGATTGAGGCTGGTATTCTGAATGAGGATGATAACATTGAACTGCTAGATGGAAGAATTGTTGAAATGAGCCCTCAAACACCGATCCATGCTGCTACAACCCAGCGATCGTCCGATTATATCAAAGAACTACTTGTCGGACAAGCTCACATTCGGATGCAGTTGCCAATTACCTTAGCGACTTCGGAACCGGAACCCGATATAGCAGTTGTTCGTATCGATCCGGGTGCTTATGGCGACCATCACCCAAACCCTAGCGAAATTTTGCTGTTAATTGAAGTTTCCTACTCGACATTACAAATTGACCGCCGGGAAAAAGCTTTGATTTATGCTAGAGCAAATATTGCTGAATATTGGATTTTGGATGTAGCTGCGCGCCAAGCATATATTTATCGAAATCCTGCACCGGGAGGCTATCAATCTGAGATAGTTGTTGCAGATAATGCTGCGATTAGAATGCTAGCTTTTCCTGAGATTGAAATTAGTTTTTCAGAAATGTTTTTGCCTGTTTAGTTTTGGTTTGAGATTGAACCGCAGATTTAACCGCAGATGAGCGCGGATGAACGCAGATAAAGACTTACAGCAGATTCCAGGTTAATTGAGTACAGGTCAGAAACCTGGTCCAGAAGGACACGGGGGCAGCGCCCCTAGAGAAACCGTTTTTTTGTACTTCATTGACCGAAAAGTGCTGTATAATCAAGATGTTTTGGAGTGGTTTAAATCTTAAGGTTGAGGTTATGGGAAAATATATCGAATGCAAGATTAACGGCGAACTTGAAAACGTTTGGAAGTATGTATTTGGTGTTCAACCATCTGAGATGTATAGGATCTACGAAGAACTTGGTGTAGGTGAATATCACCCTGTTCGTTATCGTTATGAATTCTCATAAAATGAAGAGGATGAAGATGATTTGACTTATGAGTACGTGGCAACTCGCCAAGTAGCAGAGGGCGATATTTTGATTTTGAATCGCAAAGATATTGAAGAACTCAAGACATGGCTTGAAGTTCTAAAACAAGATAGCGAGAAAAGCAAAGATACCTGCTTCATTTCGATGGTTGAGGCTATTAAAAACTTTATGCTTAGATACCCACATCAGGAAGAATTTGTTCTAGAAGGCGAGTTCTAAACTGCCAGAGCGGTCGAACACTTCGTTGGAGCGGAACGACGAGAGATTATTGGTTAGAGTGAAAAAAGCGATCTGCGTCGGCTCAACTTTACGGAGAGTTTTCCCATTCGGGGGTAAGCTTGCGGAAATTGTATTGAGACGCGCCGGGGTGACAAGTAACGCAACTGCTGATATTTGCGGGTTGCGGCAGCTTGACTCTGGGGTGCAAAGCTTTGAAATAGCGAGAGTTGGCGGCTCGGTAGGCGAGTTCTTCGTCTTTGGCTTGGGGACGCGAAAAAGTTTGCAGGTAGTTCCAGACTAGCAGGCGGGGCGGGTCTACTAGGAGTTTCAGGGTTTGTCCGTAGTGTTGCGAATCTTGCAGCAACCGGCGCCAGGTTTCTGTTGGCAATATTTGCGGCGGTAAACCGATGTGACAGGTGGCGCAGTTTTCTAGGTAGAGTTGCTGTCCGAGTTGGTAGCGATCGGGAATGCGATCGACAGTGCCATTATCTTCAATTGCAGACACCTGAGCAAGTCGCACCGGAGTGTGAGAGCCGGCAGTCTGGGCTGCCACCCATCCGCCTCCGGTACAGCAGACAATTATCAACACCAGCAACGTTGAGTAAAGCCCCCGCAAGCCACGAGAGCGACGCTTGGGGGGGGTTTCGTGGTTCATTTTGTTTCTGCCTTCTGGCTGCTAATTTCGGAGCGAGCGAGGCGGTTTTTTTGAGTCTGCATCGCTTTTTTTGCCTAAATCACTGGTATGCTCATGCCTTCGCGGGCCAAGCAGCTATTGGCGAAAACTGCCTGCACGTCTGCTTCGACGCGATCGAGAAAATTGTCGTCGTGACCGGGATCGTGGTGAAACATCACGATTTTTTTGACTCCAGCAGCTTTGGCTATTTCTACTCCGGCTTGCCAAGTCGAGTGTCCCCAGCCGACTTTCGGGGATTTGAAGTCGTAATACTCTTCGTTGGTGTAGTTGGCATCGTAAATCAACACGTCGGCGTCGCGAGCTAGGTGTACCACATTCTCGTCGAGCCGATCGGGAAAATGCTCTGTATCGGTGCAGTAGACGGCTGTGTGTCCCTCCCAGGTGACTCGATATCCGATCGCGGTATTCGGGTGATTGAGCAGGGCCGTTTCGATCTTCACATCGTCGAGTTCGAGAATATCCCCTGGCGTCAAATCGTTGAATTTGAGGTCTGACTGCATCACCTGGATGGGGACGGGAAAATTGGGGTGGTGCATTTGATCGGCAAGACGCTGTTTGATTGTAGTGCCGTTGGGGGCGATCGCTCCGTAAATGTGAAAGCAGTTCCCCGGGATAAAGGCAGGAGTAAAAAACGGGAATCCTTGAATGTGATCCCAGTGAGTGTGGCTGAAAAACATATGGGCTTCCACCGGCATTTGCCGCAGCAGGTTTATACCCAGAACTCGCAGACCGGTGCCGCCGTCAAAGATCAGGCGTTTTTTGCCTAACCGCATTTCTACGCAAGAGGTGTTGCCTCCGTAGCGAATTGTTTTGCTGCCGGGGGTGGCGATGCTGCCCCGCACGCCCCAAAACTGAACGACAAACTCGGTCAAAGGACTATTTTCCATAGTGGCTTTCTGAGCGGAAGGCTGTTGATTGGCTGGAGAGGGTGCGGAATCTGGCATCTTTTTTAGGTTTGGGCGCAGGAACTTGGGAGTTGAGATCTTACTGTTTAGTTTTTAGTGATTAGTTTTTAGCAATCCGTACTATAAAACGCTATAAAGCGAAACTATGCGACTACCCAACCTGGAAATCAGACTTACCGAACACTTGGGCTGTTAGAAGCCTCAACCGGTGCGCGAGCCGTTGGTGTAGGAGATGTCACGCTTGAGAGATTATTTTTTGCAGCAGGTGGGCTGCCCGACGTGCGGAACTGTCCTGAGATTAAGATAGCGTTGATGTCAGCGATCGGGTAAACTTTCCTCAAAAGTAGAACTCATTCGCCCGCTTGCTGAGAATGTGCGCTTAATCTTACTCTCTGAGCAGTATTTTTTTCAAGATTGTGGCGGGGGCGGCTGTTTGAGGAATGCCGTTCCGGTGGCTCGGCATTCACCAATGATTTGACCTTCTAGCAACCCGATCCTCGACTGCACGTCCTAGACGTGGAGGGGTCGCATTAAGTTCGGCTTCCTGAATTTTTAGTCGGGTTGCAGTCGAGGAGTGCAGGCTAGGGGCTTATTTGCGATCGGCTGCGATGCACTTTTCCACTAGCGGCATTACTAGATCGACATCTTGCCAACCCAGAATTTCGGTCACTTTTTTCTCCAAATTTTTGTAGGTTCTAAAAAATTCGGCTATTTCGTCCAAGCGGTGGGGGGCTACGTCTTTGAGGGACTTCACGTGAGCGTAGCGGGGGTCTTTGTCGGGAACGCACAGCAGTTTTTCGTCCCTGTCGCCTCCGTCGATCATTTCCAGCATTCCGATCGGACGGGCCGCGATTATGCACCCTGGAAATGTGGGCTCGTCCATCATCACCATGCCGTCGAGGGGGTCGCCGTCATCGGCTAAGGTATTGGGTATGAAGCCGTAGTCGCAAGGGTATTGCACTGAGGCATAAAGCACCCGATCGAGTGCAAAGGCTTGCATCTCTTTATCAAACTCGTACTTGTTTTTGCTACCGGCGGTTATTTCGATCAGGACGTTAAGCAGTCCTGGTTTCGGCTGTGCCGGAATTAGCGATAAGTCCACAACAATATCTCCAAGTTAACAGGTGATCGGGGGTGAATGCGATATCGGTTCTCACGGCCGAACCGTACTTTTTTTAGCCCTCGCCCTGCCACCGCCAGACTTGGGCGATGCGGGGCGACAAAGCTAGAATTAGAGTTGAGCTTGGCCCAGAACCGTTACAGGTTTTGACTGGGGATTGGGAGTTGAATCTCAAATTTCCCATTTCCCATTATTAAACCCCTTTCATAGCATTTTAAGAGCGATCGGGCTTTCTCCAAAGCTTTATTATTGCCTCGTCAAAGATCCTGACGGCAGTTTGGTACGAATTTTCGCCCTGCAGGCGGATTGTTCAAAAGCGAGCGTCTTTAATGCGATCGCTCGATCGCTCCGTCGCGTACTGAGTCTGATTCCGTCGATGTGTTGATGCGCCCGAGTTTATTCTCGTCGGAATCGAACTCGCCATCATTTTGCCGCCCTGGCGCACCAACCTAGTGTTTTGGTTGAGCTGCCCCTCATGCCAGTCCCGCAAGTTGCCGTACTCGCCCTGCTCCCTGATGAATGCTTGCGGTGTGGCGATCGAGCCTCTGATACATAGTGTGCGATCGCACGTCAATTAACGTTGAATTTGCTTGTAAATTGACTGCACTACATCTAGCAGGGTCAAGAGTTGCTGCCATTCGGGAGCGTCGGGTTTGTAGCTTTTGGCCCGCTGAGTTTTTAAACTCTGGTGCAAGAGATTCAGCAGCGCGTCTGGAGACTGCAAAGAGTTCTCATCTTCATCTGTTGGGCTGTGGGCTGCATTTTCTTCTATTCTTTCTTTGATGCTTTGTGCCTTATCTGCCAGAGTCAAAGCTCTGCCCGCCATGTTTTCCGGCATTTTCGGCCGTTCCGACAAAGACTCGCCGGTCAGTTCTTCGAGCAGTTGGCGGACTTGAGCCACCCATTCGAGATCGTTTACCGAAAAAGAATCGGATTTAAACGCTTGTCCCTGTCGTCTTTGCTGAATGCTTTGTAATTTCTGGAGCAGGGGAAGAGACTTTTGAGTGATGTTTTCGGGGATTCTGGGGATATCTGACAGCGAGCTGCGAGCAATCTCTAGCAATAGTTGGTAAACCTGATCTACCGACTCAATATCTCCCGATTGCCAATTCCAATTATCCATAACTGATGCTAGTAGTTTTCTATATCTAAGACTAGAACGTTGACTCTCTGCTGAAAGCAAGCTGCTTTTAGGAGCCGCCAAAGTTATTAAGACTTATGCGCGCGGGGTCAAAAACCCGGTTTTTGAGCGGATGTGGCGTCGCCGAGGCCCAATATTTTTCTCAGAAACTGGGTAATGCTGGCGCAAGTCCTAACTATTTTTTCAGCTCTTCTGAAGGTAGAAGTGCTTTGTTTGTTGTCGCCTTCCCAGCGAAACGCGGTTATCTGGCGATCGCGAGACCAGTGAGTCCAAGTCCAGTTATCTAACAATCATACCTGTTGGAGCTGATTTAAAATTGCCCCAACAGGATATTAAGGTTAATTGGTGTCCGGGGAGCCGCACCCCCGAGCGCGAGCGCACCGGTGCGGGCCCCCGGTTGTCGCCGCTGCTATTTTTCTGTGAGATTCCACACGCCGTCCCAGTTTAGTACGTCTGAAGGGCGGTGCTGAAATAACTTACAGCGATCGACGTGCAATTTAGCTGCCTTGTTTTTGGGGTCTACTTCCAGAACTGCGTTAAATTCGCGTTCGGCGTCTCTAAAAGCTTGCTTGGCTTTTGGTTCTAAGGCTTTCTTAAACTCGCTGAGCAGTTTTTTGACGCGATCGAGTCCCAGATTTTCAAATTCCTCCTCTAACATTTCTGCAACTGTCTCCGAGGCGCGACTTTTAATTTTCGCCTGCAATAGCTGCCTGATCTGAGCGGGTTTCAGCCTCTTGATTTTGGGATTTGACGGTTCTAAGATGTCTGCTTCCAAGAGTTTTTTGACTTCGCCCTCTTGCAAGTTTTTAATCTCGTCTGCTGATAGCGGCTTGATTTTGGCTTGCAGCAGCATTTTGGCTTCGTCTTCCGAGAGGTTTTTGAGACCTTCCAATTTCAGCAGTTGGATTTCTGGCTGCAACAGCGCGATCGGTTTGTCTGCTTCGGATAGATTTTTCGGGTCGTACTCTGACAGCTTTTTCAGTTGATGTAACAGCTTCTTGAGTTCGTGTTCCAACTGTTGCTCGACATTGTAGGAAAGTTTCTTAATTTCTGCCTCCGGCATTTGCGCGACATCATCTAAGATGTTTTTCACCTCACTCTCGGAGAGTCTTTGAGTGACTGGTGTTTTGTAATGTTCGCGGGCCTTGTTGTAATGTTCTACAACTTGTTGCTGCGTTTCGGTTAGCGACTTCCCAATGGGCGAGTATCCTTCGCGGATGCCGACGAGTTCGTAAACGATTACGGGTTCGCTTTTGCCTTTGACGGTAATAAAGTCGAGTTCTCGCACGTAGACTCGATCGTGGTATTTGGTGTAGGTATTGTCACTGACGATCAAGTCAGTGCCGTACTGCTTGCTGGCGCCTTCTAAGCGAGAGGCGAGGTTTACGCCATCCCCGATGGAAGTCAATTCCATGCGTTTACTTGAGCCGATGTTGCCGCTGACAACTTGATCGGAATGTATGCCCATGCCGATACTGATGGGCAACTCGCCATTAGCTATGCGAGCCACATTGAATTCTTTCAATTTTTCCCGCATTTCCACTGCGGTTTGCATGGCGCACCAGGCATCATCGTCTAGGGGCGCTGGAGAGCCAAAAACTGCCATTAGAGCGTCGCCGATGTATTTGTCGAGAGTACCTCCGTACTTGAATACAACATCTACCATCACTTCAAAATACTTGTTCAGCATCACCACCACTTCTTCTGCTTGCAATTTTTCCGTAAGTGTGGTATAGCCGCGAATATCTGAGAACAGCACCGAAACTTCCTTGCGCTTGCCGCCCAATCCATGATCCCCTGAAGCTAACAGAGCTTCGGCTACTTCTGGCGTCATGTAACGGTACATCAAGTTTTTGATTTGCTTGGCGCTGCTAATATCTTCCATGACGACTAACGCGCCGTTGACCTTGTTGGGGTCGGTAGCGTCGGTCATTGAGTTGATCGAGAGATTGATACTCTGCGATTCTCCTGCACAGGAGAGCAAAACTTGATCTGGGTAATACTGCTGGCGATCGTTATCGTCTTCGGGAGACAAAGACGCATCGAACCACTTGGCAAAATCGCCTTTTTCTAACTTAATTAACTCGCGCAAAGATTGGCCTTCGGCTAATTCGGCATCGCTGACACCCAGCAATTTTTTTGCACTGGGATTTGTCGCTACTATATTGCCTTTTTTATCGGTAGAAATCACGCCGTTAGTCAGGGCGTGCAGCATATCTTTTTGTCTTTGTTCTTGCTGTTTGACTTCTGCAAACAGTTTGGCGTTTTGCAGGGCTACTCCTGCTTGGATGTTAAACGCCTTCATAAATTCCATGTCGTTGCGGTTGAAACTCGCTTTCCACTGTTCCGGGGCCTGCGGCCAGTTTTCTGGATTGTAGGGGGGGAATTCTCCTTGTCGTTTTTTATTCATTAATTGGGTGACGCCAATCAATTTGTGGTCGGCGTTAAATATTGGCATACAAAGCATACTGCAAGTACGGTAGCCAGTTTTTTTGTCTGTTTCTTTGGAAGTTTCGGCGCGGGGGTCATCGTATACGTCAAAGGGAATCAGCAGCGGTTCCCCGGATTGGACAACGATGCCTGCAAAACCTGCGGTTCTGGGTATGCGAAGTTCTTTAAGGTTGCCGGCGATCGGGATTTTCGTCCACAGTTCGTCTTTATCTTCGTCGATCAGCCACAGGGTGCTGCGATCGGCCTTCATCAGTCCTTGGGCCTGATCCATCACGCTTTTTAGGGTATCTTCTAAGTCTAAACTGCTCTTAGACAGAGCGTTGACGGCGTTCATCAACGCTGTCGCGGCCCGTTGTCTTTGAGTTGCTGCGTAGAAAGATTTAGAAGACTCTAGAATTAGGCGAATCGACGGGGCAAATTCTCGAAAAACTTGTTCATCTTCTTGAGTAAATCCTGCCTTGTCAATCTGTGCTTCTAAAGTACGATAATCTTCGTGGTTGGGCTTGAGTTTATTAATCAGTTGAACGACTGCTACTAACTCTCCTGTTTCTTCCTTGAGCAGGGGCATCGCCAGCATTGTATAAGTGCGATATCCTGTAGTTTCCTCAACTTTTTTGGCGTTAGCCGAGCGGGGGTCGTTATAAAAATCATAAGGAATGTTCACCACTTTTTTTTCCGTGGCTACTTCTCCTGCAATGCCCACATGGGCGGGAAATCTGAGTTCTAGGTTATTGCCATTTTCGTCTTTAGCGACGATCGCCCAGAGTTCATTTTTTTCGTCGTCTAATAAAAATATCGTGCTGCGATCGGCATTTAGCAATTCCCCGGTTTTCAGGGTAATCGACTGCAACATTTCGTTAAGGATGGCGTCGAATCCCTGGCTCTCGAGGATGTTATCGAGCATTCCCAGGGTTTGATTGACAACCTTAAGTTTTTCTTCTACTTCCTTAACTGCTGCTACGGAACTTTCCTTATTTAGATGGGCGAGAATGCCGGAGACGTTTCCTTGGCGCGTGATAATTGCACTGCTGGCAGGGGCAGGAGCAGGGGGAGGAGGGGGAGGAGGCGTAGGGGGAGAGTAGGGTTCCTGATGATGATTTTCACTGCCGACAACAGTGACATCTATCACGTCGCCGTAAGAAGAGTAATTGGTGGAAGATGCAGGAGAATTCATAGACCTTTACAGAAGCTTAAGTGTAAGGGTTAGTCTAAGCTAGGAGAACGGGCAAGTTCATTAGTGAGTGGGTCACAGGTCGCACAAGACTCAAGTATGTGTGAAACTATTTCCCAGTTTACAGAAGTCCGGGCATAGGGCAAGGGAAATTCAGTTGGCCTTGGTGGTGAACGGAGGGTGGGACGATATCGCCGCGGTGGCATTGCTGGAATCTTTTTTTTTGAGAGTGCGAATCCAGTTTAAATGGTTTATTTACTGATTTTGACATTGTGCGCGCCCGGTTGAAGTAAGTTCGGCCTGTCGAAGATGCGATCGCCCGCAGGAACATCAAGGCCGGCAGGAGGAACGACTGCTGAAAGAGGGATGGGATTGTAGCACTAGCGGCAATTGTGACACTACCAGTTCCTAGTGATGTGTGCCCGGCTCTACACAATAGTGGTTTTTAACTATAATTTCTGTCAATTTTGCTGCTAGAAGCTTTCATCCCGGGACTAAAGTCACGCGGCTTTCACCTTTTTTTTGTAAAGTTTGCGATTGCTATTTATCAGTGTAACCTCCGGTTCGGAAAAAACTCCGGCCGATCGGCCCCCCGATCGCCTGGAGGGTCGGCTAAGGCTTTCATGGACTGAGTTTGACGCCGTGCGACCGCACATTTTTCGCTGTCCGTCGGAGCTTTTTGTCTTGTCTCGGATGCAGAAACCGGGTTTTTTAAGTCTCAAACTTCCTTTCAACCCTGAATCAGATTTAAGAACACCGTTCGAGGGAGAGTCGCAACGCGAAAAAACTATTTTCGACTGGCGATTCGCGAGCAATTATCGTACTCTCAGGGTTTGGCGGACTGAGTTTGGCGCAATCGGGCGGCTTCGACAAGCAGGGATTCGGCGAAGGCGATCGCCTCATGGGCCGATCGGCCGCTGGCGAGTTGGGCGAGTTCTTCGCGCCGCTGTTCGCTGTTGAGGGCGGCAACTCTAACTACTGTGCGTTCGCGTTCGGAGTTGGCTGCGGGTGGGCCGATCGTTGCTTCAGCTTCGATCGTCTGTTTGTTGACGCGAAAATGACAATCAGCCATGGCGGCGATCAGCGGCTGGTGGGTGACGCAGAGAACTTGGTGTTTGTCGGAGAGTTGATAGAGCTTTTTGGCGATCGCGCCGGCGACTCTCCCGGAGACTCCGGCGTCGATTTCGTCAAAAATTAGGGTTCCGGCGCTTTCGATTTGGGAAAAACAGGCTTTGATGGCGAGCAAAAAGCGGCTCATTTCTCCGCCGGAGGCGATCGCCCCCAAAGGTTGCAGCGGTTCCCCCGGGTTGGGGCTGAAACAAAAGGCGATTTGGTCGGCACCGGTGGCCGTTGGGGTGCAAGGCGAGATCTCAACTTGAAACTGCACTTTTTCCATTGCTAGCGGCTTGAGTTCTGCTACTAGGTGGGTTTCGAGTTTGAGGGCTGCGGAGCGCCGCAGGGTGGTGAGGTGGCTGCAAGCGTCTTTTAATTGCTCTAAAGCGGTCTGATATGCGAGTTCTAAGGCTTCCATTGACTCGCCTCCTTCTAAAAGTTCGTTTAGTTCGTTTTGGATGCTTTGATAGTAGGCGATCGCTTCAGAGAGCGGCCCGTATTTGCGGCAAATTTGTTTGAGTTCGCGAATCCGATCTTCTACGAATTCGAGTCTTTCGGGATCTGCTTCTAATTGTTCGCCGTAGCTGCTAATTTGCCTGCTGGCTTCTGTGGCTTGAGCTAAGGCGTCGCTGACCATTTCGAGGATTGGCTGCAACTTTCCATCGTAAACGGCCATGTCGCTTAAAATTCCCTCGGCTTGGCTCAACAAGTCGGCGGCGGATGGATCGTCGCCGTCGTTTTGGTAAAGAGCTTGATGAACTTTGTAACTTTGCTGCTGCAATTCGACGACGTGGGTGAGCCGGATTGATTCTTGTTCTAGCTGTTCGAGTTCGCCGCCGTCTTCGATGTGGGCTTCGCTGAGCTCTCGGACTTGGTATTGTAATAAATCGAGTCTTTGCAGCCGCTGCTGTTCTGACTGCCGCCTGCGTTTGAGGGCTGTTTTGGCGGTGGAAGCTCCCAGCCACGCGGTGGTGATTGTCGATCGAGCTTCGGCGAGTTGTTTGCCGCCGTATAAATCGAGCCATTCTCGCTGGAGGGTTTGTTGTCCGAGGTGGACGGTTTGGCCTTGGGCGGTAATTTCCACCAGCAGATCGCGCAGTTGCTCCATTAACTGGCGGTTGACGAGAATTCCGTTCAAACGCGATCGGCTGCGCAGAGCACCGCTAGATACGTTAATTTCCCGGCTGCAAACTGCTAAATTTCCGTCTATGGGTTCGATTTCTTGCTCGAAGAGCCACTTGGCGGAGGATGAGTCCAATTCAAAGGTAGCTTCCAATATTGCCCGCGCTGCTCCGGTACGAATCGATCGGCGATCGACTTTCCCGCCCAAAACTGCATCGATCGCATCTAGGATAATCGATTTGCCGGCGCCGGTTTCCCCTGTAAATACGTTCAAACTCGGGCCGAATTCTAGATCCAGGCAGTCAATTAGAGCAAAGTTTTCTATTCTGAGGGATATTAACATGGAAGATGGGGAATTGGGAATTGGGAATTGGGAATTGGGAATTGGGAATTGGGAATTGGGCATCGGCCAAAGAGGGCATCGGCCAAAGAGGGCATTGGCTCCTCCACTATCGGGTGCGTCGAATTTCCCGAGTCCAATTTTCATTTTGATCTAGAATACTTTTGATTTTGCCACGTTCTATGGAGTCTCAACCTTAATGCAAAATAAATTTCTGTTTCCCATTGCTCTATTAAGTGTTGTCTTGATTGGAGCTTTTGGGTGGAATCTGTACCAAGACCAGCAGCGAGTCCATGAATTAACCCTAGTGACGGGAAACAAGACAGGCAATTATTATCCTTTCGGACAAGCAATTGCTGAGGTAGTTATTCAACAACTTTAATCCGCACCTGCGGATTAAAGTTGTTGAGACTGAAGGCTCTGACGAAAATATGCGCCGGCTTCAGGCAAATGAGGCTCAGTTAGCTATTGTCCATAACGATACGGCTGCAGTGCCCCAAGCGCGGGTAATTGCTTCTTTGTTTAAGGAAGTTTTTCATTTAATTGTTTCGGAACAGTCGGGAATTGAAAGCGTTTCTGATTTAAAAGGAAAACATATTGCGCTGAGGGCTCAAGGCAGCGGTTCTTACAGTTCTTTTTGGTTGGTCAGCCAACATTACGGTTTGAAACCAAGCGATTTTAAGTCTACTCCTGGCTCTTGGAATGAGGCTACTAAGTTGTTTGCTAGCGGCGAGGCTGATGCTATTTTTCTAGCGCTACCTCCGGGGAGCGATTTGGTTAGCTATTTGCTGCAAAATACGCGGGCAAAGTTGGTGCCCATCGACCAAGGGGCGGCGATGAAAATTAAGTTGCCTTATCTCGAAGCTAACTTGATTCCTAAGGGTACTTACAAGGCCGCTCCAGCAATACCAGATACGGATTTGCCTACCGTTGGGGTGGAGGCTACTCTGTTGGTTCGTGAGGAGGTCGATCCGGTAATAGTTAAGGAAATTACGCGGATTTTGTTCGAGCGCCGCCGCAATTTGGTGGCTGCTAATCGTTTGGCGACCATGATTAGTGAGCCGTCCGGAAGCGGTAGTTTTGCTCCACCAATACATGAGGGCGCTCAGGCTTATTACGATCGCGAAAAGCCGGATTTTTTTGCAGCAAATTCCGATGTTATCGGTTTGTCTTTTTCGTTTGTTACTCTTTTTGTTTCTTGGCTTTGGCAGTTGCGAGCGCGCTTTTTGCAGAAACAAAAAAATCGAGCTGACAAGTTTAATTTGATTATTCTAAATTTGATTCAAAGAATCCGCCAAGCCGGAAGTTTTGATGAAATCGATTTGTTGCAAGAAGAGTTATTTGATATTTTTAAGCAAGTAATTGTCGATTTGGATGAAGATCGGATTGATTCTGATTCTTTTCAATCTTTTACTTTTACTTGGGAAACTGCTATAAAAATTGCGCGCGATCGAGAAAATATGTTGCGGGAGTTGCGGCTGGTTTCAGATAGTTGATGATTGTATTGTAAGCTGTTATGGCATTTATAGCAACCTTCTTGGCAGGCTCTCCGGCCCACCGCACAATAGTTTTAATCAAAATAAGCGTAAAAAATTATAGGCTAAGAAACCCGGTTTCTTAAACAACCTGTGTTGGGTGGCGAGATATCTAGGAAGAAACCGGGTTTCTGGGGTTTGAAACTGTAACGTAATTCCTGGACAGAGTTACCGATTAATCGACTTTTTGGGTAACTCTCTAGCGAGTCTCTCGATAACGTCACTAAGACTGCTTGCGGTAAGTTCAGCTTGTTTTTCCTCTAACCACTTAGTAGCAGTCTCAGTCAGACTTAGGTTGACCTTACGCTTAGGCTCGCTGTAAATCTTTTTTCTAGGCATATTGTTGTTCCGCATTAATTACGCATATAATAAGAGTAAGGCAAAAATGAGGTAAAAGCAAATGTTGCTCAGTTTCAAGACGGAACTAAAACCTAATAATAAGCAGGTAACTAGATTCCGCCAACATTGCGGGGTAGCAAGGCACGCTTACAACTGGGCCAACTCGATTATCCTTGAAACCTTGAAAATCAGGGAGACCGATAAAAGTGTAAAGATTCCTTCTGCAATCGATCTTCACAAACGCTTAGTGGCCCAAGTCAAACAAGAGTATCCCTGGTATTATGAGTCTTCCAAGGCAAGCCCACAGCAGGCTCTAGCTGAACTGAGGACAGCTTGGGATAGATGCTTTAAGAAGGTATCCAAACAGCCTAGGTTCAAGAAAAAAGGTGCCTCAGGTGACTCTTTCTACCTAGAACAAGGAACCAAAGCAAAACCAGGAATTAATAACGATGGCAAGCGTGTCAAGTTACCGAAGATTGGCTGGGTTAGGTTGCACGAGCCATTGCCGATTACGGCATTTCACAACTGTGTAATTAGTCGAAAAGCCGACAGATGGTTCATTGCTTTTAAGTACGAAATTGAGCAGCCCGTAACTCCACCTGACCGTCCGACTGTTGGTGTCGATATCGGTATCAAAGAATTGGCAGTTTGTTCTAACGGTCAAGTCTTTGCTAATCCCAAAGCCTATCGTCGGATGAGCCGTAAGATGAAACGCCTACAACGGCGTGTCAGCAAGCGAGTCAAAGGCTCCAACAACCGCCATTCGGCAGTCGCTCAACTTGCAAAATTACACCTAAAAGTGTCAAATATTCGTAAAGATGCTATTCACAAGCTGACAACTTACCTCGCTAAAAACCACAGCGAGGTCAAGATTGAAGACTTGAAGGTCAAGGCATTTTTGAAGAATCACAAGCTAGCTGGTGCAATTGCCGATTGCGGAATGTACGAGTTCAAACGTCAACTTGAGTATAAAACCCAAAAGTTTAACTCGAAATTGACACTTGTAGATGGATTCTTCCCCAGCAGTCAAATCTGTTCAAGTTGCTGCAATCATCGGCACAAGATGCCATTGAAAGTCCGAGTCTTTGAATGTCCTAACTGTGGAAATGTTCAAGACCGTGACTTGAATGCCGCGAACAACATAGAACGTTGGTTTGAAGGTATTTTTGTACCAGAACGTTCGGAGCATCAGGCGGTGAGTTCCACCGCATCAGCCTGTGGAGTAGACAAACCCGATGGCAGTCATGCTATCGCTACGACGAAACAGGAAGTTAACACTCCTATCACCCATGTCCAGCTAAGTCGGGATTTGGGTGGCTATGGGTAGGTTTAATGGAACGGATGACACACCCTACAATAATTTAGGCGAGACAAAACCTAAGTGTTTCCAAGCAGCCGCTGTGGCAATTCTGCCCCGACTTGTCCGCTGCAAAAATCCGATTTGCATTAAGTACGGTTCGTACACGTCCTCAATTGTTTGCGCGTCTTCTCCGGTGGAAGCTGCGAGAGTTTCTAAACCCACCGGGCCGCCGTTAAAGTTTTCGATCATTGCTGTCAAAAGAGACCGATCTGTCCAATCCAAACCGAGCGGATCGACGTTGAACAATTCGAGGGCGACGGATGCGACTTCGGCATTGATTGGTTTTAATTTTTTGACTTCGCTGTAGTCTCTAACTCGGCGCAGCAAACGGTTAGCAATGCGGGGTGTTCCGCGAGCTCGGCGGGCAATTTCTTCGGCTCCTTCTGGGGTGATTTGAGTGTCTAGAACTTGGGCGCTTCTTTGGACAATTAAACTGAGTTCGTCTATTTCGTAGTACCGCAATCTTTGGATCAAGCCGAAGCGATCGCGCAATGGAGATGTCAGCGACCCAACTTTGGTGGTTGCGCCTACTAAGGTAAAGGGTTTCAGGGGAATGCTGCGGATTTTGGCGCTTTTTCCTTGACCGATCGTAATATCTAACCGGCAGTCTTCCATCGCCGGATAGAGGATTTCTTCTGTAACTTTAGATAAGCGGTGAATTTCATCGATAAACAGCACGTCGCCTGCTTTGAGGCTCACCAGCAATCCAACAATATCTCGGGGTTTTTCTAGGGCGGGGGCTGTGGTGATTTTGCATTCTACTTCCATTTCTGCTGCTAGAATTAGCGACATTGTGGTTTTTCCCAACCCAGGCGGGCCGTACAGTAACAGGTGATCCATCGGTTCGCTGCGGGATTTGGCTGCTGCAATTGCGATCGCCAAAACTTCTCTCAAGTCTTTTTGCCCGATGTATTCAGCTAACCGCCCTGGCCGGATTTTGTCGTCTTGTTTGTTGTTGATTTCGTCGGGTAGTTCTTGCGATTCTAGCAGAGATTCTGCCTGGGGTTTGGCGGCTTTTTTGCGGGGGGCCGGGGCTATGTCTTCGGGTAGATTAGGGTCGGGGGGCTGTTGTTTGGAGGAGATAATTGCCATATTTATTTGCGATCGGGCAGCGGGAATTGTTTACAATTATTAGCGGAATCTTTACAATTATTGAGCTCGCGATGAGTATTGCATCTTCTTTATTAGCGTCGGAAAGCATAACTTTTGAGGGGGCGATCGAGCTGACTCAATCTTTACTGGCCCAAATTGAGGCCGATCGACTTTCACAGGCCGAGATCGAGCAATCAGTGGCTTCTCTGGTGAAAACACAGAACGGTGCTCGGGGGTTTTTTGTCACCTATCTGACGGACGAGGGACAGGTGGCAGACAGGCCGTCACCCGGAGCGATCGAGGCGCTGCGCGAGGCTCCTGAGATCGTAGCAGAACTGCTGGTGAAAAATTTGGCGATGTCGGCGGCAATGGTCGTGCATCATTCGCGCCATCAAAGCGAGGAAAGGGCGGCGGGTTCTGCTAGAGTGCGCGATCGATCGCGCAATTTAATTCAAATCCTGCAACTGCCGGCCTGCCAAACTGTAGCGTCGCAAATGCTAGCAAGTTTGCAGAATGCCGGCGGCGAGTACGAGGAATTTTTTGAGCGGTGGGGCTACGACGACGAGCAAAAACTGGCGATCGGTTCGGCAGTGCGCGGGGCGATCTAAAATAACCTCCCAAGGAAGAAGGAAGAAGCCGAGGCCGGGGTGGCAGATGCTTGATCAAAACGACGGGGCTGTGGAATAATTGCGGTTTAGCAAAAGCTGCACGATTGTAGCTTGAGTTGATTTAGGTGTGAAGGTTAGTGAACGAGGGCGAAAAAATTGCACAGAACGGTGAAAGGAGTTGCCCAAAAGGCCCGAACTGCGGGCGGCAGGCTGCCCGCAAGTAGCCAGCGGTGGACGAAGCTGAATCTGCTGGCTACATTGGTGCGCCGGGACTTGGAAGCTCAATACAAAGGCTCGATTCTGGGCAATTTGTGGCCGCTGCTGAATCAGCTATCGCAATTGGTGATTTACACTTATGTATTCTCGATCGTCCTCAAGGTAAAGCTCAAACTTGCAGGCTTCCCGGAAAACAGCGACATTACCTTTGGAGTCTGGCTGTTTGCAGGTTTGCTGCCTTGGAGTGCCTTCACAAGCGGTTTGATCAAGTCGGGAGTATCGGTGGTGGGGCAGCCAAATTTAGTGAAAAAAGTGGTATTTCCCCTCGGTTTGCTGCCGCTAGTGCCGATTTTTACAGCTTTTATTGAAAGTTCTCTGGGTTTAGCAGCTTTGATTGTCATAGTAGCAGTGTCCACGCAAAAGCTCAACGCTACTTTATGCTTGCTGCCGCTGGTGTGGATGCCTCAATTGCTGATCGCAGCGGGTTTGGGATATTTGACAGCGGGCTTGACGGTATTTTTGCGAGACATTCCTCAGACATTAGGTGTTATTCTAAATTTTTGGTTTTATTTGACGCCGATCGTCTATCCGGCATCAATCATCCCCGAAGAGTGGCGAGCGTGGATATTTTGGCTGAATCCAATGGCCGCCATCTCGGAGGTTTACCGAGACCTGATACTGCTTGGAGAAGTCAAGCACTGGGGCGAATGGGGTGTCGCCACGCTGATTTCTGCTGCTATATTTTGTGCAGGTTTTGCGGTTTACCGGCGTTTGCGTCCCGCTTTTGCTGACGTGCTGTAAACTTATTTGAGATCGCTCGTCAATTCTTTAATCTAAAATCCCAATAAAGGTTTGATCGTTCGGAATGCAAGTCCTCATAAAAATCTGAGGACTTGCATTCCTCACTACCAACCTATTTTTAGTGAGAGCGGACATAATATCAATCTAAAATCTCAAATCTCAAATCTCAAATCGGATGACAGAAAATGTAATTTCACTAAAAAATGTTTCCAAATGCTTTAAGCGGTACGATCGTCCAGGAGACCGCTTAAAGGAAATTATTTACCCGAGCAAAAAACTTGCTGACGAATTTTGGGCCCTGCACGATATCAATCTGGAAATTCCTCAAGGAGAAACTCTGGGAATCGTCGGTCGCAACGGTTCCGGAAAAAGCACTCTTTTGCAAATAATCGTGGGGACGCTGACACCTACCGCAGGAAGCGTGGATGTTAAAGGGCGAGTTTCCGCTTTGTTGGAACTGGGAAGCGGGTTTAACCCAGAATTTACCGGGCGGCAAAATGTGTTTTTTAACGCTCAGTTACTGGGATTCAATCAAAAAGAAACTGAAGAAAAGTTTGACGATATAGCTGCTTTTGCTGATATTGGGGATTTCATCGAACAGCCAGTCAAGACTTATTCTAGCGGTATGTTTGTCAGGCTAGCTTTTGCCGTTGCGACTAGCGTCGAGCCGGATATTTTGGTGGTTGACGAGGCGCTTTCTGTGGGTGACGAAGCTTTTCAGCGCAAGTGTTTTGCGCGCTTGCAAAGCATTCAGGAAGGTGGCGGAACGATTTTATTTGTTTCTCACGCTGCTACTTCTGTGGTGCAACTTTGTACGTCGGCGATTTTAATGGATAGCGGAGAATTACTGCTCGCTCACACGCCGAAGGTGGTAATTTCTAAGTATCAAAAGTTGATTTATGCCGATCCGGATCAGGTTCTAGGGTTGAAGTCAGATATTCGCACTCTGAACCTACTGACAAAACAGGAAAGCCAAGCCAACCTTCAGGATGCTAGTTTAGAAAGCACAAAGAGGGAAGTTAAACCGGACCAACATCTCTCCAAACCCAGGGAACATTATGATGAATTTTACGATCCGGGGATGATACCGTCGAATACGGTGAGGTATCCGTCTCGCGGAGCGGAAATTATCAACCCCCGCATCGAGACGCGGAAGGGAAATGTGGTAAATCACTTGATCGGTCGTCAAGATTATATTTACACTTACTCTGTCACTTTCTCGCGGTCAACTTCCAAAGTTAGGTTTGGAATGTTGATTAAAACGATTAGCGGTTTTGAGTTGGCGGGTGCTTCTTTGAAGGCTTCTACTCAGTCAGTTAGGTATGTGGAAGCGGGAACGACAATTGTCGTGAAGTTTCAGTTTAAATGTTTGCTGAATCCGGGGGTTTATTTTTTGAATGCGGGGGTTGTGGGAACGGTAGATGGGGATTTAACTTATCTGGATCGCTGCGTTGATGTGGCGATGTTTAGAGTTCAGTCTTGTACTGAGTCCTGCGGTAACGGCATCGTTGACTTGCTGATCGAACCGTGTTTAACTGTTGTTAATTCAGATTCTCTGGTGCAAGAGCAGTCTACCGAAGTTATCTAAAATTCTGTGAGAACAATGAGCGAGATAAATTTAGATTTAGTCGAAAATCCGGTAATCAAAGCGTTTATTCGAGAGCAAGCTAAGTTTCCTGAAGATTTTAAACTGAATATCTGCGAAGACGATGAAATGTATTTGTTTGCTTTGAGCAATGTCAAGGACGATCGCGATCGGGCTTTGGTGCGCTATTATTCGCTCGGGCGCCGCATCCTGGATACGGTTAAACAGGTTGTGGATTGGCATTTTGGCAGTTTTGAAAACGTACCCTCTTTTCTGGATTTTGCCTGCGGTTACGGTAGATTTACGCGGTTTTTGATTCAGGAAATGCCACCGGAACAAATTTGGGTTTCTGATATTTATGCTAACGCGGTCAAGTTTCAAACTGAATACTTGGGCGTCAGGGGTATTGTCTCGACTGGAAAACCAGAAAATTATTTAATTGACCGCAAGTTTGACTGCATTCTGGCTAATTCTTTTTTCAGCCATATGCCGGAAAGAACTTTTACGAGTTGGCTGCAAAATTTGTATGATTTGTTGACTCCTAACGGCATTTTGATGTTCAGCGTTCACGATGAGTGTTTGCGTGCTGTTGGGGCCCAAATGCCTGAGCGCGGTATTTTGTTTAGTCCCCAAAGCGAAAGTCAGTCTTTAGATAAGGAGGAATACGGCACAACTTATGTAAGTGAAAAGTTTGTGAGAGAAATTGTCGATAAAGTTAGCGCAGGCAAAGCTTTTGTTCACCGCATCGAAAAAGGCATATGCAGGTTTCAGGATTTGTATGTTGTCACAAATGAGCTGGTTAGAGATTTTTCGGAGTTGAAATTCAATCACCACCCGGAAGGATATATTGATGTTGCTGCTTTTACGAATAAGGAGAATTTGTATCTGGAAGGATGGGCGGCTGATGTGAATCTTGGCGGTATAATTGAGGAGGTGCAAGTGCTGGTAAACAACCAGATTGTGCAGAGGTGCGAGCCTTTTTACAATCGCCCGGATGTGGCCGGATATTTTGAAACTGATGCGGCTTTGCAGTCGGGTTGGAATTGTTATTTGCCGAAAAACACTGTGGCGCCGCAGGATGTGTTAACAGTCAAAGCAATCAATAACTACGGTGGGGAATGGATTCTGGAAACTTGCACCGTGCAATCGCTGCTGAACCAAAGGCAATCGCAGTCTTTGTTGGGGTCTACTCAGACCAAACTTAAATTGATCGAGACTCAATTAGCTGCGGCTAAAATAGAAGGGGAGCAAAGTCAAAGTAAGTTAATGATTACAGAAACGAAGTTAGAAGAATCTCAAACGAAGTTGCAAGAAACTCAAACTCAATTAATTTCAGCTCAAACGCAGTTGGAGCAAACTCAAAATCAGTTAGTATCGGTGCAAATGCAGTTGGAGAAAACTGAAAATATGCTAATCAATGTGAAGGAAAAATTAGAGCAATCGCAATGTCGAGTTGTGGCAATGGAAAGCAGCAAGTTCTGGAAGCTGAGAAGCGTGTGGTTTCAAGTCAGGCGATCGCTCGGCTTAGCGGGAGAATAAGACAAGACAATTTGAGATTTTAGATTTTTCGACGGGGGCGAGCGAACAAGTTTTAGATTTTAGATTGGGGAGAGATGATGGACTAAGTGTTGGCATATTACCTAAAGTTGCATTTTGGGGTAAAGAGTGTAGCGAGTAAAAATGGTGTGGGAATTAGGGCGAGGGAGAGAAATTGTGAGTATAAATGACAGCAAACCGTCGGTTTTTATTGTTACAGGAATGCACCGTTCCGGTACGTCTTTAACGGCTTCTTTGTTTCAGAAAGTCGGGGTTGATATTGGCAAAAAGTTGGTGGGCCCGGCGGTTGGAAATGTCAAAGGTCATTTCGAGAATGTTGATTTTGTGGAGTTTCATAAAAGTGTTTTACGATCGCACGGCATAGATGAACTCGGCTGTACGTTAGAAAAAACGATTCCGGTAGCAGCGGAATATGTGGAAATTGCCAAACGGGCGATCGCCCAAAACCAACTTCCTCACAAGCATTGGGGCTGGAAAGACCCGCGAACCGCTTTGTTTTGGGATTTTTGGCTGAATTTGCTCCCCGAAGCCAATTTCATCTGCGTTTATCGATCGCCCTGGGAAGTCGTCGATTCCCTGTACCGCCGGGGAACCGATGCCAGCTTGCTGCAAAATCCCGAAATGGCAGTAAAAATGTGGCTGCACTACAACCAAAAAGTCTTAGAATTGTCCGAAAATTTTCCCGATCGCTGTCTGCTGGCCAACGTTTACCCGATCGGCAACACTCCCGAACTGTTTATCGATCGAGTCAACGACAAATTTAATGTTAATTTAGGTGCGATACCAGCCGATAATTTTGAAGAATCTTTATTAGTCAACGATATTGTCAAAAGTCACAGACCGAGTTTAATAGAACAATATTTTCCCGAAGCATTAGAACTATATCAAGTTTTGGAAACCCAAGCGGGCAATCTCAGCAGCGAATCCAAGTTAGCCAGCGACAAAATTCTTCACTTTCCAGTATCTTCTGTCGGCCCTTTTGAAGATTGGCTAAAAATCCGCTTGCTGGAAAAACAGCAAAAAAACAGCAATGCCGAAGTCAAACAGTGGCAAGAAGAATTTCACCAAGCCCAGGCGAAAGTGTTGGGATTGGAAACAGAATTAGGAGAAACTCAAGTACAACTGGCAGGGAAAGAATCGAATTTTCAAGAAGCTTTAGTAAAACTGCTAGAATTAGAAACCGAATTAGGACAAACTCAGGTACAGCTTGACGGCAAAGAGTCGCAATTTCAAGAAGCTTTAACAAAAGTATTGGAATTAGAAGCAGAATTAGGGCAAACTCAAGTACAGCTTGCTGGCAAAGAAACGCATTTTCAAGAAGCTTTAGCGAAACTGCTCGGATTAGAAACAGAATTAGGACAAACTCAGGTACAGCTTGCTGGCAAAGAAGCGCAATTTCAAACAGCTTTAGCGAAAGTATTGGAATTAGAAGCAGAATTAGGGAAGAGTCAGGTAAAATACGAAGAAAAAGAATTCAAATTGGATCAAAAACTAGCTGAGTTATTGTGGTTGGAAACAGTACAAACTCAAACTCGGGAAAAATTAAATCAAAGTCGGGAAGACTTAGAAAAATCGCTCCAGGAAACAGAAAGAGTTCGAGCAGAAATTGCTGCTATCAAGTCTTCGGACTGGTGGCAAGTGAGAGAAAAATGGTGGGAATTTCAGCACCGAATCCGCGACTTGTTCCCGAAATTTGTTTTTTCGTTAGACCGACCCACTACTTGGCAAGTTAGCGATTCCAACCTGCCAATTGTGGGCTGGGTGTTTAACACAAAAACCGAGATTAAAGCAGTCCGCGCCCGAATAGAAGACAAGACTTTCGTCGGCGTTTACGGCATCGAAAGAAGCGATATAGCCGCCGCCCATTCTAATATTTCGGCTGCCAATAAATGTGGTTTTACAATTGAATTGCAAGCGCCGGCTGGACGGCACAAAGTGCTGCTGGAAGCGCAAGATGAGGGCGGTAAATGGCATCTTTTAGCAGCTTATCCGCTGTTGGTTTCAACGATTCAAGCATCGTTAGATGTACCGGTGGTGTGGGAACAGCGTCAGGGTCAAGTTTTGTTTGCAGGTTGGTGCTGTCACCACGATCGCAAAATTGCTAAATTAAGCTTGTTGTGCGGGGATACTTCTGTAGAATGCGCCTACGGTTTGCGCCGAAAAGATGTCGGCGAAGTGTTTCCCGACTGGGTTAACAGTTCGGAAAGCGGCTTTGAAGCCCTTGTCGATTTGCCTCCGGGGGAATGGCACGTTTCGCTGAAAGCTGAGTTAGATACCGGGGAAATTTTGTATTTTCAAGCGCCGCAAATATTGACCGTGCGGCGCTACCATATTTGGCAGCGAAGTGCTGATAAATTTGAGGAGTTTTCGAGTTTTGTAGAGGCAATCCGGCAGCGGGCGAGGGAGAGAAAACAGCGTCTGGGCAGAATTGTGCCGATGCCTTGGGAAGTTGTGAGGGTGATTCGCCAGTTGGGGAAGATTTACCGGCAGCAAAAACAGTTTACTGCGCCGGGTGATTTGCTGCCGCCTGCGGGTTTTGTGGTTCCTAAACCGATTGATAGGTATGATGCTTGGTTGGAGGTGAATCAGTGGAATGTGCGATCGCGCGATTACTTGATTTCTCGGTTAAAATCTTGCCGGGAAGCGCTGCCAAAAATTTCGGTGGTAATGCCAGTTTACAATCCGCAGATAGATTTTCTCGAAAGTGCGATCGACAGCGTAATGGCTCAAGTCTATGCTAACTGGGAACTCTGCATCGCCGACGATTGCAGCACCGATTCCGCGGTTGCTGAAACTTTGAAAAAATGGGCCGAAAAGGACGATCGCATCCGCATCACATTTCGCACAGAAAACGGCAACATCAGCGCAGCAACCAACAGCGCCGCCGCCCTCGCCACAGGCGACATCATCCTATTTTTAGACAACGACGACGAACTAACTCCCGACGCTTTAGGCGAAGTCGCGCTATATTTTGCCACGCATCCAACCACCGATTTTCTCTACTCAGACGACGACAAAATCGACACCAAAGGCCACCGGTTCGCGCCCCAATTCAAACCGCAATGGTCGCCCGAACTGCTGCTTTCCTATATGTATCTCGGTCATTTGTGCGCCGTCAGAAAACATATTTTTGAAGAAATAGGCGGTTTGCGGCTCGGTTTTGAAGGCTCGCAAGATTACGATTTTGCCTTGAGAGCAACCGAAATTTCTCGCCGCGTCGCGCACCTGCCGCTAGTGCTGTATCACTGGCGAACTGCACCCGGTTCTACAGCCGTATCTGGGGCAGCGAAACCCGCCAGTTTTGCCGCAGGTCAAAAAGCAATTCAAGACGCACTCAACCGCCGAAAAATTAACGGCAATGTCGCTCAGCACGCCTGGGCGATTAAAGAAAATTTGGGCATATTTGCCCAGGATTTCCCAGATAGCGGCCCGTCAGTAACGGTAATTATTCCTACTAAAAATCAGCTCACATTGCTGAAAGCCTGTCTGGATTCTCTGGAAAGTACAACCTACAAAAATTATCAAGTTGCCGTCATCGACAACGAAAGCGACGATCCGAAAACACTGGAATATTTAAAGCAATTAACTTGCAAAGTTCTGCGGATAAAAAATCCTGGTGGCAAGTTTAGCTTTGCGGCTATTAACAACCGCGCTGCGGAACAAGTTGAGAGCGAATATGTCTTGTTTTTGAACAACGATACAGAAGTAATTAACCCGCGCTGGCTGAGTCAAATGGTGGGATACGCTCAAATTCCTGCTGTGGGTGCAGTCGGCGCGCGGCTGTTATATCCCGACGGCAGAATTCAGCACGCGGGGGTAATTCACGGCCTCCATCACGGTTTGGCGGGTCACGCTTTTAAGCTGATGCACAAGGATAATCGAGGCTATCTTTCTCAAGCGATGGTAACGCGAAATTATTCAGCGGTGACAGCCGCTTGCACGATTACTCCGCGTCAATTGTTCTTAGAATTGGGCGGTTTTGATGAGGATAATTTTGCTGTTGCTTACAATGATGTTGATTACGGATATCGATTGTTAGAACGGGGTTATCGGTGCGTATATTGTCCTGATGCGGAATTGTTGCACAAAGAAGGAACTTCTCGGGGTTTTACCGACAATCCTCAAGAAGTGGCGGCTTTTAGGCGCAAGTATGCGGGGAAAAATGACAGTTTTTACAGTCCTCATTTGTCTTTAGAAGATGAGTATTTTCATATTCAACCTCGACGGGTTTTTATGAAGGGAGGGGGCAGTTCGGCAACGGATTTTGTAGCGGATGTAGCGGATGTAACGGATGTAACGGATAGAAGGGATAAGGAAGAGTTAAAATTGGCTGATTCTGGTTTGTTGTCAGTAGTAAATAGTTCTCTTCATCCTATCAAGGTTTTGATGTGCAGCAATTCGCTGGATTTTACGGGCGCGCCGCTGCATCAGTACGAAATTGCGGTGAAATTGGCGGCTGAGGGTGCGATTTTGCCGATCGTACTTTGCACCACAGACGGGCCCCTGCGCCAAGCTTACGAACAACAGGGAATTGAAGTAATTGTGCGCGACAATCCCCTCGAACACATCTACCAGCGCGATGCTTACGATGAAGCTATCCGCAATTTTAGTAAGGAAATTGAAACTTTAAAAGTTGATGCAATTTATGCCAATACTTTAGAAAACTTTTTTGTAGTTGATGCGGCCCACCAAATCGGAATTCCGGCGGTGTGGAACGTGCACGAAAGCGAACCTTGGCCAACTTATTTTAACAGGTTTGGTTCGGAGATTGCGGCGAGAGCTTTAGAGTGTTTTCGCTTTCCTTACAAAGTGATTTTTGTGGCGGATGCAACGCGCGACAGGTATTTGCCCCTCAACAGCCACCATAATTTTACCGTGATTCACAACGGCTTAGATTTGAGCAAACTGGAAAATTCCGAGAATTCTGAATTGGCTAGAAACCGTCTCGGAGTTCAAGCGGAAGATGTGGTAATTTTGCTGCTGGGAACGGTATGCGAACGCAAAGGTCAGCAGGATTTAGTTAAGGCACTTTCTCTTTTGCCTGACAAATGGCACAATAAAATTACGTGTTTTATTGTGGGCGATCGCCCCAGTATTTACAGCAATAAACTAGCCGATTTGGTGGCCCAATTGCCGGAAGATTTGCGGCAAAGGGTGACAGTAGTTCCGGAAACTGGGGAGACGGGAAAGTATTACAAAGCGGCGGATATTTTTGTCTGCACTTCTCGCGTAGAAAGTTTTCCCCGAGTGATTTTGGAGGCGATGGCTTGCGATTTGCCAATTATTACATCGCCAGTTTTTGGGATTAAAGAACAAGTGCGGCCGGGAATTAATGGTTTGTTTTACACGCCCGATCGCCCGGACGAATTAGTTGCAGCTTTGCTCCGTTTATTGGAGGATAAATCATTGCGGCATCAGTTAGCTGGAAACGCTAAATATGTCTTGGATTCACTCAATACTTTTGAGGAAATGACTCAAGCTTATGCAGAGATTTTCTGCGAAGCATATTTTGCTAAAAAATAAACCTTCAATAAGATTAAATGGTAAAAAAGTATGCTATCAAATTCCTCAAGTACAGAAGATGAAAATTCCGAGAAATCAACAGCTCAAAATTACTGGGAATCTAACCCGACAGCAGGAATTACAAAGCACGGTTACTGGTTATCCAATCCGATTATCGAAAAAGCTGTAAATCATCGGCTATCAGGTGGAAAGACAGAAAATTACTGGCTATGGTGGTTAGTAAATAAATTCTTCAAAAAGCGACGGTTTAATAATCTTTTGTCTATTGGTTGTGGAGTCGGCCATCACGAGATCCTTATGGCTAAATTCGGATTTGCGAGTCAAATTGATGCTTTTGATTTTTCCGAAAGTTCTTTAGAGATTGCTAGAAAAGATGCCACGGCAGCGGGAGTAGATATTAATTTTTATCAAGATGACTTTAATTTGTTTGAACTCGATGAGAATAAAAAATATGATATAGTTTTTTGCTCTGGTTCGCTGCATCACGTCAAAGAACTAGAACGATGTTTGTCAACCATTCAGAAATGTTTAAAGCCCGATGGATATTTTATTGTCAATGAATACATAGGAGATTGCTATAATATATACAATGAAAATCAACTCGATTTGATCGATCGCATTTACAAATGTTTTCACAACACGCTAAGGTCGGGAACAACTGAAACGTTTTCGAGTCCAAGTATTGAGAGAGTATTTACGAAAGATCCTTCTGAAGCAGTCCGGTCAAAGCTGATACTTCCTTTTTTGAAATTATACTTTGATGTAGAAGTCTTGAATCCCGCTGGTGGGGGTTTGCTTCACGAAATGTACCCTTTGTTAGATCACTGTCAACTTTCAGATGGAGACCCAAAGAGTGAAACGATTGTAAGGTTATTGCTTGAGTTTGAGACAATCTTAATGGATTTGCCGACAGGACTCTCAAGTGATTTTTGTTTGTGTATTCTGAGACATAAAAAACCCAAAATCTTAGAAAAATTGTGGCTGGGAACGTGGAGGAAAGCGAATCGCGGTAAACTTATTTTAACAAGTTTGGTTCGCCGATGGCGGCGAGAGCTTTAGAGTTTCCACTCTTAGCGGGTGATTTTTGTGTTGTGTGCAACGCGGGAAGCTATTTCCCTGTCAATAGCTAGCAACCACAATTTTAGAGCGATTCACTTCCCTCAAATTTTCACAGAAGCTGATTTTACCAAAAAATAGACCTTAAATCCAATTCCCGAGTAAAAAAAAGTATGTTATCAAATTCTGAAAACAGACAACATGAAAATCCCCATAAATTAACAGCTCAAAAATACTGGGAATCTAACCCAACAGCCGGATTTACAAAGGAGGGTTACTGGTTATCCAATCCGATTATCGCTAAAGCTGTAAATTATCGGCTATCAGGCGGAAAAACAGAAGGTTACTGGTTAACCTGGCTAGTAAATAGCTTCTTCAAAAATCAACGGTTTGATAATCTTTTGTCGGTGGGTTGCGGCGTCGGGAATCACGAGATTCTGATGGCTAAATTAGGATTTGCGAGTCAAATTGATGCCTTTGACTTTTCTGAAACTTCTTTAGAAATTGCCAGAAAAGATGCCGCCGTAGCGGGAGTAAATATTAATTTTTATCAAGATGACTTTAATTTATTTGTTTTAGATGAAGACAAAAAATACGATGTCGTTTTTTGCTCGGGTTCGCTGCATCACGTCAAAGAAATAGAACGATGTTTATCAACCATTCAGAAATGTTTAAAACCCGATGGATATTTTATTGTCAACGAATACATCGGAGATTGCTATAATATATACAATGAAAATCAACTCGATTTGATCAATCGCATTTACCGGTGTTTTGACTCCAGGCTGAGGTCGGGAACAAGTGAAATATTTTTAAGTCCAAGTATTGAGAAAATATTTACGAAAGATCCTTCAGAAGCCGTCCGGTCAAAGCTGATACTTCCTTTCTTAAAATTCTACTTTGATGTAGAAGTATTGAATCAAGCCGGTGGGGGTTTGCTTCACGAAATTTACCCTTTGTTAGATCACTGTCAACTTTCTGATGGCTCTCCAAAGAGTGAAACAATTGTCAAATTATTGCTGGAGATTGAGAAAATATTAATGGATTTGCCGGGAGGACTCTCAAGTGATTTTTGTTTGTGTATTCTGAGACATAAAAAGCCAAAAAGAATGGAAATAATACCGCCTAAAATAGACTACGAAGGGGCATGGGACAGCTACGCCAAAGAATGGAAAGACAATAATCCTGAACTCGCTTATTTGGGCGATGAATGGGTGGGAAAAGGTGCCGGTGCAGCCAACTCGCTCACAGAATACGAAGCGCTGATAGAACAGGAATTTATTGCACCGTACATCAAAAAAGAACATACGGTTTTAGAAATTGGTATCGGCGGCGGAAAAACTGGTTCGCTGTTGCTGAAACATTGCGATCGCCTAATTTGTGCCGACATTTCCAGTCAAATGCTGCAAGCCGCCCGATCGCGCTTGGGGAGCGATCGCGTTTCCTACGTCAAACTCAACGGTTTAACATTAGACGGCATCGCCGAGGGTGCAGCCGATGTCTGCTTTTGTTACGATACAATGGTACACGTAGAGCCGGTAGACATATTCAACTACCTAACTCGCATTCCAAAACTGCTGCGGGGCGATCGCATTTGCGTCTTTCACCACGGCAATATTCTCAGCGAATTAGGGTGGCAAAAATTCGCCGGCGAGTGGGACAAAAACTTGCTAGGACGCAGAGACGGCACTGCATTCTCAGTAATGACCGATACAATTATGGAAAAATTTCTCAACCATTTAAACTATGAAATCATCCTGAAAAATACATCTTCAGTACCGCGAGATTGCGTCTGGATATGCAAAGCGCCCTTAGTGTAAATACAAGGTTAAAAACCTTGAGAAATAGGGTTGGCATCCAAGTCTAGATCCCCCTAAATCCCCCTTAAGAAGACCCACTTTGAGAGTATTTTACCCTTATTAATGCGGCGTTTGATGGTGTTTTGGTCTTTAAAAAAGCTGACTTTGATGGGTATTTTGCCCCTTGAGAAGGCGGCCTTTGACGCTCTTGTCTCCCCCTCGCCAGGGTAACTTTAACACTCTTGTCCCCCTCTTCTTAAGGGGGGTTAGGGGGGATCGAAAGACTCATCTACAATGCTTTAAAAATATGCGCGCTCTTAAAATCAGAGCTTTGCAGTAACTAAAGCCAACTATTTTTTTCTTCCTTACATCCGTTACATCCGTTACATCCGTTACACTCATCCGTTGCCGAACTTCCCCCACAATGAAAGCATTATTTCTCCATCCCAACTTCCCCGCCCAATACCGCCACATTATCACGGCTTTAGGCGCAGATCCCAAAAATCAAATTGTTTTCGGAACTAAAAACGAACGTCCCGAATGGAACATTCCCGGAGTTCGCAAAGCAGCATTTACCCCCAGCCGCGAACCCCACCCGCAGACTCACCAATACGTGCGCCCTTTAGAAAGTGCCGTCATCTACGGACAAGCCGTATTTAGAATGGCCGAACAACTCAAAGCCGACGGTTTCGTACCCGATGTTATCTGCGGACATTCCGGTTGGGGGCCGACACTGTTTGTCAAAGAAGCCTTTCCAAATACGCCGCTTTTGTGCTATTTCGAGTGGTTTTATCACGCGATCGGTTCCGACGCAGATTTCGATCCGGCTGAACCTTTAACAGTTGACGACATGGCGAGAATTAGAATCAAAAATGCCCCGATTCTGATCGATTTATACTCTTGCGATTGGGGTTTGTCGCCCACTTATTGGCAGCGATCGCAATTTCCGCCAGAATTACAACAAAAATTGTCCGTACTCCACGACGGCGTAGATACAGATTACTTCAAACCAGACCCCGGTGCTAAACTAATTTTGCCCAACTTAGACTTGTCCGGCGTTGATGAAATTGTCACCTACGTATCGCGGGGAATGGAACCTTATCGGGGTTTTCCAGAGTTCATTGAGTCGATCGCCTATTTGCAAGAACGCCGCCCCAACTGTCACGTTGTAATTGTTGGTTCAGACAGAGTTTGTTACGGCCGTTCTTTACCAAACGGCGAGTCTTACAAAGACCATATGCTCAAAAAAGTGCCGCTAGATATGTCGCGAGTGCACTTTGTCGGGCCGCTACCTTACGGACTGTATTTAAAAGTAATTCAAGCATCGGACGTACACGTTTATTTAACCAGACCTTTCGTGCTATCTTGGTCAATGATTGAATCTCTATCAACGGGATGTTTAGTCATCGGTTCCGACACAGGCCCGGTGAGAGAAGTTATCCGCGATGGAGAAAACGGTTTAATTGTCGATTACTTCTCGCCGAAACAAGTAGCCGATCGCATTGACGAAGTTTTAGACCATCCTACCCGCATGGCAGAAATTCGCGTCAAGGCCCGTCAAACCGCCCTAGAACGCTACAGTTTAGCTAAAATGCTGCCGCAGCACTTACAATTGATCGAGCAGGTAGCAAATCGTTCGATGCCGCCTACAGTTGGTATGCAGCCAGAACGGGAATTAGCTGCATCTTTTGGAGTGAGAATTTAGCTATACGATAGTGCGAGCGTCCCCGCTCGCACTGTGTAATACCAAATTCGCGTTAAAAACCTGCGATATTCGGCGGTTGAAACCAGGTCTACACATACAAAGTCCGCCTGCGCGGACCCAAGAGTAAACGGGTATTAAAGTGCTCTGTCGGCAGCTTACATAATTTTAGGCACTTTGAAAAACTCCCCATCGCGATCGGGAGCTCCAGCCAAAATACTCTCTCCGTTAGCAAAAGGTTGCAAATCGTCCGATCGCATTACATTACTAACATCGATCGCCCGAGTTGTCGGCTTTACCTTACTCGTATCCAGTTCGCTCAACTGCTCAAAATAATCCAAAATACCGTTCAGTTGACCAGTAAACTGTTCTTCTTCTTCAGGCGTTAATTCCAATCGGGCTAAATTCGCTACTTTCCGAACTTCTTCTTTGTCAATCATAAAAATCGGGAATTGTTGGTTGTTAGTTGTTACTTGTTATTGGTTATTTGTTATTTGTTTGTTCTAATAACTAATAACTAATAACCAATAACACGCGCGTTAAAAATACACATCAATCTGCGATCGCCCTGTCGTCTTCAGCCAATTTTGCACCTCAATGTAATTGTTCGGTGCCAAGCGAATAGCCTCCTTCCAATAATCCGCAGCTTTGTCAAACAGCCCTTCCGCCGCTTCAGCATTGCCAGCTTCCTTTTCCTTTTCCCCTTGATAGTGATAAATCACAGCAATATTGTTCAGCGCTTGCGGCATTCTCGGATTCAGTTCCAGAGCTTCGCTGTAATACTCCAAAGCTTTATCGTGTTCGCCGTTGCTAGTATGGATCAGACCCATATTGTACAAGACATAACTGCGATCGTAAGGATCTTCCTCAATCTTCAGCGCTTCATGATAATTGTCCAGCGCTTCAGCATATTCACCATCAGCTTGAGCCGACATACCATCTCGATAATAAGCAAAAGCTTCCTTCGCCTGCTTTTTCGCCGGCATAATCTTCAGGATGATATCGGCCATTACCGTGAAACTTTTGTCAATAAAGTTATCGTTGCGTTGAGTTCTGGGCATAATTCGATTCTTTGGTTAATAGCTAATCAGAAAAATTAGCCTGTAAAGTTTTCCTATTAAGAGTTTTGCAACTGTTTGGGTTGAGAGTTGCGTCTAGGACGCTCTCAAAGGCTGATTAGACACAACTGCAAACCTGAAAACACGCGCTTGCTTGCGGCACTCGCCCAAGTCCTGTCTATTTTAAAATACCTATTGCCAGACTTGCAAAAAAAACCACATTTCTTTAACCTATTTGCCGCACTATACGGGCGATCGGGCAAAACACTAGCAATATTTGGCTCCAAAGTCAAGGGTGGCAGGAAAAAAAATCAGAAACCAGGGGGTCAAAACCAGCTCGAATTCCCGCAATATATAATAAAAACAACCGGGTAATTTTCAAAGAGAGAAACCTATGGCTCCGAATCCCACCATTATGCAAGCCGTCGAACAACTTGGCTACCGCGTTACGGTTGGAGACGTGGCGGCAAAAGCTGGATTAGATGTCAATTTTGCCCAGCGAGAACTGTTAACCCTCGCCTCCGAAGCAGGCGGCAACCTGCAAGTAGCAGAATCCGGCGACATTGCCTACATCTTTCCCAACAACTTTCGAGATATTTTGCGAAACAAATTCTTGCGCTTGCAGTTGCAGGAATGGTGGCAAAAAATCTGGCGAATTCTATTTTACCTGATTCGGATATCTTTTGGCATAGTGCTGGTAGCTTCCATCCTCTTAATTTTTGTTGCTATCACGCTTTTACTCTCCAGCATGAGCAACAACGATAGCGGGGGAGGCGGAGGCGGAGGAAGTGGCGACGGAGGCGGAGGAGGTGGCTTTTTCTTTTTTCCCTACTTCTGGAACGACTTAATCTGGATATTTTACTGGAACCATGACGAACCATACTACCATCCGCGATCGCGCGTAACCGGCCAAAAACCCCAGATGAGTTTTCTGGAAGCAGTTTTCTCCTTTATATTTGGAGACGGGAATCCCAACAAAAATCTAGAAGAGCGCAAGTGGAGCGATATTGCAGCCGCAATTCGCAACAACCGAGGCGCCGTCGCAGCCGAACAAATTGCGCCCTATCTCGACAATCTCGGACAAGGATACGCCCGAGAATACGAAGAATATATGCTACCCGCTCTCGCGCGTTTTGACGGCCGCCCCGAAGTCAGTCCCGAAGGGCAAATAGTCTACCATTTTCCGCAACTGCAAACCACAGCCGCCCAGCAAAATCCTCAAGCAGCAGGAGCTTATTTGCGAGAAATGCTGTGGCGTTTCAGCCGCGCCGACTCCGGCCAAATCATGCTCGCAGCAGGTTTAGGAGCCGTCAATCTTGTCGGTGCGCTAGTTTTGGGGAATCTATTAGCTAAAAGTGCGATCGCAGGTGGATTTATCGGTTTCGTCAGCGGTATTTATCCAATGCTCCTGATTTACGGCGTCGGATTTCTGACAATTCCTTTAATTCGCTACTTCTGGATTCAGTGGAAAAATAGCCAGATAGAAGCCCGCAATCAAGAGCGGCAGCAGCGAGCCATGTTATTAAACGAACCCGATGCGAATTTGCAGCAAAAATTAGCCTACGCCCGGGAATTTGCAGCAGAAAATGTTCTGACACCAGAAGACTTAGCTTATACCACAGAAAGCGAATTAACTCAACAAGAACTAGAACAGTCAGCTAAAATAGATGCCGAATGGCAGCGCAGGATCGATCGATCTTAGATTTTAGATTCAAGAATCAGCGGTTTTAAGCCCAAAACTCAAATCAATAAAGGTGTCGATCGTTCGGACTTTAGTCCTCTCTCATTAGATGAGGACTGAAGTCCGAACGATCGACACCTCTTTTATCGATCTTAGATTTTTGATTTTTGATTCAAGAATCTGCGGTTTTAAGCCCAAATCTCAAATCCAATGAACGTTTGATCGTTCGGACTGAAGTCCTCATAATTTAATGAGGACTTCAGTCCGAACGATCAAACCAGTTTAATTGAGAGAGGTAGGTCAATTTTTCTGTACCTGAGACTCTTTAGTATTCCTAGTTTTTTTAACAACCTTAGGACGTTTAAAAATAAAACAATTTTGGTCGTACTTCGAGTCGTGGCGGAGAGCCACAAGTTCCCACCCATCCTCCCCCAACTGATTGACAAATAGATGCAGCGAGCCTTGTTTCCAATCTCGGAGTTCCTCACCATTTACATATAAACTAATCAGCTTATTTCCAAAAGGATACATATTCGCATCCACAAATAAATAATCCCACTTTTGCATAGCAATCCTTAATTTAGTTAGTCATCAGTCATCAGTCATCAGTCATCAGTTATTAGTCATGGGGAATTGGTAATGGGGAATTGGTAATGGGGAATTATTCTTCCCTCGAACCTCTTCCCTCAAACTTCTTCCGTTACCGAATCCGTTACATCCGTTACATCCCGTACACTGCTCGTTGCCGAACTTCCTTCTTCCCAGCAGTTACTGCACTGCAATTCTAGCCAAAGCAGCGCCCCGGTAATAGTGCAGCAAAATCTGCTGGTAGCCGTATCCCTGCCTGGCCAAATTGTACGCGCCCCACTGACTCAGCCCCACAGCATGACCGAAACCTTTGCCAGCAACTTCAAAACCCGTAGGAGCTTGGCCGCTGTTCCTCGCGCTCCCACCGCCTGCATACTGAGGAATCACGGTAAACCGCGTGCTCCTCAAACTCAGAACCCGACGCAAATCAGCGCCAGTCATCACCCTAGAACCGCCATCTCCGACTACTTTCATTGACAAAACGCTGCCGTGAGCGGTAGTGCGTTCTGGCTTCATCGAGATGACGTTACCCACGCCAGAAATCTTGCTGCTCATTTGAGCCCGGGAAAAATTTTCTTTCCACTGGTAAACGGGCGCCCCTTGGTCGAAGTCAGGAACAGCACGCAGGTAAGGCAAGGGTTCCGTCCAAACATCCTCGACATTTTCGGTATGTCCCCCAGACGCCGAGTGGAAAACGGCTAAAATAATCTGACCGTTGTAAGTCATAACTTGACCGGCGGTGGCATCGACTGCGGTATAAGTGCCCGAAGATTCTGTTTGCAGTCCTTTGTAAACCTGCGAAGACTGAGTGTCGTCCACATCGTAAAGGTCGGTTTCGCTTTTGAGGCGCTGGTGGAGAGCGTAGGAACGGGCGGCGACAGCTTGGGCTTTCAAAGCCTCTTGAGGCCAATTGCCGCTCATTTCGGCGCCCAGAACGCTGTAGAGATACTGTTCGATATCGACGTAGTTGACGGCGGTCAAGGCTCCTTTTTCGGGCACTAGAAGCGTGCGTCCCCGATACCACCGATCGCCAATCCAAACATAACCGTTTCCGGTCGGCTCGATCCAAATTTGATTGGCAGCCCAGCGGCCAATTGCTACTGTGCCCGATCGAGATTGAGCAGATGCAGAACTGTTGGCGGGCAGTTCGCCCAAATTGCGCCCGCTGCTGTCGCGGATTGCAGCCTTAGTAGAACTGCCGACTTTGATCTGACTTGCGCCGTCTTGTACCGCAACTCGCAAAATCAGCCCGGCTTGTGCTGGGGCTACCATTACCAGCCAAAACAACAGCCCCATCCAAAAGTAGCGTTTTTTTAATGTCGAAAGAACGGAAGTAAAGAACACTCCTGACTGCATTTGAAAATTTTCCTCCTGTGCTGTACGAGTTTGAGAATTTTTAAGGGGAAGGTTCAGTTCGGGAAAAAGGAAGGAGAACGGCAGAAAGAAAACGTTAGAATTGGGTTTGGCACTTTGTGCGCCCGTCGGTCGATTTTAGATTTTAGATTTTAGATTTTAGATTTACTTGCAGCATTTAATCTGCGAGCTTGAACCAAGGTCTAAAATTTTGATCTCGACCCGATCGGCCGATCGGGGGCACGGTATCCATTTTTGGGCGGGGTCAAAAAGGATTGCAGCGACTAGATGCTCGCACGAACAGCGATTTATCCCGGTTCCTGCCTGCGACTATTTCCTTTATGTTGGATTAGCCGCACTCTGGATATATGTAACATATTTTTTAAGATTTAATTGAGGTGATTTGACTCTTGCAGATTACATTTCTCGGAACTAGCTCCGGCGTCCCCACGCGATCGCGCAACGTTTCCAGCATCGCCCTCCGCTTGCCCCAGCGAGCGGAACTCTGGCTGTTTGACTGCGGCGAAGGAACCCAGCACCAGTTTCTCCGCAGCGACTTAAAAGTCAGCCAACTGAGCCGCATTTTCATCACTCACCTGCACGGCGACCACATTTTCGGCTTAATGGGTTTGCTCGCTAGCTGCGGTTTGGCGGGGAATGTCAAGCGCATGGATATTTACGGGCCTCCGGGACTTGAAGAATATTTGCAAGCTGGCGTTCGCTATTCTCAAACTCATTTTTCTTACCCGGTGAAAGTACACAAAAGTCACCCGGGAGTCGTCTATGAAGATGACGAATATATTGTTAGTTGCGCTCCTTTGAAACACCGAGTTACTGCTTTTGGTTATCGAGTGACTGAGAAAGACAGACCGGGACATTTTGATGTTGAAAAAGCGAAGGCTGTGGGTATTCCTTCCGGGCCAATTTACGGCCAATTAAAACAAGGAAAGACGGTAAAATTATCTGACGGGCGACAGTTTAAAGGTAGTGATTTTTGCGGCCCCGATCAAATCGGGCGCAAGTTTGTGTATTGTACGGACACGGTTTTTTGTGACGGGGCCGTGGAATTGGCGAAGGATGCCGATCTGTTGGTGCACGAAGCGACTTTTGCTCATCTTGATGCTCAAATGGCCTTCGATCGCCTCCATTCAACTTCGACAATGGCGGCTCAAGTTGCTTTGCTCGCTGGGGCGAAACAGTTAATAATGACGCATTTTAGCCCGCGTTATGCTCCGGGAAATGCGATCGTCCTAGACGATTTGCTCAAAGAAGCCCAGGCAATTTTTCCAAATACGAAAATGGCCTATGACTTTTTGACTTACGAAGTACCCAGACCTGTTTCAAACTCAGATTAATCTGAGATATTGCACTATTCTCAAGAACAGGCAAGATGCCTGTTCCACAATCAAATTGACTCTTTGTGGAACAGGCATTTTGCCGGTTCAGGAATTAGGATTGACACTGCTCTTGTCGAGTGGTTTAAATCTCAAGGTTGTGATAAAATGGAAAAACGAATTCAATGGCGTTTTATGTCAAATCTTGAATTATTAGACCAACTGCTTCAATTGTCCCGTGCTGAAAAATTTCAAATGATGCTATTTTTAATAGCAGAATTGGCAAAAGAAGAAGAAATTGTCATGGGCAATGAATCTGCTGAAATTATGTATTCCGTGCATACTTCTAATAGTGCAGCAGAGCAATTAATGCAGTTACTAGAAACAAAACAAAAACAAACTCAAAATGTTTAATAGTAGGCGATATTATTTTCAACCTAAACGAGATGAATTTGGTGTTTTAGCTGATGTTCCGTATCTGCCTTTAACACTAACTTATCAAAATCGTTCTGTTGAGGTTATGGGTTTACTGGATACAGGAGAAGCGTGTAAATGTTTTGCCCTATAATGTTGGGGTGCAATTAGGCGCAATTTTGGAAGAGCAAAGATTTTCTGTTGTTGACGAGTTATGAAACTCGCATTAAACTGAACGTTATGTTTTTACTTCGACTCTCCTAACTCTTTGTAGATTACGGGATTTTTACAAACTTCTGACAGGATTTGCCCTGATTTAAGTAAGGTAACTTTACATCAGTAGCCCACCCATTTTCTAGACAAAGTTTAGGAGATTATTGAATTGACTATCTGACTAGAATACATCCCTAATTTTTATGATTTTGAAAAATCGATATCAACTTCAAGAACGACTCAGTCAAAAAGCAGGCCGAGAAGTTTTCCTGGCTATTGACCAACAAACTGAACAACAAGTTATAGTTAAAATTCTTTGGTTTGGTCAAAATCTTACTTGGGCAGATATAAAACTATTCGAGCGAGAAATAAAAACACTGAAAACCCTTTCTCATCCAGCGATTCCTCGTTATCTAGACTATATAGAAATCAACTCACAGAAGAATAAAGGAATCGCATTGGTTCAAACATATATTAGAGGAAAATCCCTGGAGCAATACTTACAATCTGGACGTTGGTTTAGTGAAGCGGAACTGCGGCAAATTGCCCAGAAAATCTTAGAAATATTGATATATCTCCATGGACATCGTCCCCCTTTAATCCATAGAGACATTAAACCAAGCAATATTTTGTTAGCCGATGGTTTTGGAGATATTGCAGACCAAATCCACTTGGTAGATTTTGGAGCGGTCGGTACACAGGCTATTGTAGAAAAAGGAACCATGACATTGGTCGGTAGCTATGGATATATGCCGCCCGAACAATTTACTGGACGCATTACTCCTGCGGTTGATCTTTATGGGTTAGGAGCAACTCTAATTTATTTAGTGACTGGTAAACACCCAACGGAACTACCACAAAAAAACCTGCAAATTCAATTCATATCTACTCCTAATATCAGTCCTGCTTTCACAAAATGGTTAAAGCAGATGACTGAACCCCATCTGGAAAAGCGGTTACCCAATGCACAGGTGGCATTAGCAAAATTGCAACCAAAATTTCAACTCAAGCCATATGTACCTGCGATTGTTCTAGGTTTGTTTATTATGACTGGAGCAATAAGCTACTTCGCCTTAGGTACAAATATCCTATCCAGTCAATTACACAAAGAGATAGCATTACGTGGAGATTTTTTTGGGTTGTATCCAACAGGTATCTATGTAAAAGCTGGTCAAGTTTTAAGAGTAAGAGCATCAGGTGTAATCAATTTTTGGGCAAACCATGGATCTTATGGGGAAGCCACTCCCGCAGGTAATTCCAACAACCTTTGCCCTCACGCAGAATGTTTCTTTCGTGGAAGACCAGCAGGAATGCTAGTTGGGAAAATATCTGCAAGTGGTGAACTATTTGAAATAGGTGCGGACAAAGAGATAACTGTCATAAATGAAGGAGAATTATATTTAGGAATAAACGATCCACTTACTGCTGATAATAGTGGTCATTTTTCGATATCTGTTGACGTTCGTTAAGAGCTGATTTATAAAGTCTCCCGAAACTCCCTTGGTTCGTGGCTGGGCAGCAGAAGCCTTGGGCAAGTTAGGAAATGCTTCAGAATCCGTCATCAGCGCCTTGCTCTTACGTCTCGAAGATGGGAACGAGGATGTGCGTGGCTGGGCAGCAGAAGCCTTGGGCAAGTTAGGAAATGCTTCAGAATCTGTCATCAGTGCCTTGCTGCGAAGTCTCGAAGATGAGGAGGACTGGGTGCGCCGTGAGACAACAGAAGCCTTGGGTAAGTTGGGAAATGCTTCAAAAGCCATCATCAGTGCCTTGTTACTACATCTCAAAGATGTGGATGAGGATGTGCGTTACTCGGCAGTAGAAGCCTTGAGTAAGTTGGGTCTGAAATCTAGTGAGGTTTTGCCTGCTGTCGTGCAATGGATCGATCGCCACCAAGATACAGCATACGTCGGTTCAGGTATTGATGTGTTGTGGGATTTGGTGGGGAGTTAGGGAAATTGATCCGGGAATCCCAAATCGCTCGATCGCCCCCAAAGACGCCTTCGACTGCTTAGCAGAGCCAATGGTTGCTACAATCGGGAAAGGTAAATGTTGTGGCTAACACTACAGCCCCTAACCCTGAAAGCTAATAGCTAAATTATTAAAAATCTGCCTCTGTTGCCATGTTTAAAAATCTGCTAGGCGATCCCAACGCTCGCAAACTGAGAAAATTTCAGCCTTGGGTAGCTGATATCAATATCTTGGAAGAAGAAATCCGCGCCCTCTCAGACGACGAACTCAAAGGCAAAACAGCCGAGTTTCAAGAACGTCTGGCCAAAGCTAAATCTCTCAACGAAGAGAAAGAAATCCTAGACGAAATCTTGCCCGAGGCTTTTGCAGTGGTGCGGGAAGCAGGACAACGGGTTTTAGGAATGCGCCACTTTGATGTCCAACTCCTCGGGGGCATTATCCTGCACAAAGGCCAAATTGCCGAAATGAAAACCGGTGAAGGCAAAACTCTCGTGGCGACGCTGCCGGCTTACCTCAACGCCCTCAACGGTAAAGGCGTGCACATCATCACCGTTAACGATTATCTCGCAAGGCGCGACGCGGAATGGATGGGGCAGGTGCACCGCTTCCTGGGACTGACTGTGGGACTGATCCAGCAGGGCATGGATCAGGTGGAACGCAAGAAAAATTATAGCTGCGACATTACCTACGCAACGAACAGCGAGGTGGGATTTGACTACCTGCGGGACAACATGGCTACTGTCATGGAAGATGTAGTGCAGCGTCCTTTTAATTTCTGCGTGATTGACGAGGTTGACTCGGTGCTGATCGATGAAGCCAGAACGCCTCTGATTATTTCGGGCCAGGTGGAACGCCCCAGCGAGAAGTACATCCGGGCGGCTGAGGTGGCTGCTGCTCTGAGAAAGGAAAATGAGGAACATTACGAGGTTGACGAAAAGGCGCGGAACGTACTGTTGACCGATGAAGGGTTTGGTGAAGCTGAGCGGTTGTTGGGCGTTACCGATTTGTACGACCCGGCTGACCCTTGGGCGCATTACATTTTTAATGCGATTAAGGCGAAGGAATTGTTTATTAAGGATATTAACTACATCGTCAATCTCGATCGCGAAGTGGTGATTGTCGATGAGTTTACGGGCCGGGTAATGCCGGGACGGCGCTGGAGCGACGGTTTGCACCAGGCGATCGAAGCAAAGGAACGGGCGGAAATTCAGCCGGAAACTCAGACGCTGGCGACTATTACTTATCAGAATTTCTTTTTGCTGTATCCGAAGCTGTCGGGGATGACTGGGACGGCGAAGACTGAGGAAACCGAGTTTGAGAAGATTTACAATCTGGAAGTGACGCTGATTCCCACTAACCGGATTCCCAGCCGGACTGACCTTTCGGATATGGTTTACAAGGCGGAGGCCGGTAAGTGGAAGGCGATCGCCCAAGACTGCGCAGAAATGCACGAGATCGGTAGGCCGGTGCTGGTGGGCACTACGAGCGTGGAAAAGTCGGAGTTGCTGTCGCGGCTGCTCCAGGAGCTCAAAATTCCTCACAATTTGCTCAACGCTAAACCGGAAAATGTGGAGCGGGAGTCGGAAATTATCGCTCAAGCCGGACGCAAAGGCGCTGTGACGATCGCCACCAACATGGCGGGACGCGGTACAGACATCATTCTGGGCGGTAATTCTGAGTACATGGGGCGCCTCAAGTTGCGGGAGTATTTGATGCCTCGGATCGTGCGGCCCGATGATGAGGACGGGTTTTCGCTGGTGCAAGCGCCCGGTATTGGCGGCCGCCCCGCAGCTCAAGGTTTTGGTCAAACTGCGAAAAAGGCCAAGTCTTGGAAAGCTTCGGCGCAGATTTTCCCGACGCAGCTATCGAAAGAGGCCGAGCAAATGCTCAAGGCGGCGGTGGAATTGGCGGTGAAGGAGTACGGGGAGCGATCGCTCTCGGAATTAGCAGCCGATGATATCGTGGCTGTAGCCTCGGAAAAAGCGCCGACAAAAGACGTGGTAATTCAAAAATTGCGGGAAGCTTACAAATTAACTCGCAGCGAGTACGATGCTTTTACCAGCACCGAACACGATGAAGTTGTGCAGTTGGGTGGCCTGCACGTTATCGGTACGGAACGCCACGAATCGCGCCGGATCGACAATCAGTTGCGGGGCCGGGCGGGACGCCAAGGAGACCCGGGTTCTACGCGGTTTTTCTTGAGTTTGGAAGACAATTTGCTGCGGATTTTCGGCGGCGAACGGGTGGCCGGTTTGATGAAGGCTTTCGGTGTTGAGGAAGATATGCCGATCGAATCTGGAATGCTGACTCGTTCTCTCGAAGGCGCTCAGAAAAAAGTCGAAACCTACTATTACGACATCCGCAAACAGGTATTTGAATACGACGAAGTGATGAACAATCAGCGTCGAGCAATCTATGCAGAACGCCGCCGAGTTTTGGAAGGTTTGGACTCGAAAGAACAGGTAATTAAGTATGCCGAACAAACGATGGACGACATCGTGGGAGCATACATCAATCCCGATTTGCCTTCGGAAGAATGGGAACTCGAAAAACTCGTCAGCAAGGTGAAGGAATTTGTTTATTTATTAGCTGACATGACTCCGGATCAATTAGAGGATTTGTCTGTTGAGGAAATTAAAACTTTCCTCCACGAACAAGTTCGCAATGCTTACGACATGAAGGAAGCCGAAGTTAATGCCATCCGGGCGGAATTGATGCGCGATGCTGAGCGGTTCTTTATCTTGCAGCAAATTGATACTTTGTGGCGGGAACACTTGCAGCAAATGGATGCTTTGCGCGAGTCTGTGGGATTGCGCGGTTACGGACAGAAAGACCCGCTGATCGAGTACAAAACTGAAGGTTACGAGCTGTTTTTGGACATGATGACGGATATTCGCCGCAACGTGGTTTATTCGCTGTTCCAGTTCCAGCCGCAGCCTGCAATGCCAGTTTCGGCTGAGATGGTTTAAAAGGGATTTGTAGGGACACAACATTGTTCTTTGGTGTCAAAAAACACGTCAAACGCAGTCACAGGCTGTTGTTTTTTGACTGAGACCCGATCCCCCCTAGCCCCCCTTCTTAAGGGGGGGACAAGAGCATTCTCTCGCGTCCCCCTTCTTAAGGGGGATTTAGGGGGAAGAAGCCTAAGCTACAAACGAGATTTCTCAAGGATTTTAGTCTTAAGTAGACACCAATGAACATTGTTGTGTCCCGATCGATGCAATGTCGGTTCGTAGTGAGGACTTTAGTCCGCATAATCTGAGGAGTAAAGTCCGAACGATCAAACCTATTTTTTTGTGGTTGTTCGATCAGATATGATATAAGACGTTCTTAATTGCTGAAACTTTGGCGGAAGATTGCTTGTTCATTCTTCCTTTTTCCTTCTGCTATAACAGTTGATATTTGACTGTATTAAGCCCAATCTTCTTGGTCATTTTTTAGTCGCCTGTAAACTTCACCTTTGGCGTGAATTTTGCGGGTTTGTTCGTAAAGAGTTTCTTCGGTATGATTCCATTGTTGCAGGGCTTTTTTTAAGTCTGCTTGGATATCTCTAGCGCCGGGAAATCCTTTATAGCGAATTATTAATCTTGCTAATTCTGATAAATTGTGGTCGGTTGGTTCTCCGCCTAATAAAGTATTGACACTGGCTCGATCGCGCTTGTATTGCGGGTGCTGTTGGTCTTGATTTTTTGGTTCTAAATTCATATTTTTTTCAGGTAAAACGGTTCGATCGTTCGGAATGCGAGTCCTCGGATTTATGCGGACTAAAGTCCTCACTACGAACCTATATTATTAGGGTTATTTGACAGGTGCGGAGCTTTGAGATTGTCGATAAAGTGCAGGATTTGTTGATGGCGACGCACACTACGATAATTATATTTTTGCTAATTCTGGTTCCAAATTTAAAGCTTTTTGTTGATAAATTAAACCTTCATTGGTTCGCCCTTGCTGTTCTAATACTTTGCCTAAGTTCCAGTAAGCTGCTGCTAAGTCTGGCTGCATAGCGATCGCTTTTTGGTAGTATGTTATGGCTTCATCTAGCAGACCTTGTTTGTAAAACATACTGCCCAAGTTAACATAGGGTTCGACAAAATTAGGGTCGAATTCGATCGCCTTTGAGTACGCTCGCACGGCTGCGTCTGTCTTCCCTTGGGCTTGCAGGATATTCCCGAGGGTTTTGTAGGCGGGGGCGAAATTGGGTTGCTGGCGCAGTGTTTGGTAGCACTGGGCGATCGCCTCTACATATTTCTGTTGCGTATAATAAACTTCAGCTATCTTGCTGCGCGCAACCGCCGCATCCGGTTCGAGTGCTAGTATTTTTTGGTATTGGGCGATCGCCTCCTCAAGTTTTCCTGATTTCTGGAGGTTCTCGCCCGCTGACAAATACTGCTCTGCTAACTCGGAATTGACGGTCATAGATTTTACTTTAACAGCCCACACTACTTTACCACAACTGTTAGTTAGCAACCGCGATTTCTAAAAATATTCTGACTCTTTGAGATTTTAAATTTGTTTCTGTACCGGAATGCGGAAAAAAATAGTATGATTATTTTGAACCAGCATCAACGCTAATTGCAGAGGAAATGTCATGCCATCACTAGCAGGAAAAGTGGCAATTGTGACTGGTGCATCGCGGGGAATAGGACGCGCGATCGCCCTCCGATTATCCCAAGAAGGCGCATCGGTTGTCGTCAACTACGCCAGAGGCGCAGATCAGGCTCAAGATGTTGTGTCAGCGATCGCACTCTCAGGCGGCAAAGCATTAGCCGTACAAGCCGATGTCAGCAAAACCGCAGAAATTTGCAATTTGTTCGATCGCACTCTCGAAACCTATTCACAAGTCGATATTTTAGTCAATAACGCGGGAATACTTATTTGCAAACCTGTGGCGGAATTTACCGAAGCTGAGTTTGACAGTATTTTTGCAATTAACGTCAAAGGCACGTTTTTTGCTTGTCAAGAAGCTGCTAAACGCATGGCAGATGGAGGCAGAATTGTCAACTTTTCTAGTTCGACAACGGCGATAATGATGCCAACTTACGGGGCTTACGTGGCGACAAAAGGCGCGGTGGAACAGCTAACTCGATCGCTGGCGAAGGAATTGGGCGATCGGCAAATTACAGTAAATGTCATTTCTCCGGGCCCAACGGATACAGAACTTTTCACTGTCGGCAAAACCCCCGAACAAATCCAAAGATTTACGCAAATGACTGCTTTGGGAAGACTCGGAAAAGTTGAAGATATTGCCGATGTGACGGCGTTTTTGTGCAGCGAAGAAGCCCGCTGGATTACCGGACAAAATATCCGCGTTAACGGCGGAATTGCGTAAAGTAACGCGCGGCGGGTTTATGCAGATTAGACTTGCATTGCCTAAATATTTGATTGATAGTTCGACCGCCGATAAAAGGCATATCGACACAGATAAACGCAGATAATTTCAATATTGGAAAGTGAATGAGTGCACTCTAGTCTATTGAAAACATCAGGAGAAAACAATCGTGCAAGCTGCTTACTACGAACAACTCGGCAACGCGAAAGATGTCCTCAAAATTGGCGAAATCGATGTTCCCGAATTGGGTGCAAATGAAGTGCTGGTTAAAGTAGGCGCGTCGGGAATTAACCCATCCGATGTCAAGCAGCGCAGCGGTTGGGGCGGACTCACAATGCGACACCCGCGAGTCATTCCCCACAACGACGGTGCAGGCACAATTGAAGCAGCAGGAGAAAGCGTGCCGCCGTCGCGAATTGGCGAACGTGTTTGGATTTATGAAGCTACATTAATTCGCCCGTTTGGTACGGCGGCTGAGTATGTTGTTGTACCCAGCGAACAAGCAGTTTTTCTGCCGGAAAATACAGATTTTGAAGCGGGTGCTTGTTTGGGAGTTCCGGCAATGACTGCACACCATTGTGTTTTTAAAGATGGTGCTGTTGCGGGGAAAACTGTATTAGTTGCGGGCGGCGCTGGTGCGGTTGGCAATTATGCGATTCAACTGGCAAAATGGGGCGGCGCAACGGTTATTTCGACTGTAAGTTCTGCGGAAAAAGCAGAATTTGCTAAAACTGCGGGTGCTGATTATATTGTTAATTACAAAGCTGAAGATGTGGCGGGGCGGATTAAGGAGATTGCGGGGGGTAAGGGAGTCGATCGCATAATTGAAGTTGATTTTGCTGCCAATCTCGAAATTAATCTCAAAGCGATCGCACGCAACGGCACGATCGCCACTTATGCTTCGGATTCGGATGCAACGCCTCAAATTCCCCTGTACTCGTTAATTTACAAAAATCTTACCGTTCATTATGTCCTAGTTTATGCTATGGACTCTTCAGCGCACCAACAAGCCGCAGCAGATATTACAACTTGCCTTAAAGCTGGAGTTTGGCGCCACGTTATTGCTGGGCGCTTTGGTTTAGATGAGATTGCGGCCGCTCACGAATTGCTCGAAAGCGGAAGGGCGATCGGTAATTTGGTTTTATTGATGAATTAGAAGGAAGAAGTCAAGCGTGAAGTCGGAAGAAGGAAGAAGGAAAATATTATATTTCTACAGTCTCGCGTTGCGCGGACGAAAGTTTGTCTAGCAGCGATTTCAAGATCCGAATTCGATCTAACGAACGAAAATTTAATAACTTAAACATCTCCCACAGTCGTTTCTCCTATTAAGCTGCGAGTTCAACAGTTGACCGCTTGACAGTTGACAGTTGACCTGTGGAGAGCGACCTCTACCTAGAAGGAAGAGGATTGGAGTAATGAATAGTCTGATTTTAATTTCTCCCTCACTCGTGAGAGGCTTTCAACCAATTATTTCTGGTAAAAGGAGGCTCTTCCTCCGGATATGCGTTACCAGGCTCTTCCTGGTAACAAGCAACAAGCAAATCGCTTAAGTTATTTAATTGCCATTCCTAAGTTTGAGAATCCCCAACCAGAATCTTTAATTTGGTTAGGGATTCTTAAACTTAAGATCGCTCTTCAAAACTCGATCGCGCGGGCTCCCAAGCCAAAATCAAGGAGACAGTTGCCACACCTTAATCGTGTCGTCATAACTGCCGCTGATCAGAGTTTTGTCCTGAGGATTAAAAGCCAATTCCACCCAAGTCGAATGACCTTTCAGCGTGCCAGATTCCCCGCCATCCATCGCCCACAGCTTGATAGTTCCGCTCAAATCGCCGCTGGCTAGGGTCGCGCCGTCGGGACTGAAAGCTAGAGACCCAATTCGATCGGTATGACCGTTAAAAGTCACCTCACCCGACGGTTCTGGCCCGCGATCCGTGGTGATATCCCAAACCCTCACCGTATTGTCCCAGCCGCCGCTGCCCAAAATTTTACCGTCGGGGCTGACAGTAAGAGCCGAAACAGCATCGACATGACCCGTGAGAGTGGCTTGGAATTCCCCAGTCTTCCAATTCCACATCTCGATCGTACCGTCGCCTTTGCCAGCAAACAAAGTATCTTTATAGGGACTGAAAGCCACCGAATGCACCTCGCCCGGAATCCCTTTGAGTGTTTCCAACTCGGCGCCGCCTTCGACTTGCCACAGCTTCAAAGAATTGTCTTTGCCGACACTGGCGAGGGTTTGGCCGTCGGGACTGAAAACCACTGAGAACACGCCGTCTTTGTCTCCGTCCAAAGTCCGAATTAATTGGCCAGAATAGAAATTCCACAGTTTAATCGTACCGTCAGCGCCACCGCTGGCGATCGTCCTGCCGTCGGGACTGACGGCGACCGACCACACGGGCCCCAAATGTGCTGCCAAAACTTTGAGCACTTTGCCGTGACGCTTGTGCAGCAGGTGAATTGTGCCGTCGTTGTTCCCGCTGACTATGACGCGGCCGTTGGGAGTGACTGCTACCGCCCAAACCGGGTTTTTGTCTTGTTCCGCCAGAGTGCGGACTGCTGGGCCCGCAGGCGGGGCCTCACCGCTGAAATTCTGCATGGGCGGCGGATCGAACCGAATTTCGGGAATGCTGGAAGCAGGCTCAACAGAAGTGAAAGCCTCCGGTACGGTCGATGGCAAGCGAGAACCCAGCACGACTGAAATCAGCGCAACTGCGGCTCCCCCCCACAAAGCCAAAGTCCATTTGGGTTTGCCCAGAATCACCTCTACCGGTGCCGGGCCGTATTTCATGTCTGTGAGAATTGCTTCGATCGATCGATAGCGTTTTGATGGTTCTCGCTCCACCATTTTATCCAGGATGCGGCCGAGTCTGGCCGAAACCGGTACTTTCAAATAATGCCTCCAGGCCCAAGCGTCGGCTTTGATGTCAAACAAATCAAAGGGTGACATTCCCGTTAACAAGTGAATGCAAGTCACGCCCAAACTGTAGATGTCGCTGCTCTTAATTGCTTCACCTTTAATTTGTTCCGGCGCCGCGAATTCGGCAGAACCCGTCACCGTTTCTGTTTTGGGCGGCCCGCTGTTAGCCGCAATTGCAGCGCCGAAATCGACTAAAACCAGCCCAGATTCATCATCCCAAGTATGCAGGTGCTCTTGCACGGCTATTGCTGCGGAGGTTTGGGAAGATTTGCGGTGAATAATATTGGACGGTTTGATATCTCGGTGAATCACTTGATTTTCGTGCACAAATTGCAGGACGGGCAACAATTCGCTCAGCAGATACCAAATGTGAATTTCTTTAAGAACACCTTTTTCTGAAAGCCGATCGGCTAAATTGCGCCCGGGGATGTATTCTTGCACTAAATACTGGCAGCCTTCGTGTTCAAAAGATGCCAGCAGTTTCGGTATTTGGGGATGTTGGCCCAACTTGTCGAGCCGCTCGGCCGAGCCGAGAAATGTCCGGTTTAGCTGTTTTTGACCGTCGGCGACTGACGGCACGGGCCCGCAGAACTGTTGAATGACGCAGCGGGGTTGCGCTGGTTGGTCTTCATCGACTGCTAGGAAGGTGCGGCAAGCGATACTTTGACCGAGGGTGTGAAAGACTCGGTAGCGCCCTTTTAGCAGCAAGTTCGACTCGCAACTTGTGCAGACCCTCGCGCGATCGAGATTTTTGGGATTCTGGCAATTGGGATTTATGCAGTAACTCATTTGTCTTTCCGCTGGAGACCCCCGTCCGACTTAAAGCGAGGAGTGGGGGAGGAAAGCGGGGCGGTGCGTGCCGCTTCCTGTGGACAAATTAAATAATTTGAATCTTTGCTTTATGATAATTGTTTCCCAGATTTTAGCCACCATTGCTTCCGTCGATCGCGCGTAAATTATTGCTGACTTTCCTGCGATCGAGGTTTAATAGGTCGATCGAACCGTGCTGTGAGATTGCTGTGCGCCAGTGGCGGTGACTGAATTAGGCTATACTGTCATTGCGAATACACTAATTGCGATCGCAGCCCGCGCCAAGCAATCGCGAGGCCTTGCCAAAAAGTCGCGATTATCCCTTCAATACAGTCAATCTCAACTCTCAAATCGACTGAAACATTGAAACCCGGGCAACTTTCGCCAAACTAACTACTAACTTTTAACTATTACTTATGCCGTTAATTCGCGTTCCCAAACCTTGGGAAATTCTCGACTCACAAATTACCTCAGAAACAGCCTTTCTCAACCGCCGCCGCTTCATGACCAATTTAATTGGCGCTGGCGTAACTGCTTCGCTGCTACCGCTTACAGGCTGTCAAAGCAATGACAGCTCAAAAACTGCTCTAGAAAAAACCTCAACCCAAGCATATTCCGGCTTGAACCGGAATCCGGCCTTTGCAAAAGTCGATCGGGCAATTACCGACGAAGCCTTAGCTACAAAATACAACAATTTTTACGAATACGGCGGCACAAAATCTATTTGGCAAGCCGCTCAAGCTTTGCCAACCGAAAACTGGAAAGTAGAAGTAGGCGGTTTAGTAAAAAATCCCCGCACCTACGATATTGACGACCTCCACAAAAAATTTCCCATCGAAGAACGAGTTTATCGATTTCGCTGCGTAGAAGCCTGGGCGATGGTAGTTCCTTGGGTCGGATTTCCCATGAAATTACTCATGGCTGATGTCGAACCGAAATCGAATGCAAAATTCGTTCGCTTTACCTCATTTTACGACTCAAAAATCACTCCCGGCCCCGGTTTGATGTCGCAATTTTATCCTTGGCCTTATACCGAAGGTATGCGAATTGAAGAAATGGCAAACGATTTAGCATTTTTTGCCACAGGTTTGTACGGGCGGCGGCTACCAAAACAAAATGGGGCCCCCCTGCGGCAAGTGATTCCGTGGAAATACGGTTTTAAGGGCGCAAAGTCGATCGTTAAAATTGAATTTGTCGAAAAACAGCCCGCCACTTTTTGGAATACAATCGGCCCCAACGAATACGCTTTTGAAGCAAATGTCGAACCCGACAAACCGCACCCCAGATGGTCGCAAGCCAGCGAACGGATAGTCGGCCCCGGTAACAGTTGGTCGTGGGAAACTCGCCCAACTTTGCCCTATAACGGTTACGGCGAATATGTAGCTAGTCTTTACAGTTAGACAAACCTGACGCCCCGATCACCCTTCTCAATCAGAACTGAGAAACCGGGTAAAAACGACGCAAAATCAGAGCTTTCAACTTGAACTCCGAGCAATACATCGGTTTCTTTTGTTCCGGAAAACTTGTCAAAAGTCGCTCTCAATGAGCCACATAGCTGCTAAATTTACCACATATTGCCACTTGTCAAAATTTCATAAAAAGGATATGTAACTCTATATTTCGTCAGCTTCGCTCGGCGTCGATCTCTATGGCAAATGATTGTGATTATCCTAAGTGCCAGATTTCACAAGTTCGTAGGGGTATAGAGCTACTTAAACCCTCACCAGTCCGTTGCTCAGTTCGTCACGGATTTATGAAATGCTGTACTTAGCATAAGTCTAAGAGTTTAAGGGTCAAAAGGATTCTATTGAATTGTAGATATATCCCAAACTCTTTCTACTTCCAACTCGACTGCTCCTAGTGCTTTCAGCGTTGCTTTCTGTGCCTCACTTAAACCCGTGATACTTGTAATGTTCATGCCTTCATAGAGTTTGGGTACTGGCAGCGTTTTAATGCACTCCCCTGTCAAAGCATTCCAAAGCTTAATCGTCTCATCTTGGCTACTACTAGCAAGTATTTGACCATCTAGACTATAGGCAACTGACCATACCCAATTGTCATGTCCTTCGAGAATTTGCAAGCATCTACCTGTGCTAACATCCCACACTCGTACAGTTCGATCGTGACTGCCACTAGCGAAGCTAGTACCATCAGGATTGAACATGAGTGATGACACAATACCGTCGTGTCCCTCTAGGGTTTTGAGATATTCTTCGGTATTAATATCCCAAAACTTTACGGTACTGTCACCACTGCTGCTTACCAGGATATTACCATCAGGACTAAAGGCAACAGACCAAACCCAATCCGTATGTCCGGTAAAAGTTTTCAAAACTTGCCCTGTCCTGATATCCCACAACTTCACGGTATTATCGGTACTGGCAGAAGCGAGGATATGACCTAAAGGGCTAAAAGCAACTCCCAACACCCAGCCCTCATGTTCGGCGCAAGTATAAAGACACTGCCCTGTCTGGATCTCCCATAGTTTTATAGTCCGATCCTCACTGAAACTCGCCAACGTCTTACCGTCCGGACTGATGGCGACTCCCCAAACCCAAGCTGAATGACCCTGTAAAGTTTTTAGGCAAAGTCCGGTGGTAGCATCCCATAACTTTATAGTCGTGTCATCAAAGCCACTTGCAAGCAAGTGCCCATCGGGACTAAAGGCAATTGATTTCAACCGACCAGTCTGTCCCTGGTGTAAGCTTTTAAAACACAGTCCTATTTTTATATTCCACAATCTGACGGCGCGATCGCTACTCGCTAATGTTTGACCGTCGGGTGAGAAAACTACCGAATTTATTGGATTGCTTTGCCCAGATACTGTTTTCAGACATTGACCTCTTCTGACATCCCACAGTCTCAGCGTACCGTCTTCACCAGTGCTCGCTAAAGTTTTGCCATCAGGATTAAACGCGACGGCTGACACCCGACTGGTGTGTGCTTGCAGTGTTTTTCGGCACTGACCCGATGCAGCCTCCCATAACCTCACGGCGCCGTCTTCGCTGCAACTTGCTAAGGTCTGACCGTCAGGACTAAAGGCAACAGATAGCACTATCTGTGCGTGTCCAGAGCAAATACTCAGGACTTCACCCGTGCTAATATCCCAGAGGCGTATCAAAGAATCATCACCGCCACAGGCTACTGTTCTACCATCCGGACTCAAAGCAAGCGATCGAATCTGACTGCTGTCACCCTGAAACGTTTTCAGGCATTGTCCCGTACTGACATCCCACAGTTTGAGCTTTCCGCCATCACCGCCACTAGCTAAAATCTTACCGTCTGCACTGAATGCGATCGACCACGCCTGACCTTGATGTGCTAGCAACGTTAGCAAACATCGTCCATTACTCCAATCCCAAAAACGCACAGTCCCATCACCGATGCTACTAGCAAGAATCTTGCCATCAGGACTGAAAGCAACTCCCAGCACAGTCCTAGTATTTCCCTGCAATATTTGACGGATAGACCAACTACTAACATCCCAGCAACAAATCGTCCCATTACTACCGCCAGTAGCAAGAGTTTTCCCATCCAAACTAAAAACAGCGGATAACACAATGCTGCCGTATTCTTTGCTAGTTCTCAGCAGTCTAGCTTCTGGCATTTGCCACAAGTGAATCTCACCATTTGTATCGCCCATTGCCAAAAGTTTTCCATCCGGGCTAAAAGCGATCGACAAACCGCTGCCCAGAACTTCAGCAAAAACAGAATTAGCTAGATTAGCACCCTCAAAGTTTACCCCATGCAAATTGGCATCGGGTAAATAAGCTTGCCAAACAATCAAATTAGAAAAATCCCAACCGCTTAAATCTGTCTGCATTTCACGCAAGAGATTAATAATATTACCCGCAACATATCCAGTTTCTAGTCGGGGCTTACCGCGCAGCGATGAGAGAATTGGCTTGAGTTGATTTTCTATAAGTTGCTGGGGTTCAAAAGTAAAAAGCAGTTGTTCGGCAATAGGTTTGAGGATAAGACGAGCTTGCGTATCTCTGATGTATTCTTTAGCTGTCGCTTTGAGAAGAGCATGGCTGCAGATCAGGTCAATTTCGCTGTTTGCGAGCTCATTGCAGACTTGTTCGATTAATCGTTCCGTCATATATTCCATGACGACGGGTTGTTGAGTGTAGCCGTCTGAGGTTTTTTCGATCAGAGAACGTCTAACCAGAGAACCTAAAACCTCTAGTAATTCTTTGATAGTTATTTTTGCCACTAAATCTTGTTGTAATTCTGCCAACGAGACTGGCTCCCGATTGATAGCTAGCCAGTACATAATATTTTTTTCTAAACTTGATAAACGATTAAATTGTCTGTCTAGTAAGTTGCGAATATCATCAAAAAATAAGGCTCCTTGATTTAAAAAATCTAAAAATTTATTCAGGCTACTCTCAAACAAGTCGCGGATGGCGGGAGCAACCATTTTTAAAGCTAAGGGATTTCTAGCATAGTGGGATACCAAAATATCCCATTCGGAGTCTGACCCTTGAAAAACCCCGATGCCCTGGAAAATTTCCCGTGCTTCGGGGGTTGTTAAACCTGTCAGTTGTAATGAGCGAACGGGCAAATTATTGCCTTCTTTAGCGCCTAAACCGATAGGTTTTTCTCGACTGGTTAGTAGTAAGGTACTTTTATGGTTTATGTCGGCTACGCATCGCAGAAGTTGACCGTATCCTTCATATCCCTTTCGATAACGACCCGTGCGATCGCCTTCCTGTAAAATTGACTCAACATTATCCAGTATCAATAAACACCGATGCTGTCGCAGATAGTGCATCAGTCGCGAGATTCTAGCATCGACAGTGGTCGGTAAATTCGTTTCCTGCTGTTTCGAGATAAATTGAATTAGTTCTGCCAACAAGTCGAGGATCGAGGGAGCATTGCCGAGACTGCGCCAGACAATGTAATCAAATTGTTCTTGGATGCGTTCTGCTATCTTGATAGAGAGAGAGGTTTTGCCAATTCCACCCATCCCCAACAGAGTCACTAGGCGACAGCGATCGACGATCAGCCACTGTTCTAATAAGGCTAATTCTTCGGCACGTCCGTAGAAAATGGAAACATCAATTGCCTCTCCCCAATCAAGGGATTTGTTGAGTTTTGTTACATCAGTTGCAATTGGGTGATTTTCTGTAATATTTTGATAAACTTCTTCGTTTATATTATCACTAATTAGTTTGTTATTTGATGATGCGACGGTTATTTGTGCCTGTTGTGCTTTCCGTCGCACAACTGACTGAACGTTACTCTTGGTAACTTTTTCTCCGAATACCCGACTGAGAACTTGCCATAAGTGAAAGCCAACAAACTTAATATATTCGGCATCATAACCAGCGCTTTTGGCAATCTCGGGATAAGAGCGTCCTTCCCAAGTCTGCCGCAATACCAGTATGTGAACATCGTTGAGATGCTCTTGTGTGAGAAGTGAGTCTAGGAAAAGCAGTGCTTCGTCGATCGTCATTTATTTAAAATTATCGGGTGTGTGAGCGCAAGAGCCGTGGTTCCTGTACGCAAGTGCAGGTTATTAAGCATTTATACTTAAAAATATAGCATATTTTGCACCCAAGTTATAACTATTTATAACTATTTCTCACTGACGTAGCTGTCGCATCCGGGTTATTACTGAATCAAGGTAGGTTGAACCTGTCAATTTCAACCTAAAAGCGACGACTATCAAGGTAAATAGAGATTTTGAGATGGGTAACTTTTTTGATGATGTTGCTGATTTTGTAGGAGAGCAAGTGAAAGGTTTAAATCCTATTGACCCTAACACACTACCTGGTCAAGCAATCCATACTATTACAAGTTCAGATGAAATTTTGCGAGGAGTCACCGACATCTATGTTTCTAACAACACAAATCGTTATATCAACGTAGGCATAGACTATCAAGTTTCTAGAGTAGATAAAACTCTTGATGGGAGAAATGTACGTGGAACTGAATGCAGAAACATTGTATTAGCTCCAGGTCAGCAAAATGCCTTTATTGCTGATAATGTTTATAGCAATTTAGGACCGGTTGCTTTTTCGTCTGTTGAAGTTACACCTGATAACTGTATCGTCCCAGGTGGTTTGCAATGGCAAACAACTCGTATTGATGTACCAGCGGGGAATTATACTTTCAATTTTAATTATTAATAATTCCTGATTTTGGGCGATTTAATGGTTTAAAGGTCTATCTAACTATGCACGCGAAACTCTTGATTAATAGCGGAACTCTTGCAGTTCTAGCTAGTGCTATTATTTCTCCCATAGCGCTAGCGAATGAGGTTGAAACTTTTTCTTTTCAAAAGAATATCGGGTCAGTTTGGGTTGGCAACGTTACTGTCGAACACGGAATCATTTCAGGTACAAGTCCGAGTGCTTCCGATGGTTACAGTCACTGGGAAGCGGAAGGCGCAAAAATCACTATGAATATCCGTACCCCCAGGTGCCGCAATCAATTTCATACTGAAGGATCTGTGACTGTCAAATACACTAACGGTGAGGCTAGAATTACGCGCACGATTGAAATCCGCTCTCTCCAAGAGGATAAAAACTTGACTCCTTCATGGACTGTTCGCGGCAATTATGGCAACCCTACAAATGGCAGGGTCAATGTTATTACTAACGTAACCTGTGTACATCACGGTAACAGAGATAGCGCCATTCCCAACCCATTTGGGTTGTGAATATCGCTTTTTGCCTATTTCACCTCAACTGTGCCACTAGCATCATTGTCGAATTCTATTTAGTGCGCCACATCCGGGTAAGGCGGTATTGTCCACCTAACTTCTAAAAGCTTTAGTTGAAGCAAACTTGCATTCGTTGTTAGGTCAGCAGAGATGGGTGTGCGATCGCTTTTTGGTTATCTGGAAGGGAAAAGAGCGATCGCCCATACAATCAGCCTTCTGCACTCATCAATGATACAGGCGATCGCTCTTTTTTCAGTTGGGATGGTAAAGTGCGATCGCAAGTTTCACAAACTCAAAAAAACGACTCCCGTCAAACATAGTTCATTTAGCTAACTACTGAGTTATAGAGTCATAGCGTTTGTATTTATTAGATTATTTATTGTGGTAGCATCGACATATTGGCAAGCAAATGTACGCCCTAGCAAAACGCGCTCAGGGGCAGATTATACGACTCTTTTGTAAATCAAGAAGATGTCGTCCCTTTTGGTTTTAGTTTGAAAGGAGAAGTTCCATGTCAACAGAGTTTTTGAATACAACTGAATCTTCAGTGTTTTTAGGTGATAAAGAAGAATGTGATTTAGTCATGAAGGGGGGTGTGACGAGTGGAATTGTTTATCCACCGATTGTTCTAAAGCTTGCGAAAAAGTATCGCTTTCGTAGTATTGGAGGAACCTCCGCCGGAGCGATCGCAGCAGCAGTTACAGCAGCCGCAGAATACGGACGGGACACGGGAGGTTTTACAAAGCTCAAGGATATAAGCGACCAACTTAGTCAAGAAAACTTCTTACGCAACCTATTTCAACCTTCCGAAGAAACCCAACCCTTAATGGACACCTTGGAGGCTGTTTTTATTTACAGTAAACAACAAGAAAAAAAGAAAAAAACAAACGATAAAAAATATCAAAAGCTAAGTCCCCTGCAAAAATTCTTGGGCTTTTTCCAGTTGGCTCGATTTCTTCGCAAAACTTTTCGCTCCAAACACCAGAGGGTGTTCGCAATTGGATCGAGTAGAGGTTTTGCGATCGGTTTAATCCTGGCATTGTTCTTATCAGGTTTCTCTTTTCTAGTATTTTTTTTAATGGCTCAGTTGACGGGTGGTAGTTTAAGCGGAGGGAGCTTTATTATACTCTTGCTGCTACTAAGCGTACCGTTGGCTTGGATAGGGTTGTGGATTGGAGGTTTAGGTGTTGGTGTCTATGATTTGTACGGCACCCTTACTAAAAAAGTGCCGAATAACTTTTTTGGAATGTGCAGTGGGCGAAAAAACAATCCCACATTTAATGGCTCGGAAGCGCTGACTGATTGGCTGACTGCCAAAATCAACTATCTTGCCGGAATGGATGCAAACGGTGAGCCACTTACTGTTGGCAAGCTAAAGCAAAAGTGCATTGATCTCAAGCTGGTGACATCTAACCTGAGTCACACTAAACCCTATGTACTGCCTTTCGACAACCACGCTTTTATTTTTAATCAGGAAGAGTTTTCCAAGCTATTTCCGCCGAACGTCGTAGAATATATGACGCGATGTGCTTACCGAAGCAAAACCGTCGAGTTGCCTGAGGGTTTTCATTTCTTGCCTGAAGCAGACAATTTGCCAGTGGCAGTCGCGATGCGGATGAGCCTCAGCTTTCCTATATTGCTCGCTGCCGTTCCTCTCTACACGATTAGTAGATTTGCCTGGAAACGCCAACAAGGCAAAGAAAAACTTCAACTTACGAAGGAGGATTTGCAACTGAATTGGTTTAGTGACGGAGGCATCTCTAGTAACTTTCCGATCCACCTTTTCGATGAGTGGTTGCCAAGCCGCCCCACTTTTGGAATCAACCTGACCTCGTTGCCACGCGACGCATTTAAGGACGAAAAGAAGACTCAGCTAAAAGCAGATGCTGCCAGCGTCGTTACCAATCCAGTTCTAGAAAACCTGGGCGAGCACCTAGACGAATTTGATGTCGATAGAGAGGAACTCTATCAATCAATTTACCTTCCCAAGGCAAATCATCGCCCAGTTCAGGAGTGGGCAGAAATCCCCAAGTTGAGCAATTTTATCCGGGCAATTTGGTTAACAGCGCAGAACTACCACGACAATACCCAGTCGATGCTGCCAAGTTATAGGGAACGGGTGGTGCAGATTCGTTTAAGTGATGGTGAAGGTGGACTGAATTTGTCTATGAACAATAAAACTCTTAAGAAGGTGAAAGAAAAGGGGGAGATAGCTGGAGAAAAAATATTAAATGATTTCAATTTCAAACATCATCAATGGGTGCGTTTTCAGGTATTGATGGGTCTGCTGGAGACTGAACTTACAAGTATGGAACAGGTGTTGCGAGACAATAGTTTCCCCTGGGAGACGCTGGTGAATGAGCAGCAGGATAATAATGAGCAGCAGGATAAGAATGATAAATATCCCTACCGTCGCTCCGGGGGGTGGTGCGACGAAGCATTGAAGCGTGTCCAGAAGATGCAGGATCTTGTCGAAGGTTGGCGTGATTCGTCTCTTATTGACGATAACACTCCACGCCCCCCTTCTGTAGTGCGCGTGACGCCAAAACTTTAGGAGGTAAGAAAATGCAATTGTGGCATCCACTCCATTTAATCCCCAGTGGTTTAACTCATTGGCTAGTATTGGGACTGTTAGTTGCTCTGATTTTGGGATTGGCACCAAAGACAAACCTGCGATCGCTCCAAACCCCCGGTAAAGCTCCCTGGGGTATTGTTTCTCTTGAATTGGCAGGCAATGAGGAGAAAGCTAGCGCCATGATTGCCTCCTGGCAGCAGGCGGGGGCATACGACGATGCTTTAAGCAGCCTGTATTGGGATAATTTCTTTCTACTGGCTTATTCAACGGCGATCGCTTTAGGCAGCCAGATGGCTGCTGATAGGCTGCACGCGCCTGGAACTTTGGAGTACAACTTAGCGATTCTACTGGCTTGGGCGCAATGGCTGGCAGCGGTACTCGATCGAACAGAAAATTTCGCGCTTGAGAAAATGCTTCGGGGCGCTGTAAAAACTCCCTGGCCTGAGATCGCTTGGTGGTGTGCTGTACCCAAGTTCATCATCGTTTTTGTAGGGCTAGGCTATGTAGCGATCGCCTTCATTATCTGGCTCGTTGCTCTCCTAAAAACCTAAAGCCAAATACTTTCCGCAGGTTACGCGATGCCTCAGATCCGAGCGAAATGCGCGATCGAAAACGAAAGTTTGTTTTCACCCAATCGCAATCAACCCAATCGTAATTAGACTAGCTGCACCAATTTGTTTCAGTGAATGGGCGAAGTGCGATCGCTCATTCACTGAAAGATAAAAGCGAGGTTGCTACTCACTGAGTTGACGCGGACAAAGATTCTCATTGTTTCTGAAATGCAAATACCACAACAAACAAGGAAATAATTTATGAGCGCTTTTTACAAATTCGATGTCATTGCAGATGCAAATAAAAAGGGATGGAAAAGTATAGGAGACAACCCATCGATTAATGATAAGGGCATCGTAGCTTTTATGGCTACTCCCGATATATCAACTGATATTTTTGCTGGCCCGTTCAATGGCGAACCAATTAGAGATATTACAGGGAGTAATTCTGTAGCTGCTAATTCCACACGGGCTGTTCAGATTAATAATGACAACAAAATCGTAACTCAGGATTCAAGGATCGATGCTAATTTTAAAGCTATCGGCGCAATTAGGGTCAGGAATGCTGACAAGCCAGGAGCAACAAAAGATGAAAATTTTGAAAATATTGTAACGACTACTGGCAGTATTTTGGATTCTTTCGATACCGTCTTTAGCCAGCCAAGCATCAACAACAAGGGAGAAGTAGTTTTCTCTGCTTTAGACGATGTAAATCGGTTATTAGCAACTGAGGCATCTATTACATATAATACAATTCCGCTCTCAACGCAATCTGCTGTAGCAGCGCGTCCCATGATTGCTGACAACGGACAGATTGTTGTGCGGTTTGGCAATAAGCTTGGGGATGGAACGACTCCACCTTCGCCGATTAAGTTGTTTGATTACGACTTAAGTAAGTCTGTTGATATCGCCACTGCGAGTCCAGTTCCTGGTAGTATAGGATTTATTCAACTGGGTATGAGTCCGGGTATTAGCGATGATGGAAACATCGTTGTTTTTGCAGGCGATCGAGGCGATGGCCCAGGTATTTTTGCCAGGATCAATAGCACTGGCAAAATCATTACCATTGCCGGAGAAAATAATAAGGAACCCAAACCGGAATTAGGATATGACGACTCAGAGAATCCTATATTCTTAGATACCTTTGATCTGGACAATAGAGTGGCTGTTTCTTACCTAGATAAAGAAGGAAAAAGTATAACGGCCGGTGATAGCTTTGTTGTTTCTTTTATCGGTAAGCCAAACAAACCTAGCCGCAACAATCCGCTCACTAATCTACCTTTCTTTTTTTCAGAACAAAAAGGTCTTTGGACTGTTCGCGTTACAGTGGAGAAACCCCTATATCCTACCGCACCACTTGATGTACTTGATTTTAATAAAACCAGTCCGATTCCTGTCATCCAACTAGGTGATAAGATTAATGACGCCACAGTTCAAAATATCGCCGTCTATGACCCTCTCGGCAAAGCCACAACAGATGTTAGCAAGCAACAACCAGGAGACCACAGGCTTGCTTTTTGGGCTTCTACGGATCGAGGGGATATGGTGGTGCGTGCCGAGCATCTGGATACCGATGGAGATGGCTTGCTAGATGATTGGGAGACTAATGGAATTGACATTGACAGGGATGGGAAAATAGACCTCAACCTGGCGGCAATGGGAGCCAACCCTCTTCGGAAAGACCTGTTTCTAGAAATTGATTGGTTAAAGCCGGATCAGGTCGCGAATGGAAGCAAAACAATAAACCGTGATTTTTCTCCAGAACCAGAAGCGATCGATTTTCTCGTGAAAATGTTTGCCAAGGCACCGCTAACAAATCCAGATGGCAGCAATGGCATCACTGTTCATGTTGATGCTGGAAAGACTCTTTATCGAAATATGAGTCCTTTGGCAGGAGGTCCTGTCAACCCGCTATATCTTCAAGGTGGAGATCAGATTGCCGAAGCAGGTACTGGAAAACACATTGATGTTGTTTACTTTGGGAAGACATCACCTAATGTTGAAGGTAAGGTAGCCCGTTCTTTTGAAGATATTAAAAATAATTTTTTCGGCACAACGACGCAACGAGCGAGGGAATTGGCTTTCCGTTACGTTGTTTTTGCCGATCTGAACTCAACACTAAATAATGGCAATGCAGGTATTGCAGAAGGAGCGTTTTATAAGCTGGTAGATCAGGGTGGGAAGATTATTGACAGTCAAAGCGATCTGCGTACAATTCCTGGAAATGACCTGATTATATCTCTTCAAGGAAAGGATTTCGCTACAAAAGAAGTTAGGGAATTTGTTCAAGGGCAGACCTTAGTTCATGAGCTTGGACACACGCTTGGATTGCGTCATGGGGGTCTCGACACTGAAACAACTTTTCCACCTGGACTTTCAGACCATAAGCCAGAGATTTATAAATCTAAGGCTCCGTATAAAAGCCTGATGAGTTACATTTACCAATTGTCCCCAGATACAAGTGGTAAGCGGATCAGGGACTATTCTCGAAAAGGCGATCCAATTTTTGACGACTGGAGCAATATTAAACTTGGTTTTGCTTCCTACTTTCCTACGTTAGGCAATAGCTTTGGTCGGACAAGCTTGTTTGGAGCGACCTTATCAGATGTTAAGGAACCCGAACTCGATCTCGACATAGTTGAGCAGATCATAAAAAAGGAAGCACCCACAGTTAGTATTGACTTTCCTGCGACTGGTACAGCAATTTCAAATAGTAGCGATTTAACAGTGAAGGTAACAGCGACTGATAACTTTGGTATTGAATCAGTGAAGGTTTCGTTTGATATAAACGGTAATGGAACTCTTGAAAATTCCACCGAAACTACTGTAGCGACTCAGACAGAACCTAATAAGTATCAAGCAACTTTTGCTAATATTTCTGGGTTGAACGGTGAGAGAACTATCACGGTCACTGCATTTGATACTTCAGAATTGACATCAATCGCGACTATAAGTGTTAATGTCGGTGAGGTTTCCAGCAACAACCCACCAGTAGCAAACAATGACAAAACCCTAACAATTTTAGAAGATGCCGTCGCTACAACCTTGGGTATCACAGCACCAACTGATGCCAATAGCGACCCACTAACTATTACAATTGACGCGGTGCCAAATGTAACTAAAGGTGTGGTTCGATTAGCTGATAATACAGCAGTGGCAGTTGGAAATACCTTAACGGTTGATAAACTAACAGGATTATTATTTGCTCCTGTTGCAAATGCCAAGGGTGCGGCTGGAACCTTTAGCTATACTGTCAACGACGGTAAAGGCGGGACAGACTCTCAAATTGTGACGCTGGAAATCACTGCCGTCAACGATGCACCGATCGCACAAGATGACACAGCTACCACCAATCAAAATACGGCAATTGCGATCGCTCTAACAACACTGCTAGCTAACGATAGCGATGTGGACGGCGATGCTTTAAATATTAGCAATGTCGGCAATGCAACTAACGGTAGTGTTGTGCTCAACCAAAATAGTAATGTCGTTTTCACCCCTGCTACTAATTTCACAGGAGAGGCGACGTTTGATTATACGGTGAGTGACAGCAATGGCGCTAGTGACACGGCCAAAGCGATCGTCACAGTGAAAGCTGTTAGCGACCCTAATCCCACTCCCACCCCGACACCCACCCCGACCCCTAATCCCACCCCGACCCCTAATCCCACTCCCACCCCGACACCCAATCCGATTCCAGAACCGACCCCTAATCCCACTCCCATCCCGACACCCACTCCGATTCCAGAACCGCCACCCACTCCGATTCCAGAACCGACACCCACTCCGATTCCCACCCCGAGCCCTAATCCCACTCCCACCCCAAGCCCTAATCCCACTCCCACCCGGACACCCAATCCCACTCCCACCCCGACACCCACTCCGATTCCAGAACCGACACCCACTCCGATTCCAGAACCGACACCCACTCCGATTCCAGAACCGACGCTAACACTTGAGGGGAGCGATCGCAATGACACCCTAATTGGCACTAACAGTAACGACCTCATCATAGGTCGTCAAGGTGATGATGTCTTAATCGGTAAGTTGGGAAATGACAGTCTTTTTGGCGGAAAGGGTAATGACTTACTCTATGGCAATCAAGGTGAAGACGTTCTCCATGGCAACCAAGGGAACGATACCGTCTATGGCGGTAAAGGTAATGATGTTGTCCGCGGCGGTAAAGACGATGACCTACTTTCCGGCAACCTTGGAAATGACACCCTCTTTGGTGATTTAGGAAATGATACTGTCAGGGGTGGTGCTGGTGATGACCTACTTGATGGTGGGTTAGGCAATGATTTACTCACAGGTGGTGAGGGTCGCGATATCTTTGTGCTGAGCGCCGGTGCAGGAGTGGACACCATTACTGACTTCCAGACTGGTCAAGATTTACTGGGATTAGCTAGCGGTCTAAAATTTGACCAGTTGACGATTAGCCAAGGCACTGGTGCTCAGGCGCAGGATACCCTCATCCGCCTTGCTACTACTGGCGAATTGTTAGCGTCTTTAACTGGTTTTTCATCAAGCTCGATTACCCAAGATATGTTCCCTCTTGTCTGAAACAGTGGTTCAAGGCAGAAATATTCTGCTTCCCTGACAGCAGCAATTCTTAAGTGGCAAATAGTTGTCTAAACTTACCTATACTTATTTACTTTAGGTAAGTTGAGTAAGGATAACACTGCGTGTTATCCTTACTTAAAAACCTTAAAAGTGTTTAAGTCCCGTTAACTTAATTTAACCTCAATTTTTTATGGTGTTGAGCAAGGGGGTTTCTGGGTTTTATGTTTTTTGTGCGAGCCGGTTCGGATTATTGCCGATCGCCAAAATCTTCGTTGACAAACTCCTGCACTCTCTGCCAAACCCGCTCCAAGAAATCAGGCGTGCTAACATCAAACCATTCAATTTCAGGATACGCTCGAAACCAAGTCCGCTGTCTCTTCGCAAATTGCCGCGTGTGCAAAATTGTTAATTCTTTGGCTTCTTCCAGCTTAATGTCGCCAGCTAAATATTGTTTCATTTCTTGATAGCCCAGGGTATCCAACAGCGGTAAGTCGCAGCCGTATTTTTTACACAAATATTCTACTTCAGCCAGCCAACCGCGTTCTAGCATTTGTTCGGTGCGCTGTTCGATCCGATCGCCCAAAACATCAATATCACAATCCAACCCAATTTGTAGAATAGGATAATTGGGAGGATTTTCGCCCTGCTGTTCGGAAATAGAGCGCCCGGTGACATAAAATACTTCGAGTGCTCTTAAGGTTCTGACGGAATCGTTGAGGTGAATTTTATCGGCGGCCGATCGATCGACCTGCTGCAAAATCGCGTAACATTGAGATTGTCCGAGTTCGGCAAGTTGCGATCGCAATTCGGGCATCGGCGCTACCCTCGGAATTTTCAAACCCCTGACAATCGATTTGATATACAAGCCCGTTCCTCCCACCAAAAACAGCGGCCCTTTCAGGGGAAAATCGACATCAGCAATTAATTTTTGAGCTTGCTGCTGGAATTGGGCGAGTGTTAGAGTTTCTGTCGGATCGCAGATGTCAATTAAGTGATGCGGTACATTCGCGCGATCGACCGCCGTCGGTTTTGCCGTTCCGATGTCAAATTCGCGGTACACTTGACGGGAGTCAGCGCTCAGGATCGAAGATTGCAGTCGATCGGCTAAAGCCACAGCCACTCCTGACTTCCCCGTCGCCGTCGCCCCGCAAATTGTAATTAATCTAAACATAAGCTGTCGCACACTTAAAAAACATATTTAATTTCCCCATAAAAACCGTCAAATCCCCGAATCCTCTCTCCTTCGGCTAATTGACGGCGCTACGCCTCGTCCATCCCGAAGCAATCTCAAAACTATTCCCCCTGCGTCCCCCCGATAAATTTCCATTCAGAAAGCCCTAGCATCGCCATTAACGGTTTTGTGCTATAATTTTAGGAGTTTTCCCATTTTAGAAGCTTTTGGGGCTTAAGGCCTCATTATTGGAGCTATTTTTGTATGACCAGCAGCTACAGCGCCGACCAGATTCAAGTTCTCGAAGGTCTCGAAGCAGTCCGCAAACGACCGGGGATGTACATCGGTACCACCGGCCCGCGAGGACTCCACCATCTAGTTTACGAGGTTGTGGACAATTCCATCGATGAGGCGCTGGCTGGCCACTGCACTCACATCGAGGTTGACTTCAACGCCGACGGTTCAGTCACTGTCACAGATGACGGCCGCGGCATTCCCACCGGCATCGTTGCCAAGACTGGCAAGTCGGGAATCGAAACAGTAATGACTGTACTGCACGCCGGCGGTAAGTTTGGCGGCGGCGGTTACAAGGTTTCTGGAGGGTTGCACGGTGTAGGTATTTCCGTTGTTAACGCGCTTTCGGAGTGGGTAGAGGTGACGGTTTGGCGCGACCAAAAAGAACATTTGCAGCGCTACGAACGAGGCATTCCAGTCAGCGAACTTAGCGCCAAGCCCAGCAAAGGAAATCGCACCGGTACTTCAGTTAGTTTCCTGCCAGACCATCAGATATTTAGCACTGGCATTGAGTTTGATTACGCTATAGTTGCCGGACGCTTGCGAGAATTGGCTTATCTGAATGCGGGCGTGAGAATTACTTTTGCCGATCGGCGTTTGGAATTGCTCAAAAGTAGCGAACCCCACGTCGAAACTTATTGTTACGAAGGTGGCATCAAGGAATATGTCACCTACATGAACCGCGAGAAGCAGCCGCTGCACGAAGAGGTGATCTACGTGCAAGGCGAACGCAACAACGTGCAGATAGAAGTGTCTTTGCAGTGGTGCGTCGATGCTTTTAGCGACAACGTTCTGGGTTTTGCGAACAACATTCGGACGATCGACGGCGGTACGCACTTAGAAGGCTTGAAGGCTGTCTTGACGCGGACGATGAATTCGATCGCCCGCAAGCGCAACAAAATCAAAGAAAACGAGCCCAACCTCGCCGGCGAAAACGTCCGCGAAGGTTTAACAGCCGTGATTTCGGTCAAAGTCCCAGACCCGGAATTTGAAGGTCAAACTAAAACTAAGCTAGGCAATACCGAAGTCCGGGGAATTGTCGATTCCTTGGTAGGCGAAGTATTGACAGAATATTTGGAGTTTCGCCCCCAAGTAGCCGACGCTATTTTGGAAAAAGCAATTCAGGCATTTAAAGCCGCTGAAGCAGCCCGCCGCGCCCGCGATTTAGTCCGCCGAAAATCCGTCTTAGAATCGTCTCCTTTGCCCGGGAAATTAGCGGACTGTAGCTCCAGAGACCCCGCCCTGTCTGAGATATACCTGGTCGAGGGGGATTCTGCAGGGGGCTGTTTGTTTTCATTTCAAGGAATAATATTAGCTGACGGTACTACAAAAACTATCAAAGAGATAGTTGACGAACAACGCGACGGTAAAGAACACTTTTGCTACACGATTCGCGAGAGTGGAAACATCGGGTTTGAGCGGATAACTAACGCTCGCATGACTAAAGCAAATGCTGAAGTTATCAAATTGACATTAGACAGTGGGGAGACAATCACTTGTACCCCCGACCATCCATTCATGTTGCGGGATGGCACTTACAAAGCAGCAGCCATGCTGACACCGTTCGATTCATTAATGCCGTTCCACACCAAGTTGTCGGAAAAAACCAAGCAGGGCCAGGGACTTAACGGTTACGAAATGGTTTGGAATCCCAACAGTGACAAGTGGATTTACAGTCATCTGTTATCGGATTTCTACAACCTGAAACACGGTGTTTATCAAGCATCAGACGGCAATCACCGCCACCACGTTGACTTCAACAAACTCAACAACAATCCGACCAATATTCAGCGAATGCCCGCTGAGGATCACTTGGCTTTACACCGCGCCAACCTTGATAAAACATTGCACAGGCCGGATGTCATTGAAAAGAGCCGTCAAGCTCACATGACTGATGAATTTCGGGCGATGATGAAAGAGCGGATGCAGCATCCTGAAACCAGGCAAATTCTCTCTGAACAGGCGAAAGCTCAGTGGGAAGATGAAGAGTATAAAGCTTACATGACGAGCAAGTGGCGGGAGTTTTACGACACTAATGAAGATTATCGCGAGCAAAATAATGAACTGCTCAACCAAGCGCAGCAAGAGTATTGGAGCTCTGAAGAAAACCGCTTAGCTCAGTCGGAACGGGTTCGCAATCATTTTGCTAACAATCCTGAAGCGCGGGAGGCTCATTCACAATTTGCCAAAGAACAGTGGCAAAATGAGGAGTTGCTGGACTGGCGGCGGGAGAAAACTAAGGAACAGTGGACGCCGGAGTTTCGCCGCAAACGCAAAGCAGCTTTGGACGAAACTTATTACCGCAAAACTCTGGAAGCATTGAAGACTGTTCAATTGAAATGGGGCTGGATTAATGTAGATTATTACAATATTTATCGGAGGACAAAAAAAGACAAGTGTTTGTTGAAGTATGAGACGTTTTGCGATCGCTACTTTAATGGTGACGAAGTATGTGCTCGCCAAGCGGTTCGTAACTACAACCACCGCGTTGTGTCGATCGAACATTTGGAGGAACGACACGATGTTTACGACATCGAAGTGCCTAACAGCCACAACTTTGCCTTAGCTGCGGGAATTTTTGTGCACAACAGCGCGAAGCAAGGGCGCGATCGCCAATTCCAAGCAATCCTGCCTTTGCGCGGTAAAATTCTCAACATCGAGAAAACCGACGACGCCAAAATCTACAAAAATAACGAAATTCAGTCGTTAATTACAGCCCTGGGTTTGGGCATCAAAGGCGAAGAATTCGATCCGGGTCAATTGCGGTATCACCACATAGTGATCATGACTGACGCTGATGTAGATGGGGCGCACATCCGCACGCTGTTGCTGACCTTCTTCTACCGCTACCAGCGCGCGCTTGTAGAACAAGGTTACATCTATATTGCCTGCCCTCCTCTATACAAAGTAGAACGGGGACGCAATCACTACTACTGTTACAGCGATCGCGAAATGAACAATCTGATCCGCAACGAATTTCCGGCGAATGCCAACTACACCATCCAGCGGTTCAAAGGTTTGGGCGAAATGATGCCGACACAGTTGTGGGATACCACGATGAACCCGGAAACTCGGACGCTGAAACGGGTGGAGATTGAAGACGCAGCAGAGGCCGATCGCATCTTTACGATCTTAATGGGCGATCGAGTCGCCCCCCGCCGCGAATTCATCGAAACCTACGGCCCCAAACTCAACCTCCTCGACTTGGACATCTAAGTTAGTTGACAGTTGACCGCTTGACAGTTGACCTGTGGCAGTTGGCAGTTGGCAGTAGTCTGTTGGCAGTTGACAGTTGACAGTTGACAGTTGACAGTTGACAGTTGTTTGCTGGCGAGGATGAATCATTAGTCATTAGTCATTAGTTAGTGGCTGATGACTGATGGCTACTGAATGACTGATGACTGATGACCGATGGCTACTGAATGACTGACTACTGCCAACTGTCAACTGTCAACTGTCAACTGTCAACTGCCAACTGACTACTGACTACTGACTACTGCCAACTTTTGTTATAAAAATTAATACAATCTCTCATCAAATTGATTTAAGGTAAATGCTTAGGTAAATTTTAGATTTTTGGCGCATCCATCAGCTACCACAAAAATAGAAGGTTGGACAATATAGCATGAGCATCAATTTAGCGACCAAATTACGCGAGGGAACGAAAAAGTCCCACACTATGGCAGAAAACGTCGGTTTTGTCAAGTGTTTTTTAAAAGGCGTTGTAGAAAAAACTTCTTACCGGAAGTTAGTAGGAAACCTCTACTTTGTCTACTCGGCAATGGAAGAGGAAATGGAACGCCAAAAGCAGCATCCGGTTGTTTCAAAAATTTACTTTTCTGAGTTGAATCGCAAACAAAGCTTAGAAAAAGATTTGTTCTACTACTACGGCGCAAATTGGCGGGAACAAGTATCCCCGTCACCAGCCGCTCGCGCCTACGTGCAGCGGATTCACGAAATCTCGGCGACCGCACCGGAACTGTTAGTAGCTCAGTCTTACACTCGCTACCTAGGCGATTTATCCGGCGGACAAATCCTCAAGGGAATTGCTCAGCGCGGCATGAATCTTACCGAGGGAGAAGGCACTGCTTTTTACGAATTCCAGGATATTCCTGATGAAAAAGAGTTCAAAGCTAACTACCGTCAGGCAATGAATGAATTGCCGATTGACGAAGCTACAGCAGAGCGCATTGTTGACGAAGCTAATGCAGCTTTTGGCATGAACATGAAGATGTTTATGGAGTTAGAAGGCAATTTGATTAAAGCTGTCGGTCAGATGCTTTTCAACACCCTGACGCGGAAGCGCGGCGGCGGCAGTACCGAATTGGCTACTGCTGAGTGAGTCAGTCGATTTTAGATTTTAGATTTTAGATTTTAGATTTACTCGCCCTCAGGAATCTGAGAGCTTGAACAAAAGTCTAAAATTTGGGAATCGATGCTCGTGACTGTACGTGGGACGGTACCTGTTTTTGGGTGGGAGCAATACCCATTGGTAATAATTTGAGCCTCGTTTAAGAGGAAAACTTTAAATCCTGGGGGTTTGATGGCTGCTTTAACAGTCACCAAAGCTCCGGGATTTTGCATGGCGTTGGAATTGCGGGCGAGTCCCTACGGGATAGCTACGCTTCAGGACTTTTTGCAGCAGAAAGAAGTTCGGCAACGAAGCACTAGAGCTATTGCATAAATCATTCATTGATACAGAAACCGCAGATTTCAGTTGACAGTTGACCGCTTGACAGTTGACCTGGGACAGCTTGAGAGCGACCTCTACCTAGAAGGAAGAGGATTGGAGTAATGAATAGTCTGATTTTAATTTCTCCCTCACTCGTGAGAGGCTTTCAACCAATTCTTTCTGGTAAGGCAGATAAACACAGATTAACGCAGATAATTTTAAGATAATTGGGGGTTTTGGCAATTGCTCGTCTACTGTACCGTCTCCCATTCTCCCATTCTCCCATTCTCCCCCTCGGACATTCTCCTTAACGCCCCATGCCGCGATTAGGTGGCTCCTCATTCGGGACAGGCAAAGAAGTCGGCCTTACCTGCCGCTCCAAATACTTGCTCAAAGCGTAAGCAATATCTCCGCGAGTCATCGGCTTCAAAGGATTAATCTGATTAGTTGCAACATCAACATTCACAAACCCTTCATAAAGTGCAGTAGCCATAGACTTTCTAGCCCAATCAGGGATTTCCCCTGCATCTGGATACTTAGCTAAAATCTCGGCAATGGTGGCCTCGGGAAACTGAAAAACCCCGTAAGCTTGAGCAAAAATTGCCAAAGCTTCAGCGCGAGTCACCCTTTGATTTGGGAAAAACATTCCGTCGCGATATCCCCTCATCGTTCCCGTTTTCAAAGCAGTTTGAATCGCACTGTAAGCCCAGTAACTCTTGGGTACGTCCGGCAATTCCATATCCGGTTTCTGAGCGGTTTTCCGCCGTTCCAAACCAAAAGTTTTCACTAAAATCACCGCCAAATCGGCGCGACTGAGAATGCCCTCAGCATTAAAATTGCCACTGGCATCTTGAGTCATCAGTCCTGCATTCACAACCCGGTCGATCGGGTCGATTATTTGTTGAGCTTTTACCACGATGGGTACTCCTTGCACTAGCGCGATCGCAAAAAAAACACACACTAACTTTTTCACGATTTTAATCCTTTCTGCCGCTAATACAATCATGAAAGCAGCAGTAATATTTTTTCCGGTTCTATCGGTATGATTCTTAGGGCTTACCAGAAAGAATTGGTTTAAAGCCCAAAGCTTTTTCGGGAGAAATTAAAATCAGACTATTCATTACTCCAATCCTCGGACTTCCAGGTAGATGTCGCCCTCATCTGTCCACTGTCAAGCGGTCAACAGAATGAAGCACTCGCCCACAAAGAAACCGGGTTTTTTAACCGAGATTAATGGTTTTAAGCCAGTATTTTTGTGAAAAACCCGGTTTCTGGCAACCCGTGCGGAGCGTCGATTTTCCATTTTTCGATTTGAGATTTACTCCACAAAAGATAGTGTTGGGAAAGAGTGAAACTCTGGGTTGTTTACACGAACGAGAGTTGGTCAGGTCCGGAGCGTCAATTTGAGATTTTAGATTTGGGATTTTGGATTCTAAATCGCAAATCCCAAATCTAAAATCTCAAATGGCATGACGCACCCTAGGACTACTGTTGCATGAGGAAAGAGAAATTGGTATTATCTTAAAAAACATTTGCTTCCGGCAAAGCACCCTGCATTTTACCCAACCAATCAATCAAATTATCCAACTGCTTTTCGGCACTCAAAACCGCCATACCCCGAATAGTAACCTTGCCCTTACTGTAGACAAAACGAGAATGTAAATGTTCCGGCAAATTAGCCTTAAGCAAATTCCAAGCAGGTTCCTCCATCGGCGTTTCCAAAACAATGTGCTGCTTGTTCTCCGGTTTAATCCGAGAAAAACCGATTTGCTTAGCGATTTGTTTGAGTTCGACAACACGAATCAGTTGCTGGGCCGGAAGAGGAATAGGCCCGTAGCGATCGCACCAATCGGCCCGAATCTGCTGCAACTCTTCTAAAGTATTAGCAGAAGCCACAGACCGGTAAGCGCTCATCTTTTGATCCAAATCCCCGATGTAATCGGCAGGAATAAAAGCCGTCAAACTCAGGTCGATTTGTGCATCCTCCACTTTCGGAATTTCCTGACCCTTAATTTCGCGAATTGCCTCCTCTAACATTTCAGCATACAAATCAAAACCGATCGCCTCCATTTGACCAGACTGTTCCGTACCCAAAATATCACCAGATCCCCGAATTTCCATATCTCGGACAGCCAACTGATAGCCCGATCCCAACTGCGCGAACTCTTGAATGGCCCGCAACCGCTGCCTTGCAGCATCCGACAGCTTGTTCTGCTTCGGATAAAACAGCCAAGCGTGAGCTTGAATCCCCGCACGTCCCACCCGTCCCCGCAACTGGTAAAGCTGACCCAAACCAAACTTCTGCGCGTCCTCAATCAAAATTGTATTGACACGGGGAATATCCAAACCCGACTCAATAATCGTAGTGCACACCAAAATATCAAACTGGGCCGCACTGAAAGTCAGCATGATCGATTCTAGTTCCGCAGCATCCATTTGACCGTGGGCGATCGCAATTCTCGCCCCCGGAACCATTTCCTGCAACGTATCCGCCAACTCATCAATCCCCTCAATCCGGGGTACAACATAAAAAACCTGACCCCCCCTGTCCAACTCTTGACGAATTGCAGTCCGCACCACCTCCAAATCGTAGGGAGCCAAATGAGTTTGAATCGGGCGGCGGCTCGGCGGCGGAGTCGCAATCAAACTCATCTCCCGAATCCCCGACAGCGACATATACAGAGTACGGGGAATCGGCGTCGCGGTGAGAGTCAAAACATCAACCTCGGTTTTCAGAGCTTTAATCGCTTCCTTTTGCTTCACCCCAAACCGCTGTTCTTCATCCACCACCAACAAACCCAAATCCCGAAATTTAATCGCTTTGCTCAAGACAGATTGAGTACCGACAATCACATCTAACTCCCCAGTTGCTAAACGTTTGTGAATCTCCCGGCGCTCGGTTTCACTGCGAAAGCGGTTGAGCAAACCAACTTCGATCGGATAAGGCGAAAAACGCTCTTTGAGGGTGTGATAGTGCTGTTGGGTCAAAATTGTCGTCGGTGCGAGCAAAGCCACCTGCTTGCCCGCTGTAACCGCCTTAAAAATAGCTCTCAGAGCGACCTCCGTCTTGCCAAAACCGACATCGCCGCAGACCAGGCGATCCATCGGTCGATCGCCCTCCATGTCGCGTTTCACATCCAGAGTAGCCTTCAACTGATCCGGCGTTGGTTGGTAGGGAAAAGAATCCTCCAACTCTTGCTGCCAAGGCATATCAGGAGGAAAAGCATAACCCTGTTGCTTAGCTCTTTTAGCGTAAAGATTCAACAAATCTACCGCTAATTTTTTAACCGCTTTGCGAACTTTTGTCTTAGTTTTTTCCCAAGTTTGACCAGTCAGCTTGTTGAGATCCGGCACTTTCTCGCCGACAGTCCGAAACCGCGACAGCGCACCCAATTGATCCGCCGCTACCCTGAGAGTACCGTCAGCGTATTGCAGCACCAAATATTCGCGAGTTTCCCGATCGATCGTCAAGCGTTCCAACTTCAGAAACTTGCCAACTCCGTGCTGGCGGTGCACCACAAAATCCCCCGGACTCAGCTTGTTCGGGTCAACCTTTTTAGAAGCAGCGCGGCGGCGCTTGCGGACGTAGCTAAATGTAGCGAGAGAATGCTGACCGTAGAATTCCCGATCGCTAATTAACACAATCCGAAAAGTCGGCAGAATAAACCCTTCCAACTCTGCCAGCCCGCTGTACTTCAAAGCCACAGGAACGTGCTGCAACTGCAACTTGTCGATCGCCAAAAAATCGCGCGGATTCACCACAAACTGAGCCGGACAGTCGTGTTCCGACAGCAGAGAAACCGATCGGCTCGGTTGAGCCGAAACCATAAACACCGTAAAACCCCGATCGCGCTCTTCGCGGAGCATTTGAGACAGCTTCGCAAATTGGTGGGGCATCACCGGCACAGGCCTGCTGGCCAAATTAATCGCAGGCGATAGCGGCTCGTTCCCGGAGGAACTTTTAATTTTTTGAGTAGTAGAATCTTCTGCTAATTCTGAAAGTTCTAGCCTGTCAAAAGCTGCGACATCTGCGATCGATTCAGTAAAAGTGCGGTGAATTTTCGGAACCTGCAAATTAGCAATTGGCAATCTTTCCGTTTCGCCATCCGCAACAACAGATTGATTGCAACTTTCCCACTGTTCCTGTGCATTCTCAAACCAGCGGTCGCTGTGACCTTCACATCCTTGCGGTTCGTCAACTACAACTAAAGTATTTTCTGGCAAATAATCTAACAAACAAGCTGGTTTTTCAAACGCTAAACCCAACAGCCTGCGGACAAATTTTTCGGCTTCATTTTCTGTGTCAACCAAGTCTATTTGGTTGATTTTGTCAAGCTTTTTTTCAGCTAAAACTGCTTTAATAATTGGGTTAAAGCTAGTCGGAGTTAAAACTAATCGATCGACCTTATCGAGCGATCGCTGGTTCGAGGGATCGAACTCGCGCAGTTGATCCAAAGTATCCCCGAACCATTCCAGCCGCACCGGCAACTCTGCCGCCACCGGAAACACATCGACAATATCGCCCCGCCGGCTCCACTGGCCCTCGGTTTCCACCAAATTCACCCGATCGTACCCCATCGAGGCAAGTTGGCGGTCAAGTATCTTCGAGTCTTGAACTTCGCCTCGTTTCAGCGTCAGACAGTAGGGTTCAAAAGCGTCCGGCGGCGGCAAGTGAGGCTGGAGGGCTCTTTCTGTGGCTACAATCGCGATCGGCTTCGACGAATTGGCGCTTTTTTGTTCATTGTCCACCAAATCCGCCAGCACCTGCATTTGCCCCCACGTCATTTCGTTCTCGTCGGAGTAAGATAGCTCGTAGGGGGAAGCTTCCGAAGTTGGGTAAAAATGTACGGTTTGCCAGCCCATCGCCTCTAATTGAGCTACCCAGCGGCCTGCTTCTTCCAAAGTAGCCGTCACGGCCAATAGGTTTCGCCCGGATTGCTGTGCGAGGGCGGAAGCTACTAAACCTTTTGGTAAGCGGGCGATGCCGTTAAGTTGGAGGCAGTGATGCCGTTTGAGCTTGTTGAGAAGTTCTGTGGCTAGGGGCGATCGCCCCAGGGTACGAATTATCGAAGAGAAAGTCATGCGCTGTTAATTTTTATCCCCGATGGGCGAAGGCTCTTGGGGGCTGCCTACTAAGTCCGATTGTACGACAAACATCTATCATTGTGCCGATCGGCTCTTGGCAGCGCCACTCAACTGCGGGTAGATTTCTGCTATATACCTTGTGTGAATATCTGGAACGTGCGATCGAAATGAGCCAGTTCCGTTAATCTAGGGACAGGTTGACAACAATTTCGATTTGGCGATCGAGATTGACAGCTTCCAGGGATCTCCTGTGACCTCCCCCAAAAACGGATACAAGTTTCCGACAGGAGTCGCCATCCGCCCAAAATTTTAGATCGAAGTTGCAGCTCCGGTGATTCACGGAGCTGCAAGTAAATCTAAAATTCTTCAATCTAAAATCGACTAACCACACCCAAAGACGGATACAAGCCCCCGACTCAAGTTGTGAAGATCGAAAAATTTTAGAGGTTAGGGAGAACTCCCAGATTGTGGCTGCCGAGTCAATCTAAAATCTAAAATCGACTAACCGGGCAGTGCGCTTCGCCTTTACCACCGATAATTTGAGAAATGTCCCCAAGTACCGACCTTCTGATTGTTTTCCTGCTGGTTTTCCTCAATGGCGTGTTTGTGATGTCAGAGATGGCCATCATCTCAGTACGGAAGGTGAGACTGCAACAGATGGCTAACCAGGGTTCGACCAATGCCCGTGTAGCTTTGGATCTGGCTAATGCCCCGAATCAGTTCTTGCCGACAGTTCAAATCGGGATTACGCTGCTGGCTATCCTGTCGGGCGCTTTCGGAGAAACGACCATTGCTAAAAGAGTAGAGCCTCTGTTGCGCTTGATTCCGGCTTTGGCGCCCTACTCTCAGGCGATCGCCTCTGTCATCGCAATTTTAACCATAACTTATCTCACCATAATTATCGGCGAACTCGTGCCGAAGCGGCTGGCCCTCAACAACCCCGAGCCGATCGCCTCAAGCGTCGCTATTCCCATGCGAATGCTCTCAAAAATTGGCGCTCCTGCCGTTTATGTTTTAAGTTATTCCACTGACTTAATCTTGCGGATTATGGGGATTGTGCCTTCAACAGAACCGCAAGTTACAGAGGAAGAAATTAAAGTTTTAATCGAGCAAGGAACAGAGGCCGGCACCTTTGAAGAAGCCGAACAAGACATGGTGGAAAGAGTCTTCCGTTTGGGCGATCGGCGAGTCAGCGCCTTAATGACGCCGCGACCCGATCTTGTCTGGCTCGACCTCGACGACTCAGTAGAAGAAAACCGCCAAAAAATGCTCGGCAGCGGTCATTCTCGGTTTCCCGTCTGTCAGGGAGGGATCGATAACGTTCTCGGTTTAGTACACGTTACCGATATGTTATCTCGCACTTTGACCGGTCAACCCCTCGATTTAAGTGCTTCTTTGCGCCGGCCTTTATTCGTCCCCGAAAGCACCAGAGGTTTAAAAGTTTTAGAGCTTTTCAAGCAATCTAGCAATCAAATTGCCTTGGTGGTAGACGAATACGGCGTCATTCAAGGATTGGTGACTGTCAACGACATTTTAGTCGAACTGGTTGGCGACTTTCCCTCGATTGAAGATGCCGACGAACCGCAAGCCGTGCAGCGCGAGGACGGTTCTTGGCTGTTGGACGGAATGCTGCCGGTCGAGGATTTCTTTGAACTGTTCGGAATTGAAGAATCCTCGTCAGAAAGTAGGGGAAGTTACCACACAATGGGCGGTTTTGTGATTACAAATTTGGGCAAAATTCCGGCATCGGCCGAGCATTTTGAGTGGAACGGTTTGCGCGTCGAAGTCGTCGATATGGACGGCAACCGAGTTGATAAGATCTTGGTAATGCCGCTCGACTCCACGGGCGATCGACCTAAAATCCAACCAAAAACCTAGAAACAGCCCACAAGAAAATTGATTGTGGTGGAACAGTATCCGTAGGGTGCGTCGAAGAAAGACAATCCTCAAGAAAGATCGACAATCTAATAGCGACGCACCTGTTTTTTTCAACGGCCCAGGACACAACCCTCCGTTTCACCCCGCCCAAAATTTTTGTCTTAAGCAAGCTTTTTTATAAATAGTATCAGGTGCGTCGCTACTCGAAAAGTCGATCGACTTTGAGGATTTTTCATGTATCCGCACCCTACGACTACTCAAGAAAATAACTAATGACTAATGACTAATGACTAATGACTTCTTACAAAAATGAGATGCTCCCCTCCCCTACTTCTTATTACTCCTAGCCTCATCCTTCCGCATAGATTCCAGAATAGAACTGCCCACATAATTGCTAAAAACCATCTGTCCAGTTTTATTGTAATGACAGCAACTATCTACATAAACAACCTCTTTAGTCTTGTCAAAAACCTTAACCCCATTCAAAATATTAATCTGATTTTTTCGTAAATTAGAAAACTTACTTAAAAGAGCCGGATAGCCAATTTCAACAGCCTTAGCATAAGGAGTATCCTGATTAAAAGCAATCTGCTTCTCGGCATCGCTAAACACCCTTTTCGTCTGATAATATTGATTGGGCTGAAAAACGTGAAAATAAGGAACGTTGCTAGCCGACAGCACTTTGTGCATAAAAATTGAACTTTTTGCCCAATTCCACGCCATTTCTTCAAAAGCTGCTGCATCATCTAAAATATAATTATTTTTATTATAATAAATAACGCTGCCCTCACCATCTTGTTGCTTTTTGCTGCGTTCTCTTTCAAACCGAATCACATCTTTGCGATAATTGTTAACTAAATTTTGAACGTAAACAGAAGTCAAAGCATCGCACGCAGCTAAAGAGCAGTTCTCTAAACTTTCCAAACCATCATTAATCCTATTTTTAGTTTTTTGAATTTTGATAGTTAATTCCATCGCCTTGAGAGAAAGGCTATTATTAGCCAAGCTAGTCAGCGGCATAAGGTGCTGAATGCTAGGCATCGCCAAATCAATTTTATTTTTATTGTTTAAATTAGAAAGTGCTACTTCATTAAATCCATCTATATTGACCACCAAATCCAGTTCTTGACCTAAAGCCAAAAAATAGTTTAAAATTAATAACTGTTGCGGCTGTTTGTAGCCTCCGGTAGCAAAAGACAAAATTACAAACTCTTTATCCTTTAAACCGGGAAGCTGCTTGAGGTATTGAGCTAAAATTTTATTTTGAACTTCAAATATTCCATAATTAGAAGCCACGGAACCGCCAAAAACTCCGATAATAAATTGATTAGGCTTATTTTTTTTGAAAGGATAGTCGTAGGGAGACATAAACCCGTAATTGTTAACTTTAAAACCGGGGCGAAAATCGGGGCCGGGTTTTTCAATAAATCCAAAAAAAGGATGCAGCCTGTTGACAATAGACTGATTCAGCCGCACTCCTTCTAAATTAATTCCTAAAGCCGACTTATCTTGCGCCTTCGATCTAGTATAGAAAAATTGCTTGTGCTTGACAAAATACCATCCCAGGGAACCGAGTTCGAGGAAAACCAGTAAAAGGGCTAAGTTAATAAAAGTGATTTTTAGGATTTCTTGGCTTTTGTTAATCAACTTAAAATCTTTCATAAATATCTATTTCGACTCTCTTACTACTTTAATAATGGAACTAGAAACATAGTTTGCCAATACTTCTTCTCCCACTGAATTATAGTGGCAGCAGGCATCTTTGTAAACCGTCTCTTTTGTATTGTCTAAAATATTCACTGCGCTAAAAACAGTCACCCCAGCTTTTTGCAAATCATCAACTTTGGACAACAGCACCGGATAACCTTTTTTTACCCCTTCAATGTAAGGGCTCTCTTTGTTAATCGCGATTTCCTTTTCCTTGGCGGTAAACGCTCGCTTAGTGGGATAATACTGGTTGGGCTGGATAAAGTGAAAATACTTAATCTTTCTACTTGATAAAATTTGATTCATCCCGATCGACGATTCGTACCACAGCGATGCCATTTTGTCAAAAGCAGCGCGATCCGGAAAAACAGAGTCAGCTTTGGGAATGTATACTATACCGCTATTTGCCGTGTCAGAGTTGGCTTGTTTGACTTGCGCGTCGTATTTGACAACTGCTTGCTGGTAATCGTTGACTAATTGTTTCACCCGCAGCGAGGTAACGGCGTGACACAAAGCAAATTGACAATTTTGCAATTTGTCAATACCTGCTTTCAACTGTTTTTTGTTGTCGTTAATTTGGACGATGGAACTCATCGCTTCTGGCGATAAGTTGTTGTTGGCTAAACTCGTCAGCCCCTGTATGTGCTGGACGCTGGGCATTCCTATTTGTAGCTGGGCTTTGTTGTTTAAATTTGACAGTGCTACTTCGTTAAAACCGTCAATATTGATGACTAAATCTAACTCTTGACCTAAAGCCAGAAAATAATTTAAAATTAATAATTGTTGGGGTTGCTTGTATCCGCCGTTGCCAAAATTTAAAATCACAATTTCGCGATCGGCAAATTCTGGATTACTCTGCAATTTTTTCGACAATCTTTGATTTATATATTCGTCTACAGCAAAGTTATTGGCAACTGAACCGCCAAAAACTCCGATAATAAATTGTTTTTTATTGGTTTTAACAAACGGATACTCGTACAGGGAAAAAAAGCCTTGTTTGTTGACTTTTAATTTTAATTTTTCGTTGGTAAAAGCACCTTGTTTGAGGACGTAGCCAAAAAACGGGTGCAGTCTTTCTACGATTGATTCATCTAGCCTAATGCCGAGGCGTTCCATATCTTCTACTACTTTTTCTTTACCTTTGGTTCTGGTATAAAAAAACTGCTTTTGGTTGATAAAGTAAAAAGCGAGCGATAAAGCTTCCAGGCAAATAAAGGCGATCGCCAAATTAACAGCGATTAAAATCAACAGATTTTTGCCGTTTTTTAGTACCGTTGAATGTTTCATAAAATTAGACAAATTACGGTTAACGCTTTGGGAGTTGAGACTGCTTCAATTGTTGGCACAAATTTTGGCTGATTTTGATACTGGCCAGTCGGTGTCCGAGTTCGTTCCAGTGGGCGCCGCAGGGTACAGAATTGTCAAAACCGTGGGCGCAAACTTGAAATTTTTCAGCGTAACCTTGGAACTGTTCGGCTAAAGTTAATACCCGAAAACCCTCGCGATTGCCCAACTTTTCCAGCCTCCGGTCGGGATAAAACAAATTCTGAATATTGTTTTCCTGCATAAACTTTTTCCGCTTCGCCGGATCGCGATCGACTTGGATCGGATCGCCAATAACTACCAGCAAGAAATCAGCATTTTTCTGCACTACTTCATTCCGCAGCGTCACGATCGAACCCTCAGTCACCCTCCAAGCATTTTCCCAAACTGCATCCTCTGGAGGCTTGAGATTTTTGGTACTCAAAGCCGTAAAATCCTCAGACAAGTGCCGCTTTTTCCTCTCTATATCGGCTTTTTTCACAACCCGCAAAATCCGCGAATTGTTGACAAGCCACCTTGGTAGCCTGTCAACAAAGGAAACTGCTCTTTCGTTGCGATCGATCGGCGCCCGATTGCGAAAAGACATATCTGGTACTAACTTACCGCTAGCATCATACACAAAAAATGGTCGGTAAAGGTCGTATTCCAATTTGGGCGAATTGTTGATGATATCGTTGCCCGTAAAAAAGGCAAGCACTACAATATCTGGATTATAATCCCACACCTTTTTTCGCAGCATAACTAATTCTTGAGCCGTGCTGTAACCCTGCACCCCGAAATTAATTACCTCAACATTTTTTCGCCCCTTTACAGCCTCGCAATTTCCCAATTTTCGTTCTAATTTAGACCAGAAAGTTTGTTCTACAGGTACGTGAATTGCTTCGGTGAAAGAATCGCCCAAAACTGCCACCCGCAAAGTATTGGGAGGTTTAGGTTTCGCGTGTTCACGATCGCGCAAACCCTCGCTATTCACCTGCACAAAACTCGCACCTTCCTCTTTCCACTCCCCCGACGCACCCGCTTTGAGCTTCCAGCCCAAATCCGGATCGGAAGTGTGGAAATGAGTCGGTGCCGACTCTCCAAAATCTCCTATTTTTGGATAGCCTTTAATCCCCGCCACCCGCAATCCAATTTCACCAATTATTACCCCCATCAATAAACCGCCAAGTGTCAAACCCAAATTGACACCCAAATTTTTTAACTTGCTCATTCTGTCAAAACAAAGTGTAAATAAACGGAGCAATCACAGAACCCTGACTCAATACAATCAAAGCTCCCAAAAAGACTAAAGTCACAATTAATGGCAGCAGCCAATACTTTTGGCGTTCTTTCATAAACGCCCACAAATCTTTGAGAAAGTCTAATGTTGATTCAAACACTTAGAAAGGACGCTCCATGCTAACTTTTGTTCTTGCTTTACTCGGGACGCGGTAAGTATCCATTTTAGGATTGAGTTTCCGCCGCATTGCATCTTCACCAAATAGGCCTTTGATAACTCCCATCGGCCAAATTATCAGGTAAAAAACTATCCCCAAAATAATCGGCGTTTCGATCTTGTTGAGGAGCAGTCCAAACTTCATCCATCCGTGATAAACGGGATTCAGGGATTTCGGCGCAACTAATGCTAGCACAACTAGGACTGCGCAGATTGCCCAGGGCCACCAAGGTATAGAATGCCGCCGCAGTAAAGGTACTGCTAAACCGAAGAGCAGTGCAATCAAGCTGCCAATTAGCAGCCCGAAATCGCGCAGGCCTTTTTTATCGAGTTTTTTAATTTCGTCGCTCATTGTGAAGGAAGAAGGAAGAAGGGAGAGGGAAGAGGTATCAACAATCGTCTAAAACTCTTGATAAATCTCGCTTGTATCCGAGGCTCGATCCCCCTGGCATACCCCCTACTCCCCCTTAAAAAGGGGAGTAGGGGTCGACTTTGACACTCTTGTCCCCCCCTTAAAAAGGGGAGTAGGGGTTGACTTTGACACTCTTGTCCCCCCCTTAAAAAGGGGAGTAGGGGTCGAGTAGGGGGCAAGAATGCGGGGGGATCGGGTCTAATCGTCACACAGCAGTCTGTGATTACATTTGAGATGGTTGTTAAGACGGCTTGACGCTCATCTTTTCTGTTATGAAAAAACTCAAAAACTAACCTTTTTGCTAATCTAGTTCAAATTCATTTTTCCAAGCCTCATCTTGTTTCCAAGGAATTTGTTCGGATTTGGGAATCAAGAAATTCTCTAAAACTAGATAGTCCATTTCGGTGCGCATGAAACAGCGGTAAGCATCCTCAGGAGTGCAAACAATTGGTTCGCCTCGGACGTTGAACGAAGTATTGACTAAAATCGAACATCCCGATCGCTCTTCAAAATGGTTGATTAAGTCATAGTACCGAGGATTGGTTTCTTTGTGAACAGTTTGGATGCGAGCCGAGTAATCGACGTGGGTGACAGCCGGAATTTCCGATCGCGGAATGTTGAGCTTTTCAATGCCAAACAACTGCTCTTGTTCCGCAGTCATGGGAATGCGGAGACTGGCTTTGACTGGAGCTACTAATAGCATATAAGGGCTGGAATGGTCAATCTCGAAATAATCCGCAACTCGTTCGGCTAAGATTGAGGGTGCAAAAGGTCGAAATGATTCCCGATATTTAATTTTCAGGTTCATCACGGACTGCATCTTAGCATTGCGGGGGTCGCCAATAATCGATCGACCGCCCAGAGCCCGCGGCCCAAATTCCATCCGCCCTTGGAACCATCCTACCACATTTCCCTGTTCCAAAATTTCAGCCAACTGTGGCATTAATTCGGCATCGTCCAATCGGTGATAGCTGGCTTTAACAGCATCCAAGTATTCGAGAATTTCTGCGTCAGTAAACCTCGGCCCCAAATATGAACCCCTCATTTGGTCGTGACAAGTTAAATGAGCAACAGACTTCGCCACAGTTGCCACCGCTTGGTTTGCAGTTAGAACTTCCGTTCTCTCCTCAACCGCTGCGTTTGTAGTGATAAGTTCAGTCTTGAGGGATTCTCTACTATTTGCTATCGAGTTCACGCTCACAGTGCGAGTTTGTTCGCAATACTGATACCAAATCGCCAAAGCCGCGCCCAAAGCACCGCCAGCATCTCCCGCCGCCGGCTGAATCCAAATATCTTTGAAAATACGTTCCCGCAAGAGTCGGCCGTTAGCAACGCAGTTGAGAGCAACGCCGCCAGCAAGACAAAGATAATCGACATCCAATTCTTTTTTAACTGTTCTGCAAAGCCGCAAAACAACTTCTTCGGTAACAACTTGAATGGATGCTGCAATGTCCATTTCCCGCTGAGTTAATTTTCCTTCAGCTTTGCGCGGCGGCCCTTCAAAGAGTTCGTCAAATTTCTGATTTGTCATGGTTAAGCCAACAGTGTAGTTGAAATAATCCATGTTCAAACGAAAAGTTCCGTCATCTTTGAGGTCGATTAAATGGGTGAGAATTTTGTCTACAAACTTGGGTTCGCCGTAGGGTGCTAAACCCATGAGTTTGTATTCGCCAGAGTTGACTTTGAAGCCTGTGTAATAGGTGAAAGCTGAATAAAGCAAACCCAAGGAGTGGGGAAAATCGATTTCCCACTGAGGTGTAAGTTGGTTGCCATCTCCCAACCAGACGGAGGTTGTGGCCCACTCGCCCACGCCGTCGAGGCACAAAACGGCGGCTTTTTGAAATGGACTGGGGAAAAATGCTGAGGCTGCGTGGGATTGGTGGTGTTCGGTAAATAGCAGAGATGGCAATTTATTCTTTTTGCAGTTTGCCATTTCTGCAAGCTCTCTTTTGAGCATGGTTTTGAGGTAAAGCTTTTCTTTGAGCCATATGGGCATGGCGGTTAAGAAAGAGCGAAAACCTTGGGGTGCGTAAGCTAAATAGGTTTCAAGAAGGCGCTCGAATTTGACTAAAGGCTTGTCGTAAAAGACTATTCGATCGAGTTCCCGCAATTCTATGTTCGCTTCTTTCAGGCAATAGGCGATCGCATTCTTGGGAAATCTGGCGTCGTGCTTTTTGCGGGAAAATCTTTCTTCCTGCGCTGCGGCGATAATTTCTCCATCGCGAATTAAGGCGGCGGCGCTGTCGTGGTAATACGCCGAGATTCCAAGTATGTTCATCGCTCTCCTCACAAATCGCAATGCGTTTGCTTTTGACTATTTAGAATAGCTAACGATTATAGCTGCTTAAGTGCTGATTGGGAATTGACTTTTGCGATCGCCTCTAATTTTACCTAAATTGAGGCTGGTGGGCGGTTGAGGTCGATCGCCCGTTTGAGAGCATCCAGCTAGCGCCGGCGAATCCTGCGCGCCCAAGCTCTGAAGTAAGTGCCCACCGGGAATTGATAAAATTCAGCTACCAACCACAGCACAATGCCTAAATGGGACAAAAAGGCTAAGCCCGTCCAAGCTGCGGGGAACCACGACAAGCGGCTGCCGGGAATCGGGGGAAAGTAGTAAGCCGAAAGTCCGAGTAAGGTAGTGGGAAGGAAGACTAGACCGATCGCCGCTGCAAAATAGGGCCATCCGAATTCTACGCCTTCGAGGTGTGCTCCTATCCATTTTTTGCCGTTCCAGTGCCATGTTACGGGCGGTTGGCGATCGGCCATTTTCAGCGATTGTCTTTCTTCGCTTGCGGTAAAAATGTGCTGGCAGAAGTTGCAAGCGAGGGCTTCCATCATGGGCATGGTGGAAATTTGACCGGTGCGGCACACGGGACAGGGATATGTATCTTGATGGTTGAAAGGTCGGGTTGATGGTTTGAGAGTCTGCATGGATCGGGCTGCTTGTCAAGATATTGAGTGATCTTAACAGAGTACAGATCAATAGGTTTGTAGTGAGGACTTCAGTCCGACTCAAAGCCATTGGACTGAAGTCCTCACTACAAAAGGTAGATGATTTGGATTAATTGCGGTGATTGTTGCTGTACTGAATTCGGGCTCCGGCCCAGTGAAGTTTTTCCCTCAAAGTGCCGTAATAAGAATAGTTTTCCCGCAAAATGATAAACTTGGCTTCGCAGTCTGCCATCCGCACATCTACGCGCTGTCCCGGCCAAATTGCTGTACCCAAAATGCCGTCAGTCCAGAGTTTTGTGCTGAGTTCGTAATCTGCTAAAGGCCAAATGCTGACGACTGAACCGGGCGGCAGGACGATCGCCCGACTGGATAAACTCAAAGGGCAAATCGGAGTAACTGCGATCGCGTCCATTCCAGGGTGGATAATCGGCCCGTTGGCAGATGCGGTGTAGCAAGTCGAACCGGTGGGAGTTGCCACAATTAAACCGTCGCCTTGATATTGATCGACTACTTCGCCGTCAACTTCCATTTCTAGAATACAGCTCGGCATTCGATCGGCAGAAGCAGGTTTGACGCACATTTCATTAAGTGCCAAAAATCGATCGCTTTCCGGTTCAAGATTAGTTCTGTTTCCCTCAAAAATCGCCGCCTGCAACATCATCCGCTTCTGCACAGCATACCTGTCTTCCGAAAGTCTGTCCCAAATCTCCTCAGTATTTTGGAAATCCTCAAAAGACTCGGTTAAAAAGCCCAGATGTCCCCCCACATTCGCAGCCAAAATCGGGATGCCGTCAGCCGCCAAATTCCGCGCAGCAGCTAGGGCCGTACCGTCGCCCCCCAGCACCACCGCTAAATCAATTGGGCTGTTACTAGAAGCTAAAAACACCGGATACGGGTTATCTTTCGGGCCGCTGGGGCCCATTAAAACGTGACACCCGCGACTTTCTAACTGGCGGGCACACTGTTCGGCCCACCGCTGGCTGAGGGTATCTCTGGCTTTGTGGGCGATAATTACTTGTTTTAGTTGCACAACCTATCGATTTTAGATTTTAGATTTGGGATTTTCGCTTTTTAGATTTTAGAGTCAGCCTCAAATCTACCATCGCCATTGTAGACCTGAAAATTTGTACCAGGGACGGCAATATAAAGAGAGAGGGCTGATGTAGTAGAGTTATTGTCTTTCAGAACGACAAATCAAAAGCCATACACAGCCGACGTTCTACATACTAACACAGTTGCAATGCCTACTACCAGAAATAAAAGTGACAATTGTGCAATTGAACCAGATGTCAATAACCTTGCTTCAAGTCAACCAAATTTTTCAATGGTTTGCCTTGTTTAAATTTCATAAGAGTATCAATAATTTGATCTGCTAATTCACTAGGTATACCAGCAGCAGATATGTGAGGAGTAACTATAATTCTAGGATGATGCCAAAAAGGATGATCTTTTGGCAATGGCTCAGTACAAAAACAATCCAGAAAAGCTCCTGCAATTTTACCAGAATCTAATGCACTGAATAAATCTGCTTCTACTAAGTGCTTTCCTCTACTAACATTAACTAAGTAAGCTGGTTGAGACAATGCAGAAAATGTATCAGCATTAAGAATATTTTCGGTTTCTGATGTTAGCGGCAACAAACACACGAGTACGCGACACTTACTCAAAAAAAGTCTAAATTGATCTTGTCCATAGAAGCACTTAATTCCTGCAATTTCTTTAGGGGTTCGACTCCATCCTCGGACAGATAAACCAATATCTCTAAGTCTTTTAGCTACTGTTGAACCAAAAGCGCCCAAACCCATAATTCCCACGGTGAATGATTGAGAATTGGATATAGACAAATATGCCCATTGTTGCGACCGCTGTAATTGTTGATAATCAAATAATCTCCTATGAAAAAACAAAACAGCTAAATTGACATATTCAGCCATTTGTAATGTTTTAGCGGGCGAAACAAGACGAACAATTGAGATATTATGAGGTAAATTTTGGTCTCTTAAAATATGATCTACACCAGCTCCTAAAGAAATAATCAGCTTAAGATTGGGAAATTTTAGCAATGCTCCCAGTGGAGGTTTCCATGCTAGGGCGATCTCAACATCTTGAAACTTTCCACAATCCGGGAAAACTCGCAAATCTATATGGGGCATAGATTTTTTTAATTCTGCAATTAATTCTACAAACCAAGTATCTGTAGGCTCTATTTCTCCAATCAGTAGCACTGCCATTACTTATATTTTCTATACTTGCTTAATTTTCATTTTGTACGGCATCTTTATTTAAAAGGTTACAATGAGAAAGAAGCTACTTTTTGATAAATTATCATCGCATTTTCAATCATTTCCATATCTTGAGGACGGATTTTTATGTCAATATTTTTAGGAGGAAGTATTGTTTTACTACTATGTAATGTTTGGCGCCATTTTTGGTAAAACTCTTGTGAATGAGAATGTCCTTGTTTCATAATACTATCATTCCATTCAAGCATGGCTGGCTCAAATTCTATACCAATTTGGTGACAATAAGACTTCAATATTGTTGTCGGCTCATGACGAAAACGATTAGCTTCTACTAAAATCGGTTTTTGTTTTAATTGTATCGTCACTATAGTCCACATTCGCTCTAAGGCGACAAAGCCTAACTCCTCTTCAGTAGGATAATACATTCCTACACGATACCAAGGATCGATTACTTCTTTCGGATTGCGCAAAAGAAAAGTATTAGTACAACAATTCAAAAAATTTTGAGGGAGATCATAAGGTAGTGCTTCGTAAGCAAAGTCTTTAAAAAACACCAAAGGAGCTATTGTGGATTTAATCCTATTAATTACTTTTTGTTTGTTAGTGTTAAGTCGTGTTTCATCCTCTCCCATACTCTTAGAACGTCGCCATTTACTAAAGTAATAAATATCAGCAAAGGGTTCGTGTATGATTTCTGTGTCTTGACGTTGAGAAAAAGTTTTGAGAAAAGCATTTGAGCAAGACCTTGGTGCAGTCCATAATCCTACAATTTTCGACATTTCACATCTCCATAATACAATTAACTAAATTTAGCTGAGATTTGAAACCACTGCTTGAATTACTTCTTTTGTGACTAAACTACTTAACCTTAAATAACCTTCTCCACTCTTACCAAACAAACAACCAGGAATACCAACAATGCCCATTTCCTGTAATAGTTTCTCGAAGAATTGCCAAGATGTCATTGTTCCTAGTGCTTTGAGCCAGATATAAGGATTATCTGTACCACCAAAACAATTAAAAGCCTGGTTTGACAAGGCTTGTCGGAGAAGACGAGTATTAGTTAGATAATAGTCAATATTTTGTTGACATTCTTTTTGACCTTGTGCGGATAATACAGCAATGCCACCTTGTTGGGCTAAATTAGAAGCTCCCCAGAACTTAATTGAATTTCTAATGCTCCACATCTGATTTAGTTCTCCGAATGTAGTATTTTTAATGGTGAGGGTATGGGGAACTACAGACCAACCCAACCTCAAACCAGTAAAGCTGGAAATTTTGGAGAAACTATTAATTTCGATCGCGCATTCTTTAGCCCCCTCGATTTCATAAATACTCCTGGGAATGTTGGGGGTATTCACAAACCAGCTATAAACTGCATCAAAAATAATTACAGCTTGATGGCTTCTGGCATAGTCAACAAAGCCTTTAAGTTGTTCTTTTGTAGCAACTGCTCCCGTAGGATTGTTGGGAAAGCACAAATAAATTAAATCTACCTTTTGTTTGGGAGGTGGTGGTACAAAATTATTTTGTTCGTCACAATGCAATTCAATAAATTGGCTTCTCCCTGCTAATAAATTTCCCTCAACAAAAGAAGGATAAGTAGGGTTTTGCAGGGCCACAGAATTATCTAAACCAAAAAGTTCTTGGAGATTAGCTGAAGATGATTGTGCGCCGTCACTAACAAAAATTTCTGAACTATCAAACTCAATACTTAGTTTTTGTTGGTAATATTTATGACAAATAGCTTTTCTCAGTTCTGGATTGCCATTAATATCTTCATAGCCTGTATAAGTGTTGAAATTTCCTAACTTTGTTGCTTCATCAATTAAAGCTCGAACTACTATTGGTGGTAATGGCTGACTCGTGTCACCCCAGGCCATCATATAGATTTTTTTTGAGGGATAGGAGGCTTGAAAAGTTTTGACTCTGCCAACAATCTCTCGATTAAAGGTTTCGTTATAGGTAGAGCCAGTAGTTAACTGACTCAGAGCGATATTGGGTGTTGCCATCTCATTAGTAATTTGCTGTCTTGGAATCAAGCTTAAGCTGTCGCGCATTTAAATTGTATATTCGGAGCGGGCTAGAAGCCCAACCCCTACTCCCCACAAGAGTTTGATTGTTTTTTGACATATAATTTAAATGCAGAACAGCTTATTCCGTTCAAAGTTTCTTTAGAATATAATCCCAGCTTTTGGAAACGTTTTTTCTCCTTAGTTCATAGTTTTTTACTAATGTGTTCAGCTAACCTATATTTTTTAAGAATATCTTTGGACAAATATGATGCTCCTTGAATTTTCTCCAGACATTTTTCACTCCCGCACAGACAATCAAATCCTTGTTCCATAGACCACTCTGTAGATGGATAAAAGAATGTTATTGCTTCATCCATATCAATTTTTCTCAAACAGGTAACCACCATATTCATAGTGTCAAAAAAAACATTAGGGTCACAACTATGATTGATATACTGCAAAAAATTTGGAACTAGCAAAATATGTTTTGTATCGTCGATTTGAACTGATAAATAATTAGGTTTTTCGACATATCCCTCAATACCTATTTGAGCAATAACATCGCCAGGTAGAATCTCAATCCTCGAATGTAGAGATTTTGCTCCAGTTTGTTTGCATTCCCAAATTTCTGCAAAAGAAGATACTTTCTCCTTTTTAAATTGTTGATGATTATTGATGACGGAGTAATATTTTTTGGTTCCGTTTTGATTTTTTAGCATGATAAATATATTTATTGAACAGTTGAAGGGAGTATCAAAGGCTGAGGGAGTTTGAAATTAAACCAAGGTGACATACTCCCTCACCAAATCAAAGATTATGGCCTAGGGATTCTCGTCTGCCTAGCTAATCACACCTTTGACTTCAGATGACTGATATCGAAGGCGGTACTTTAGCCTTGAGAAAGGATACCACATATTGAACTATTCTCGACAATCGGTCGGCAGAGCTGGCAATGAGAAATTATTTTCTCACCCGTCGATACTTCGGGATTTCGGGCGCGGCCAGATAATGCTGGAATCGGAGGCGAGTAGGCGAGAAACTGCGATCGCCCCAAAGTGGTTGAGATGGCTGGGGTCAAAAAAATAGTCGTTGCGGCCAGGCCACCGCTGCGACAAGTCCCGGAAAGCGAAGCCTTTTTGGCGCGAGAGTTGCTGCATTCGCTGCCGAAACTGCTGTTCTGCCCACCGGCGAGTGGGATCTAAGTAGTCGTCGGTGAGGGGCAGATTGACGAAAATTAGGGGGATTTTGCGAGTTTTGGTAAATGCTACAACTGAATTAAAGGCTGTTGCTTGTTCGCCGCCGAGGTTGAAGTCTTCGTAGTCGCGATCGTACTGGCCTGAAACGTAAGCGCGTTGTCGATAATATGTGTTGGGATTGTAACTTCCCGACATAGGCATGAATCCGTTAGAGTCGATCGCATCTGCCAATTCGCTGACTTGTCGGATGGCTACTGTTGTCGGCTGCGAGACTGGAATTAATTGTGCTTTTTGGGTTTTGAAAGATGCTGCGATCAATTTTAACTTATATCTTGCAGCATTCTCGGCATGGAGCCCGCCCGGATCGGGTCGATCGACAGATGCCTGTGCTCGGCGGAAAGTGCCGCCGCCACCGGTGTTGCAGGGCTGCGGGAATCTGTAACACTGGGGAATCGCGTTAGGTTCATCGGACGGGAGTTTGGGGCGGACGCCTGCGGCTAAAAGCTTGCTGCCTTCAGAATCGACGATCGAATTAAAAGTGCGATCGTCCCGGCCGCTGTTAAATGCGCGCACACCGTCCGCCCAGACAATCATTTGAGGCAAATGATCGGGCTTTAAAAGTCGCCGCAGTTGAAAGTCAACTACTTGGGCAGTTGCGCCGTTGACGGCAAAGTTAAATACTTTTAAACCCGGACGCCCGTTAGCCGCCAAAGATTGTTTTAGCTGTTTGGGATCGACGCCCTGCAATGCGCGGGAACTACCGACAATCAAAACATCTGGCGGCCCGACGGCTGCAACGTAGGATAGGTAAAGTTCTAGCTGTTCGTCCAGCAAATCGCTGCTGAAACTGACGGTACTGGCTTGCGATCGGGTTGCGCCCGCTTGCTGTTGCGAATAAACCAGGTTTTTCATGTACTCGATGACTTTTTTCTCGGCAAACGCCCGTCTGGGACTGCCGGGGGGAACCGCTTGCATCCAAGCGACGGCCTGCACCCACAGGGCGGCTACTTCGTCCCACTCTTGTTTTGAATTGGCAGATTGAGCCAAATTCGCGGCCTGGGTGGCAAAGTTAACTGACTCCGCAAAGCCATCGTTTTGGGGGCAGGAGGGAACGCTGAGGGATTTTTTGGTTTTGTTGGGGTTTTTAGCTAACACAGAGGTTGGTGGCTGCGCTAGGACGGAGGATGATGCGATCGGGCTAGATGCCGCTGCGGTGTTGGGCGGCTTGGGTGGCGAACATCCGACTGTGGTTAGCGCGATCGCGGCGGCTGCGGCGCAGGTACGTTTTAAGATGCTGGTACTGAGGTTAGCAATGTAGCGGCGAATCATACAGCTTTCACCGTTCGCGAAACATTAGTAGATATTACCGCAAACTGCCGAAAGTCTCTCGCTGCGATCGCGACCTTAATTGCGTATTTCGGTATGGGATTCGATGACTGCTTCGGCTTGCAGGGCGATCGACCTCAATTTATCAAGCGTATCGCGATCGGCACTCTGCCACAACCCCCGCTGGCGCGCTTCTAGCAATCTTTCCGCCATATCCCGCAGCGCCCAAGGGTTATTTTCCTGGATAAATCCCTGCACTTTTTCATCAAAAATGTAAGCCTCTGCAATTCCTGCATACATAAAATCTTCTACACAATTTGCCGTAGCATCGTAAGCAAACAAAAAATCCACCGTTGCAGCAATTTCAAAAGCACCTTTGTAACCGTGGCGCATCGCCCCTTCAATCCATTTCGGATTTACCGCCCTGCTGCGGTAAACCCGCGCAATTTCTTCTTTCAGTTGCCGCACTTTCGGATTCTCGGGAATCGAGTTATCGCCGAAATAAGTTTCAGGATTTTTCCCTTGCAAATTGCGAATTGCCGCAGTCATTCCGCCTTGGAATTGATAATAATCGTCGGAGTCGAGGATGTCGTGTTCGCGGTTGTCTTGGTTTTGCAGAACTATTTGCATTTGGCCGAGGCGCTGTGCAAATGCTTCCGGTGCACAACATCCCCATTCACTCTGTTGAACTCCTGCTACATCTCCCGGTAAATTTGATGAACTAGAGGAAGTATAGGCGTAACTGCTCCAATTAATGTAAGCTGTTGCTAAATCGCCGTCGCTTGTCCAGTTTTGAGCTTCAATTATGCCCTGAAGTCCCGCACCGTAAGCCCCAGGCTTAGAACCAAAGACTCGAAATTGCGATCGCACTTGCGCATCTTCCCTACTCACTCCTAGCGATTCCCAATACAAAACCTCTTCCTTAACTTGCGCTGCTAAAGGATTGTCTTCCGCCGATTCATCCAAATCTGCCACAGCTTTCACCGCAGAGTCAAACAAATCAATTAAATTAGCAAAAGCATCGCGGAAAAATCCAGAAATCCGCAAAGTAACATCAACGCGCGGCCGCCCCAAAACAGAAACAGGCAAAATTTCAAAATCTACAACTCGGCGCGAAGGCCCATCCCATATCGGTTGAACTCCGATTAATGCTAAGGCTTCCGCGATGTCGTCTCCCCCCGTCCGCATGGTGGATGTTCCCCACACTGACAAACCCAAACTTTTGGGATATTCGCCGTTTTCTTGAGTGTATCTTTCGATTAAAGTTTCGGCCGCAACTCTGCCAACTCTCCAAGCAGTTTCTGTGGGAATGGCGCGGATATCTACCGAGTAAAAATTGCGGCCTGTGGGCAATACATCGGGTCTGCCGCGGGTGGGCGCGCCGGATGCGCCGCTGGGGATGTGTCGCCCATCCAATCCGCGCAACAGGTTGGTAATTTCTTGGTTTGTTTGCAGGAGTGAAGGTAAAAGATAGTTGGCAATCCAATCTAATTCTTGTTGGGTGGCTTCTCCTATTTTAACCAGAGATAGACGCGGATGAACGCGGATGTTTTTAATTAAATCATCTACTAATTCTGCGGCTGTTTGTTCTAATTCGGCGGTTAAATCGCCTGCGGTGGTTAAGGGATCGAAATCTAGATTTAAGTCTTGGGCGAGGGAGCGGGTTAAGCCGGAACGATTTGTGCTAGGATGGCGGGCGATCGCAATTATCAAATCTCTCAACTGTCTACCTTCGGGACACTGCCCGAAAATGTGCAATCCGGATCGGATTTGCGATTCTTTGAGTTCGCAAAGATAGCCGTCTGTGCGGGTGATAAATTCTGTGAATTCCGATTTATTTAGTTGGATTCCTAAGTCTTTATCTAAGTTTTCTTTGTTGGTGAGGGCGACGATGCGATCGCGAATCATCGGCAATCTGGACGGATCTAAGCTTTGGGCTTCGCAATATTCGTCGATTAAGGCTTCCAACTGCTGCAAAGGCCCGTAGAGTTCGGCGCGAGTCATCGGCGGTGTCAGGTGGTCGATTATCACAGCTTGCGATCGTCTTTTTGCCTGGGAACCTTCCCCCGGATCGTTGACAATAAACGGATAAAAATTCGGCAGCGCGCCCAATGCTACTTCTGGATAACATTTATTAGATAATGCGACACTTTTACCGGGAAGCCATTCTAAATTGCCGTGTTTTCCCGCATGAATTATCGCATCTATTCCCAACTTTTCTCGCAGCCAATAATAGTAAGCTAGATAATTGTGGGTAGGTTCCAAATCTGGCGCGTGATAATTTAAGGCAGGGTCAAGTTCGTAGCCGCGCGAGGGTTGAATTCCCACAAATACATTGCCGAATTGAATTCCCGGAATCGGAAAAAACGTATTGTTAGTTATTGAATTTTGTGCATAGCTTCCTGGTAATCCCCATCTTTTGCAAATCCCATCCTGTACTTGCTGCGGCAAAGTAGCAAAATATTGTTCGTATTCTGCCAAATCCAAAGATTGACGAACAGGCTGCAAATCGCGTCCTTCCGGGTCATTTGTCACGCCCGAAGTCAACTGTTCAATTAACTCGTTGCCGCTAGCGGGGATGTTTTCAACTTGATAGCCGGCTTGCTGCATAGCTTTGAGGATTTCCACGCAGCTAGCGGGCGTATCTAAGCCGACGCCGTTGGCTAAGCGGGCGTTGCGGGTGGGATAGTTTGCGAGAATTATGGCGATGCGTCTGTTAGCGGCTGGGGTTTGTTTCATCTTCACCCAATTCGCGGTTAAATCTGCTACAAATGAAATGCGATCGCCCGCTGCGACATAGCCTACTACATCTGTTTCTAATTCGCTGTTCCAAGTCTGTACGGCTTTAAAAGAAACCGCGCGAGTAATGATTTTACCATCTACTTCTGGCAGTGCGACATTCATCGCCACATCGCGGGGGGAAAGTCCTTGCAATTCAGTTTCCCACTGTTCCAAACCGCCGCCGCTGAAGATTGCTTGCAATACTGGAACGTCTAAGCATTTTAAGCTGTTTTGTTCCGGTTCTTGACTGCTGAAACCGGAGACAGCAAAACTTGTGGTGTTGAGCAATAATTGAATTGGTTCTGAGTCTTTGGGTGTAAAATATTCCAGCAATTCTACTTGCAAATCTGGTTCCCGCAGCGAAGACACAAAAACGGGAACCGGTACTAAGTTTCGCTCTGTTAGAGCTTGACAAAGTGCATCGATTGGTGCTAAATTTCCTGATAAGTAATGAGCGCGATAAAATAAAATTCCGACTTTAGGCTGGGTTAGTAAGCCCGCAGATCCCCCCCAGCCCCCCTTAATAAGGGGGGAGCCAGAAGTTGTCAAAGTCCCCCGGGAGGGGGATTTAGGGGGATCTGAATCTGGTTGGAAAGTTTCAAAACTGGCCCCCGCGCGTCCATCCCACTCATAAATCCCCACCCGAGAAACTGTTTGCGGTAGCGGCGGATTGTAGGAAGTTTTCAGACAAATATCAGCGGTAAACTTGAGTGCATTAACAAAGTTTTGGACTCCGCCTTCTGTGAAATAGCGCCACAGTCTATTTACTGCTGACAGCGATACATTGGAATGGCTGATTAAATCGGGATCTGGACTGTCTTCTCCCGGCATTACAATCAGTGATGCCTTAGTTTTCTGCACCGTTTCCCGCAGAATTTCTAACCCGTAAGACCAATAAGAACGCCCTCCTAACAGTCTTAAGATTATGACCTCTGCGCGTTCTAAAACTTCCTCGGCATAAGTATCAATTGTTAGTTGTTGCTGCAACTGAAGCAGGTTTACTGCGCGCAGTTTGGGGAATGCTGCCGGCATTTTGGATGCCGCCGCTGCGAGAGTTTGAATGTCGGTGTCAGCAGCACTAATAAATACTATTGGTGCGGGGGTTTGCTGAATAAAAATTACTCCTTCTGCTTGAGGGTTCCAACCTCCCGGTGTGGCGGCTATTTTGTGCATTAATTTTTTTTATGTTAATAAATAGTGAGAGAAAGTGCGATCGCCTTTACTATAACATGACTTATACATAAATAAAGGCTAGGGCGTGTTTGCCAACCCGGACATTCCCGCCCAACCGAGAGAGGGCCCGCACGGGGGCACCGCCCCTACATTCGGGGGAGAATGAGCGTCAAATTCCCGGAAATCTCATCCGATAAACTGATAAATAAAACTCCCAAAATCATGATTCCGGCCCCTAATAATCTTTCTTGAATATCTTTTTCCTTAAAAATGAAATGACCGAACAATACACCCATTAACACGCTAGTACGCTTAAGGGCCGTCACTCGCACTACGGAAGTTAATGTCAAAGCTTGCATTTGAAAAATTACTCCAGTAGCATTGATAAACCCCATAGCAGCTAGCATTGGTAATTGTTTGAGAATTTGTCGCCCTGGATTTGGGGTTTTGTGCAATAAAACTGGCAGTAGCAAAACACTCATTGTACCAAACAAAGAGAATACCCAAAAAATAGGGTAGGAATTTGTAACTCCTATTTTGTCACAATTTGAGGCAATACTCCAGAGAAATGCGACGATTAACATCAATTTTGGCCCGGCTTCATTCAGCAGTGCTTTGAATGGAGCTAAATATCCTTTAGATTTCTCTTTGATATTTAATAAATAAGAGCCTGCTACGATTAGTAAAATGCCAATATAATCAAAAAGTTTGGGATATTCACCGACCATTAACGGTGAAGTTAGCAACATAAATAAGGGTGTCAAAGCTACCATCGGTAGTGTCAGGGATAAATCTGATAGTTTGATGGCTTTGATGTAGAGGAGGGCTGTGAAAGCGTTGATGCCACCTCCGATTAATAGGGCGAGCCAAAATTGAGAGTTTAATGGCGGAATTCCTGTATAAAGTACCCAGGGAATCAAAAAGATGACTGAAAAAAATGAGAAAGACCAAGCGACGACATATTCGTCACTTTTTTGGAGGTTTTGTTTGCCAAGAACGTCTTTGACGGCTTCAAAGAAAGCGGTCAAGATTCCTAAAATTAACCAAGTCATCCTAAGTATGCCCTCCTAACTCGATCGTCGTTTAGCAAATCTGATGCCAGGCCTGTGAGAGTAATGTTACCAGCTTCTAGCACGTAACCCCGATCGGCAATTTGGAGTGCTAAATTAGCGTTTTGTTCGACTAACAAGATTGTAACGCCCGTAGAGCGCAGGTTTTGAACGATCGCGAAAATTTCTTTGACGATCGCGGGTGCTAAGCCTAAACTGGGTTCGTCTAATAATAGCAGTTTCGGGCGGCTCATGAGCGCGCGGGCGATCGCCAGCATTTGCTGTTCCCCGCCGCTGAGGGTTCCTGCTAGTTGGGTGCGCCTTTCTGCTAGGCGCGGAAATATCTCGAATTGGCGGGCTAAATCGGCTTTTACGGCCACAGAGTCCGATCGAATATAGGCCCCCAATTCCAAGTTAGCCAACACCGTTTGCTGCGCCAAAACCCTTCGCCCTTCTGGACTGTGCGCGATTCCCAATTTTACCGCTTCGTGCGCTTGGCGGCGCGTCATATCGCGCCCGCTGTAGATAATTTGTCCTTGTCGCAAATTAACTATTTTAGAAATCGCTCTCAGCGTCGTACTTTTCCCCGCACCGTTAGCGCCGATGAGACTGACAACTTCCCCCGCCTTCACGGTTAAATTGATATTTTGCAGAGCTTGAATTCCTCCGTAATTTACACAAAGGTTTTTTAGTTCTAAGAGGATGTTTTCTTTTGCTTGGATTGGGCTGTGTTGCATTTATTGTAACTTTTAATTTGAGGTATATTCTGATTTTCGGTTGGGCGGGGGCGGGTTTATGATATCGTGGATTTTAGGCAATTATTGGCAGGTTTACCCGCCCCTACAGAATGGGTGAAAATGGTTGCCAATGTGAAGGAATTTTATCTAATTTTAATTTATTTAATTTTCATCTCCCAAATAAGCCTCGATCACAGCCGGATCGTTCCTGACAACAGCAGGCTCGCCCAAGGCAATTAGCTGACCAAAATGCAAGACGGCAATTCGATCGCACAATCCCATAACTAGCGGTACGTGATGCTCGATCAATATTACAGTTAAATTGAATTGTTGGCGCACTTCGCGGATAAATTCACTTAACTTGTGCTTTTCATTCGGATTCATCCCCGCCGCTGGTTCATCTAACAGCAAGATTGTCGGTTCTAGGGCTAAGGCGCGGGCAATTTCTAAGCGCCTCTGGTCGCCGTAGGGCAGGTTTTTGGCTTGGGAGCCCGCGCGATCGCCCAATCCGACCAAATCCAACAATTCCAGGGCTTTCCGCTGGGTTTTGCGCTCCATTGCGTTAGATTCTGGTAAGCCGAAAATCCCCGATAGTAGCGATAATACCGGATTTTGCGATCGGCTGTGGATGTGTCGGGCGATCGCCACGTTTTCTAAAGCTGAAAGTTCCCCAAACAACCTAATATTTTGAAATGTTCGCGCAATACCTTTATTCGCAATTTGATAAGGCCGCAATTTGGAAATATTTTCGTCTTGATAAATCAGATTGCCGCTAGAAGCAGGTATCAGTCCAGTCATTACATTAAACAGAGTCGTCTTGCCAGCCCCGTTAGGGCCGATCAATCCAAAAATCTCGTGTTTTTGAACTGCAAAAGATACGTCGTTTACCGCCACTAAACCGCCGAAGCGGCGAGTCAATCCTTGGGCTTCTAAGACGGGAGTGCTTTTTGAGAGGGTAAGTGGTTGGGAAATCATCAATCAAATATGATAGAATGGCGATTATCTAATTATGCCTCAAATTATGGACGCTCAAAAACTTTTAGAACGAATCACAGTAAACCCCAAAATATTTAACGGAAAACCGATTATTCGAGGTCGCCGTCTGGCTGTTGAGCATATTCTAGGAATGCTAGCAGCCGACGATACTACTGAAACCATTTTAGAAGGCTATTTCTGGCTACAACAAATAGAAGATATTCAAGCTTGTCTAAATGTCGATTGAGAATCAGAAATCCGGGATAAAGAGGATAAATTTATGCGGGAAATTCGATGCAATACCTGCGGTAGTAACCACCATGACGAACGTAGCATCAATTACCTTTACAGTCACAAAGGTAAATACTTGCTAGTTCCTAACACGCCAGTTGAGATTTGTCTTGATTGCGGTACGATTTATTATGATGCAGCAGTTCTCAAAGAAATTGAGCGCCGTTTTTTTGCTATTCACCAGCAGCATGAAATGCCCGATTCATATATCCAAATTCCCAGCAAAAGTTACACTTCATTCAGTTGACAGTTGACAGTTGACAGTTGACAGTTGACAGCACTTGACAAAGGAAGGAAGAGGATTGGAGGAATGAATTGTCTGATTTTAATTTCTCCCGAAGAAGCTTGGGGCTTTAAACCAATTATTTGTGGTAAATAATTTTTGGTTGGTTGTGGAAGATGCGATCGCCCTAAATTCGAGATTTCCCGATCGCCCGTGGCAGCATTTAAAATAGATTCACTGCCGTAATTTTCTCCTCACACCAACCATGAGTTACTGTCTCAACCCCAACTGTAAAAAACCCGATAGCAATCCCGCAGGTGCTAAATTTTGCTTGAGTTGCGGTACCAGCTTGCTTTTGGGCGATCGCTACCGTCCCACTAAGTCTATAGCCAGAGAAGGTTTTGGCATCGCTTTGCTAGCACGAGATGAATTTAAACCCTCAAATCCTCCCTGCGTCATCAAACAGTTTTTCCCTCAAGAACACAATAACGCTCCCAAAGCACTCGAATTATTTCGCCAGGAAGCAGTACGCTTGGAACAGTTGGGAAAACACCCGCAAATTCCCGAACTTTTAGCGCATTTCGAGTCGGGCGATCGGCTTTATATTGTACAGGAATTTATCGACGGCAAAACCTTAGCTCAAGAGTTAGTTCAAACTGGCCCGTTTCGCGAACATCAAATTCGGATTTTGCTGCAAGATTTATTGCCCGTGCTGCAATTTATCCACAGCGGCAAAGTAATTCACCGCGATATTAAGCCAGACAATATTATCCGCCGCACCCCCCCAACCCCCCCTTACCAAGGGGGGGCTAATTCCAATTCTCCTTACCAAGGGGGAGCTAATTCCAATTCTCCTTACCAAGGGGGAGCTAATTCCAATTCTCCTTTACAAGGGGAGGCTAATTCCAACTCTTGTCCCCCCCCTTGGCAAGGGGGGGTTAGGGGGGGTCTAGTTTTAGTTGATTTTGGTGCAGCAAAATATGTCGCCGCCGCCGCTTTTGGTGAAACTGGGACAAGTATTGGCAGTGCGGGTTATGCCGCCCCCGAACAAACAATCGGTAAAGCTGTATTTGCTAGCGATATTTACAGTTTGGGCGTTACTTGCATCCACTTGCTGACGGGAATGGAGCCTTTCGATCTGTACGATGCTAGCGAAAGCAAGTTTGTTTGGCCCAATTATTTAATCGACAATCCAGTTAGCGAAGAACTGGCTCGAATTTTGAATAAAATGATTGAACTTCCTCTCAATAAACGCTATCGATCGCCCGATGAAGTCCTGCAAGATTTAAACTCTCTCGTCAGCCAACGACAGAAACCAGTGCTGCAATTACATCAGCCCCAAGGGCGATCGCATCCCCTGGCCAAATTGACTTCAAATACCTTTTTTCAATCCTCAAAATCTTGGTTGGCGGCGGGAATACTGGTGATGGTAGGATGGGGAGGACATGAATACTGGCGGCTGACTAGGTGGAATTTAGAGGTAGATACTGACAGAATCGGCTTTGATTATAACAATATGTACGTTAGCAAACCAGACCCGGATCTGTGCAAACAAATCTGTGCGGTTGATGACCAATGTCAGGCTTTTACTTACGTGCGTCCGGGATTGGAGGGCGATCGAGCTCGCTGTTATTTCAAAAACGGCGTACCGTCGCCAAGTCTAAGAGAAGGCAGGAGTTCGAGTGTAAAACCGAGGCCGTAACAAAAGGGCGATCGCAAGTCAGGAAACCAGTTCGATTAGCCGAGTATTTAGCTGCGCTGTATTTGCTAGATATTAACGGCACAGATGAGAGTAAATGGCAAGATTTCTTGAAGACAGCCGACTCGCAAAATTCACCAAAAGCAATTAAAGGTTTTCTGCTAGCACTAAAAGATTGCTATCTCGATAAAATTACCCGAGCAAAGGATACTGACTTTCTGCCCAAAGAAATCGCAGCGCGCTATAATGTCTTAATTACCGTACCGCCTCAACCTCCTCAAGCCGTCTCGCCCGGGTAATCTTATGACGATGTACGTACCGGATTCGCAGCCTTACCAAACAAAAGTCCTCCCTACGATGTACGATCTACCCAGTGAAGACCCGGAGGAACCTGGTTTGCCTGACGAATTCCACGACTATCAACCCGAACTGCTGCGTATAACCTGCCGCCCCGCCAACCATCCGCTAGAACAAATCTTTATAGCGACAGACCTCAATTTATACTACGATTCTAACCATCTCAATTGGTATAAAAGACCTGATTGGTTCGTTGTTTTGGGGGCTTCGAGATTTTATATAGGTGACGAATTGCGCCTCAGCTACGTCATGTGGCAAGAAAATATTAGTCCTCTAGTAGTAGTGGAACTGCTGTCACCGGGAACTGAAGATGAGGATTTAGGAATCACACCAGAAGCACGAAATAAACCGCCTACTAAGTGGCGAGTTTATGAAGAAATTTTGCAGATTCCTTACTACTTTGTTTTCAGTCGCTACACTAATCAACTGAGAGTATTTCAAGTGATTGATAATCGTTACCGCGAACAAGTTTTAACCGATTCGCGATTCTGGATACCGGAATTAGAATTAGGTATTGGTTTGTGGGAAGGTAATTATCAAGGTTTTTCGAGGTTGTGGCTGCGCTGGTACGATGCTAGTGGCGATTGGGTTCTGACTCCCGAAGAATTTGAAAGACAACGAGCCGAATTAGAAAGTCAACGGGCTGAATTAGAAAGTCAACGCGCTGAATCGGAAAGTCAGCGGGCTGAATTAGAAAGTCAACGGGCTGAATCGGAAAGACAGCGAGCAAATCGATTGGCCGAGATCCTCCGAGAGATGGGCATTAATCCAGACGAGCTGTAAAATTAAGTAGCAGCCTGAAATACTGTCTGCGGTGTCAATAAAAACTTATTAACTAAAAATAACTTATGCCAGAATCTACTTCATTGCGCGATCGCTACCTAGCACTGATCGATAAAATTGTCGAAATCACCCTCAAAGGTCAAATTCGCTCTAAAGAACAAGTCTATCAAATGTTGGTGCAAGACATTGGCACCGGCACCGGCGAAATCTTTGAACGCTGTTTCGGCGAACGCCTCGATGCCACCGAAAACCTGCTCAGAAATGAAAAAGACGAAATCAAACAAGCCAAGGCAAATCGCACCCTCAGAGCGCTAAAAACTATCCAAGGAGAATGGGAACGCTGGCAGAAAGATAACCGCGTCGATCGCGAAATTGCATCCTCAATCCAACAAATCCTTACCGCCGAATCTAACGGCCGCCTCCTGGCATTATTGCAAGTAATTGACCCGAATAAAGAACATCCGCTGACTCTAGCTCAATTGCAGCAATTGGCAAAATCCCTGCACCAACAACTGCTGCAAACTTCCAATCCCGAAACCGAGCGAGATTTGCAGCAAATTACCGCCGGGATTGCCAAAGGTTTAGAATCTTGGCAGCGGTTAGAACCGGAACTCGTCGGCTGGATTTATCAGCCGCAGCAGCTAGGATTCGCTGGCAGTCCCGAACAAAATGGGCCTTGGGCTTTTTGGGCGAAAAAGGTTAATAGTGTCTTTGCTAACGCTCTTTTGAATACTATTGCCAGGGGCGAATCTCTAGTTGAATTCGCAGCAAAGCAATCTAATGTAGAATTAGGTACATTGCTGGAAGTGGCAATTATTTTGCAGTGCTTGCAGCGGGCATTGGTAACATGGTTCGACAAGCAAGTTTATGATTCCAAAGTGTCCACAAAAGCTTCGATTTCTACTTACATTACTTTTTCGGTAATTTGGAGTCAGCTAGCTAGTGGGTTTAATAATTCTACTAAGAGCGGCGAGCAGTTGGCCAATGCTTGTTTTCAAGTAACTTTGCAAATTTTGCGCGCTTTTTCTCAGCGGCAATACTTTCCGCTTTACGGCGGGATTTTTGCTTCGTTTGATGGTAAAGCTCTGCGGCATACTTTGGATTATTTAGATGAACCGCTGCGGCGCGTTGAAGGTACTCAAGCGAAAGCTCGGATTCTGACGCTTTTGGGTTATTCGATGCAGGCGGCGGGGGCCTACGATCGATCGATCTTGCTGCACAAGCAATCTCTGGAAATTGCCCGCATGGAAGGAGACAAAGCTTGCGAAGTTGCCAATCTCAATCACATCAGCCGCAATTATGTTGCTCAAAAAAATTATCAGGAAGCGATTAATTACAGCCAGCGGGCTTTGATTATGGCCAGACAAGCGGGAGAGCGGCAAGGTGAGGCAAATGCCCTGGCTAATTTGGGCTACAGCGAGGTGTTTCAAGCGCGGCAGTTGGAGGAGGTGGAACCGGAGGTTTATGAAAGTGCGATCGGCTATTTGGAACAAGGTTTGTTGCTGTCGGAAAAATTGGGCGACAGGCAAAGTCAAGCTTTTTGTTCCAGCAGTCTCGGCATTGCTAAAATTGCCCTGGAAAATCCGGCAGAAGCGATCGAGTATTTGGTCAAAGGTTGGCAAGCTGCCCAATTTTCCGGCGACTTGTATTTGCAAGGTCTGAATTTGGCTTATTTGGCTCAAGCTTATTACAGCATGAATCAACTAGAACAAGCGATATTTGCTGGCAGTTTGGGAATGTATACTTTGGAGCAAATTGGGGCGATGGAGTGGCGTCAATCGGCTGGTTTGCTGACAATTTTGCGGGGACAAATGGGGGCGGAAGCTTTTAAACAGTCTTTGGCGAAAAGTCGAGCGAGTATCATTCCGGCGATCGGTGTTGATGGCTACGATTATATCCCGGAATTGTTGGAAAAATACCAGCAATCTATTTGAACGATCTAGGTTTGATCGTTCGGACTTTAGTCCTCTAAAAATCCGAGGACTCGCATTTGGAACGATCAAACCTAATTACTTCTCGACTATCACCGGCGTGCCAACTGCGACTTTCTCAAATAAAGCTTGGGCATCTTTGTCGAACATTCTGACACAACCGTGAGAAGCAGCTCGCCCGATCGACTCTGGAGTAGGAGTCCCGTGAAAGCCGATGACATTCTTACCATCCGTCCAAAACCCGATCCACCTGGTTCCCAGCGGATTGTCGGGCCCTGCGGGTACAAGTTCTCCCGTCCAAGGGTGTTCCCAAACAGGATCTTTAATCATTTGCATGACTTTAAAATTGCCGGTGGGAGTTTCCCAGCCGTCTTTTCCGACAGCCACCGGGAAACTGGCTTGCACCTTGTTTTTGCGGTAAACATAGACCCGGCGTTCTCGCAATTTCAGCACTAAACGCACTTCCTCTATGGGATTTTCGGGCGCCTTTGGTTCTTGGGGAATATACCGAGACGGTTCGCCCAATGGTGGCAATTCTGGGACTCCGAGATCCGGTAATTTTACCTCGGATTTGGAGCGCTGGGCGATCGCACTATTACTCCAATTAGCTGCAGGTTCGGCAGTCGCTTGCTGCTGTAAGGCAACAGACAGCGCGGCTGCACTCAAACTCAGCACAATTAACTTGTTAAATAAAAATTTGCTGTTCACCATTATTTTGTTCGCTAAACTCCTCACCAGCAGTTCCTACAAAGTTCCTATCTAATTATCCGCAAACTGCACCCGATATTAAAATTTTTGAGAGGGCTTTTTGACTGTAAATGCGCTGCCCAGTTTTTAGTTTCAATTTCACAAATTATAACTTGTCTAACGACTACCAAATTGGTTCGATCGTTCGGAATGCAAGTCCTTGAAATTTGATGCGGACTCGCACTCCGAACGATCGAACAAACACTTTTTATTACGGGTAATTGACCGTATTTGATATAATTCAACACAAAAATTACGCACTAATACCAAAAAAAAACTGGTTTTTATAGGGGGGATCGGTAGCGATCCGCCAGAGATTTTCGCGAACAAATCCGGTTGATGCGTAAATCCTGCAAGAAAATGATTAAATTTTACCTCCGACGAATTTGATTTTTTTAGCTGTGGCAGGCTGGCGATCGAGAATTGAAACTGTGGCGCTGCTGCATCCGGCAAGCACAATCTGTCTTTTGGCAGATTTTCCCGCCGGTGCCCCAACAGTTAGGCGGACACAAAAAAACGGCAGCGGTCGATCGAACAAACTCAAATATATCACGCCGACACTCTAGAGATGCCAAGCGCGGAACTTGTTGTAAATCGGGAACTTATGGTGTAAAATTTAGTCTTTCAACACTTGTTCGATAATCTTTTTTGAGATTGTCCTAAATTTCCTACTCCGGGGATTAAACTGGATTAGGTCTAGAGGTTGGGATTTTCGCGCAGCGGAAGCAAACCCGACCCTGAATAGCAGTTAATGTGAGGTTTCAATGCGTCTTCAGAACATAAAATTATTGACAGGTGCAACCCTGTCGGTGCTAATTTCGGCGGTCTCAGTGCATCCTGCGATGGCTAACCCTGCAACTGAAATAGCTCAAACGCAGACCACCACGACAGCAAACACTCAAACCATTATCGGTTTTGTCAAAAATATTGTCGGCGACATAGTAACAATTAGCCCAGAAAGTGGGCCCTACAGGACTCTCAGGATTCAAAGATGCGTCCTGAGAATTACGGCTCTCGTACCGGGAATGAAAGTCAGAGCCACCGTAGCCGGAGATCAGGTGGAAAAGATTGTTGTGATCCCCGATTATAAAGTAGTCTCTACAACGGTTGTTCGTCCCGCAACCCCAGCACCGCGTCCGGCCCCTGAACCGCCACCGCGTCCGGCTCCAGCTCCCCGTCCGGTTCCCCGTCCGGCTCCCGCTCCGATTCCGGCTCCCCGTCCGATTCCAGCTCCGCGTCCAGCTCCTCCTGTGAGAGGACTTTGGTAGAGTTACCGTTGTAAAGGGAATTAAGCCACCGCGCGCGCGGTGGCTTCGCTTTTTCAGAGCAGTTAGAATAAGATAATTGTCAAGCAATTGTTGAGAAATCGCTGCTATGTATTACCTGCGTTTGTTGCTGCTAATTCTGCTGTTACCGCTGGTTGGGTGCGATCGAGCTACCGATGCTACAGCGACTCCTGTGCCCGCACCAAGTCCGCTGTCGCAACTTCCCTCCGTTGCACCGCTGACAAATGTTCGCACAAATCAAATTGTACCGACCAAACCGCTTTCGCCGCAGCCAATCAAGATTGTTGCAACGGCTTTGCCGCAGCCTTTCGCCAGTCAAAGCGCCTCAAAACCTCCTCAAGTAGTACCGATTCCGGCATCGCCAGTGCTGCGAGTGCCTGCTGGCTTTGTCGTCAACGTTTTTGCTGACAATTTAGACGCTCCCCGATGGCTGGCTTTGACGCCGACAGGGGATGTTTTGGTAACAGAAACCCGGCAGAATCGGATTAGGCTGCTGCGGGATGCCAACGGCGACGGCGTTGCTGAGGTGAACATGACTTTTGCCAGCGCCCAAAACGGGTTAAATATTCCCTTTGGTATGGCTTTTGCCGATCGCTATTTCTTCCTGGGAAATACCGATGAAGTCCGCCGATTTCCCTACACAAGAGGGCAGGAACAATTAACAGGTACTGGTCAAAAAATTGCCGATTTACCGGGCGGCGGCTACAACCAACACTGGACGCGAAACGTTGTCGCTGCTCCAAATAACCGCCAACTTTTTGTATCAGTTGGTTCCCAGTCTAACGCCGATTCCGAACCCTTGCCGAGGGCGTCGGTGCAAGTGATGAATTTGGACGGCACAAACCCGCAAACTTTTGCTTCCGGTTTGCGAAATCCGGTGGGATTGGATTTTCACCCGAAAACTAATCAACTCTACACTACAGTCAACGAACGCGACGGTTTGGGAGATGATTTGGTGCCGGATTACTTGACAAGAATTCGTCAAGGCGAGTTTTACGGCTGGCCTTATACTTATTTTAAGCCAAATTTGCTCGACCCGCGCCATGCCAAAAATGGAAATAGCGATCGACCTGATTTAGCGGCTAAAACATTAATGCCTGACGTGCTGTTTCAGGCGCATTCGGCGGCTTTGGGACTTCAGTTTTACGACGGAAAAACGTTTCCAAAAAGATTTTTTAACGGGGCGTTTGTGGCGTTTCGCGGCAGTTGGAACCGCAATGCAGGAACGGGTTATAAAATTGTGTTTGTACCTTTTAATGCGGCGACGGGACGCCCTCAAGGTTATTATGAGGATTTTCTGACTGGTTTTCTCACAGATCCGTCAGGCCCGAAAACTTGGGGGCGGCCTGTTGGTTTGCTGGTTTTACCTGACGGGAGTTTGCTGTTTACTGAGGAAGCGAATAACCGGATTTATCGCGTGCAGTATCGCGGCTGACGATGGGGCGATCTATTAGATACCGACTTTTTCAAGAAGTCGGGGCTCTGGTTTTTTAGTCAGCTTCAAACCTTGCTAAGTTGAGATTCCCCGGAAAGCTTTTGAAAAATTAATAACTTATCTTCTTCCGCCGTTTCGCGATTTAAATCAGACATTTCGTAATAGGAATCTGTTTCGGGCAAGTAGATGGCAGGTAAATTTTCAGGCAGGATTAAATAAGTGTTTTTTACCTGTAAAGCATTGTCTATATCTAATGAATATAGAAATCCGTCAACAGGATTTACAATTAACTGGTGCAATGAAACTTGTCCCTCTATGTAAAGCTTGAGAGTTAGTTGTGCAACTCTGAAAACCAACCAGCGATTGTACAAATTATCTACATCGCACCAAGAATAAAGATAGCTATCGCCGTATTCATTCTCAAAAAGCGATAGCAGGGGGCCGTCGAAATACTCTAAATGGACTATGCTTCTGAGAGTTAGAGGAAATTTACTTAGTTTAAATCCTATTAATTGTTCCATATTTTTCTACCTTACAATAAACAAGATGTTATTACAAATTTGGCTGCTAAATCAGCAGTAGCAAATTCATGTAGGCTCAAGTGACCGTTATCATCTATTTTGGAGAGAACTCCATCTGTCTTGCAGAGCGCTCCTGCTGCTATGTGAGTCCCCAGAGAATCGCGCAGTTTTTTTCTTTTTTTGTTAGTTTTAAATAACGTTTTTCGGCATTTTCCCTGGTATCAAATAATGATAGCGCATAACCTTGACATCTGGTTGCTTCAGTTTCGGGTTGTAGGTTGCGCTGCGGAGTTATTATCAGCACTGGTTTAAAGTTATTAATAGATCGTTCATCATTGGGTTCAAATACAAATCTAAAAGCCAGCATTTCTTTAGGTTCATAGTCCTGTGGCGGGCATTGAGTTGAAAGCTTATCTATATATTCTTGATGTTTGAAACACATATTGATAATTTTAGTGGCCGATTTGATTGTAAATTTTAAATGTTAGCAGAAAATCGCGATTTTTTATAACAATTGTAATCCGTGCTTTTTGCTGTAAAATCAGTGGGGCATTCCTCTTAACTATAGTATTTTTAAGTCTGTATAGCAAATAACCTAAAAATTTGGCGATCGCGTTTTAAAATCCCGAACCCGGTTGTCTCAAAAACTCTGCTTCTTCTGGAGTTGTTTCGCGTCCGAGAATTTGATTGCGGTGGGGAAATCTGCCAAAACGCTCGATTATTTTAAAATGCCGCACTGCAAAATCAATGACTGAATCGCTGTCAGGTTCGCCGCTGAGTTGGCGAAATAATTCCACAGATTTTTGCTGGTGTTCTAAGTTTTCGCTGTGTTCAAAAGGCAGGTAGATAAACCACTTTTGTACAGTCAACAATTCGCGATCGAAGTGATTTTTAACAGCGTGTTGGGCGGCGGCTAAGGCTTTGCTGTCTGTGGCGAAGGCTTGGGCATTTTCGCGAAACATATTGCGCCCAAATTGATCGAGCAGTAGAATTAATGCTAGGCAGTTTTCCGGGGAATCTAGCCAGGAGTCGAGTTGACCCGAGGCTGCTCGTTCGTATTGTGAAAGAAAGCGCGATCGCACTTCCCCGTCAAAATCCGCATCTTTTTCAAACCACTTCTTTTGAACTTTGCCAAACTCAGGAGAGTTCGATCGACCAAACCAAAAATCTAAAACTTCATTCATTAGCAATCTAGTCTCCGATTGATTCTTGATTGGAGATTTTGTGTTTGTAGTTGCACAAAATAGCCTCTCTGCACAACTACAAACCGCAGCGATTAATGATTGGCAATGATGAATTAGGAACTACTGTTTTCAGGTGCTGAAATTTACGAACTAGCAAACAGTCTGTCCCAAGTTTGGCCTCCCACAATTCCGTCTACAGGAAGGTGGGCTTGTCGTTGAAACCTTTTCACTGCGTCTAGGGTTGTCGGGCCGAACACGCCATCAAGTGCGATCGGTTCTGGACACAAACCCCGCGCGTTCAACAATTTTTGCAGTTTTCTCACATCTTCCCCTCTCGATCCGTGTTTTAAAATCCTTTTGTGGAATCTAACTTCTGGTTCGTGGCAATCATTAGTGGGGCAAACTGCGCCGCCCCCGCCCCCAGAATAAGTGGCTGCATTGGCGCCAGTCAAAACTAATAAGCCGAGAACTGCTAGTAAATAATAAAAAGTCTGCGATCCAACCATACTTTCCCTGTTAATTTTCTCAAGCGTTTTCTGCAAGTTTGACCCGCAAGAAACGGGTACAAGCCACCGACTAAAGTCGTGGACGATCCCAAAATTTTAGACTTTTGTTCAAGCTCCCAGATTCAATGCTGCAAGTCAATCTAAAATCTAAAATCTAAAATCTAAAATCGACTGACAATTGTTTGAGAGTGAGAAACCGGGTTTCTGGGATGGATGTATCCAATCTCGACCGGGTTTCTGGCAACAGTCAACCGACATTTTACAATATAAGTGGCTTTACTGCAAAATCTCCGATCGTGCAAGTTAAATTTTGTTGCTCTTGGGTAGCAGCAAAGGTAACAATGACTTCGCAGGCAACAGCAACCGTCAGCATTACCAAGTTTCTCGCCAGCGGGTAATCGCAAATGTCATCATTCGCCGCTGAAGGAACCCGATAGTGTTGGTTCCAAATTATTTCGGAGTAATCAGCGGCTAATCCGACGTGCAAGCACGGAATGGAGACACTGGCACAGTAATCTTTGACTGCTTGCCGCCCGACACTGTTATCAAAAGTATCGATCGCAACGGCGCTGTTGGCAAGCAGCCGATCGGCATTGGCGGGTGTCAATTCTTTTGAGTGGGCGTCAATGCTGACGGACAAAGCGCGGTAGAGGTTGTTGGCGAGAATTTTGGCTTTGAATGCGCCGATGTCCGATCGATAATAGGGTTGAGTGGAAAGGTTGCGCTCTTCGATGCGATCGCGATCGATGACTTTTAACTGACAAAAGCCCGATCGCGCCAGACTCTCCGTAATATTCGCACCCAAAGCGCCCGCGCCGCACACAGTTACCGGGAAATTTTTTACCAGCGACATCACTGCGGCACTTCTGTAAAGTTGTTCGTGAAAAAATATACTCATGACAGTTGACAGTTGACAGTTGATAGTTGACAGTTGATAGTTGACAGTTGATAGTTGACAGTTGACAGTTGACAGTTGTCATTGGTCATTAGTCAGGATTGATGATTTTTATCGATTTTCGACGACTCCGACTAATGACTGCAAGTCAAAATCTTTGTCCAATCCGCTGAGACAAATGCCAGCACTCATCACAGTCAAGTCATTTTTGGCGATCGCAGAACTGTGATGTTCTCCGCTGCCGCTAGTCCATTCAACCAGCCAATAATCAGCGCGATCGCTAAAATCCCGCAACTTGCCGCCGCCCATCTTCAACGCCCGCTGCAAGCGCTGTTCGTCGCGTACTTTCGGATCGAAATCTTTAATGTTTCGGCACGCCAATTCGTAAACACTTCGCATTTCGGGCGTCATCCCTTTAAAGCGAACCTCTTGAGGCAAAATCAACTTTTTCAAAGCAGCTTTCAACTCCTCCGACAGCAGCGGATCGGCGCGCCTGTCAATCTCTTCAAACCACAAACAATTACCGTCCCACCGCCCCACGATCTGCTCGAACTGCGAACCTTCAGTTACTAAATGAACTGGTACAGGTTTAGCAACACCAGTGCGCTGTTTAGCATCAGACTCGTTAACAGGATAAGCCAGCCAAGTTTGCCCTTGCAGCACGCGAGCCAGTTGCAAGCGAATCGGTACGAGCAGTTGCAAATACTCTGCCACTTGCGGCCAACTGGGTTCGTCAACCACAGCAGCAATTTTATCGTTAACTGGCCCAAAAACACCCCATCCTTCAAAGTTGCGGGGTGAGGCTTGAAAAGTATAAATCATGCCACCTATCCTTGTCCGCACCCTTCCCCCCCGAACGCAGGGAGCCAAAAATTGGGTATTGAGTAGCTGCCCTTCTTGGGCCGCGAGTTGGCTGAGAATTTTGCGGATATCTGCCACTGAATTAACCTCCGTAATCTTACTTATTTTTACATAACCCGCTGTTCAAGTAAGCGATCATAAACTTTTATAAAGACTCTTGACATCAAGAAATGTCCCAATATAATATTGAGCGATAATCTGAATTTAACCATGTAGAGATCTCAAGTAAATATGCTGCAAAAGCTCTTTTCTAAGTTGGTAGTAGTGACAGCTTTGACACTTCCAATCTTTGGCTCTGCCCAGGTGGCTCAAGCTCAGAACACTCATGGAGCTACTGCTTATTCTCCGACTTCTGACGCCACGGGTATTAGTTGGGATCATGCTACAGAGAAAGAAGCACTAGACGCAGCAGTAGCGGCTTGCAATCAACAAAGCGGAGGTGCTAACGATTGCGCACCGCTGACCTCTAATACTAATAATTGTGGAGCGATCTCAGTGGGCAAGGGAGGAGCAGGTGCAGGCTGGGGCGACGATAAATCAGCAGCAGAAGCTCAAGCTCTCGCTGCTTGCAGTGAACTCGAAGGAGGCAACTGTAAAATTCAGCTTTCAGCTTGCAACAAGTAATTGAATGATGAATTTTTGTCTGATTGGTGTATCTTTTTGCTCGCCAAATAGCTGAGAAAATAGTCATATTATTCGGGCTAATTCCCGCAATAAAAACTGTTTGTAGTGAGGACTTGAGTTTTCTGATTATGAGGACTAAAGTCCTCACTACAAACCCAGCTTATTATGGTAGTTTTCTTCGGAGATGATATCAATTATTCAGCCCAAAAGAGACTATTTTATATTTGTTAAAAGCTGCAAAAAATACAGTAAAAGTAAAGTAGGGTGCGCCCTAAGCACCGGAGAAAACCACGGTAAAATTAGGGTGCGCCACAAGCACCGCAAAAACCCGAGTACAAGTAGTAAAAGTAGGGTGCGCATTGCGCACCTTACCCAGTTAATCTCCTACTTCCGAAGTAACTGCATCAGGTGGCAGCAAACTTTCTAATCTATCTTTAGACCAGTATTCAGTAGGATAGGCGAGTGCAATAATATCAGAGAGTCGAATCAACCACGTAACTTGTCCGTAAGCATCGGTATTTTCCCCGTGTTCGTTAGGGGGAACTATTACCAAAAGTTCTGCAAACTCCCCGAACAAATTAATCGGGATGCCGCCGAAACTGCTATTATTTGTTTTAATCCAAACTTTACTGCCTCGATCGAGAGCTTCTTGGAGTCGCTGGGACAGCAAAGTGGATGTTTTGACCTGGGATTTTTTGGCTTTCGACTTTTTTCCCATAGTTTTAAGAAGTTAAAGTAGTTGTACTGTGGGTTGCACAGTGGGCTGAGATCAGCGTGCGATCGTCTTCGTTGGCGTAGCCCCCGTAGGGCGGGCTTCGCTAATGCGATTTGGTATTGAAACTGACAAAATGAAAAAGGGATCTCGCCCCGATCGGCATCCTACCAGTCTAGTCTACAAGAAAGTGCCGCAGTGCGATCGTCATAACAATTTAACTGATTCCCAATTCTTCAACATCAAGCCAACCTCCCAACCCTGGTTGTCATCAGTGATTCGCAATTCTTCAATCTAAAATCTCAAATCTAAAATAGCCTGACTTGCGGTGGCACTGTTACAGAGTAAGTCAACTATCCCCGTATTTATACTGTGCCCAAATGCAGTATAATCGGCGAAGTCTTCCCAAATCGTTTAACTAAAACAATGGACTGGCGAAAGCTCATTCATCTCAAGCCGAAAACTTCCACAAGTCAACCAGTAGCGCCAGAAACTCGATTGTCTGTAGAATTCTTGCTGGGGCTGTTTGCGGCGGGATGGACGGAACAACAGGTGTTAGAGAAATATCCCGCACTCACTTCGACTAAGCTGCGCGCTGCTTTGGCTGCTGCGGATTCCCAGTTAGTTTCATCCATCGCGAATCCAGAGTTACTGGAAATTATCGAGCAAACTAGAGAAGAATTGAAAACTGGGAAAAAGTTTCCGCTTGAGGATATTGAGGGAGATGTTTGGGAGTAATATTAAATACAGTTACATTGGAATTATATAATAGTGCTGTCCCCGAAGAGCGATTATTTGTCACGAGCGGGGACAGCACTACTCGAAAAATTACCATTCTGCTTCTGCCAAATGTCGGTGATGTTGACGAATTCCCTCCAGCATAACTTGCTCTGACGGATCTAGTTTATCTGCATAGGCTTCATTGATGCTTTTGAGGAGTTCTTGTTGATGATGGCGGCGCAAGTAGTCTTCAATTGCTAAAATTAAAAGTTGTTTTTCTGGAATCTGCATCTCATTTGCCAGGATGGATACTTGGTTATAGAGTGAATCAGGGAGGGAAAGATCCGTTTTCATGTTGGATATGAGGTTGTGCCTGTTTGATTAACTATGATTCTAGTTTACCTGAAATCTCTCCCTCGCACAGCACTCGGAAACCATATTAAATCTCAATTTCTGCCTAAATTTTCTCTAACTATTTCCCGAAACTCCAACACCGCCTCAAGAGGATCGGGGCGTTGTACATACTCGGCCAGCAATGATAAATCTAAATTGGGCAACAACTCGCTTTGCTGGATTGTTTGATATTCGTCTCCCCGCAAATGGTAAACTTCAAAGCGACGATTTTTCCAGAACCAAACCTCTCTGATTCCGAGCTTTTGGTAAACAGCTAGCTTATCCAGACCGCCACTGCTTAGTACCACCTCGATCGCCAAATCGGGAAACTCTTTTTCTGTACCAATACAATAGCACTCATCCGGTTCTGTACCGCCCTTTTTTGCTTGAATGCGAAATGTAGTTGAACCCAATCCCCAAAACCGAGTCCGTGTTTCTTGAAAATACGCTTCTAGCAGCATCCCAATATTTGTTTTGTCTCGATCGTGACGGCGACTTGGGGACATAATTTCCAGGACTTCTTCTAAATAAGTAACTCGATACCAAGGACTATCTCCCAGTTGATTCAGTAGTTCTTCGTACTGTTGCCAACTTACCCCACTGGTAATAAATCTTTCCACTGGATCTTCGGTGAAAAGCTCTAATTCGGTTGCTAAATCTTTGATTAATATTGAAGTCACCGAACTATCCTCTCAAGTAAGGAAGGGTAGACACTGCCCGCCAGCATAACTGACGGGCAATCCCATTATATCATTTGTCATCCCTGACAGGCAAAGCCACATCCAGAATTTCCATCAATAATTCCAGCCGCGAAGGACGAGACAACATCGGCACCAAGTTCGGCAGCGAGTAATAATCACCCGCAAACGTAAACGTTTCCACCGATACTTGTTTGTCCTTTAATTGCTTCTGGACATATTCGCACCAAGAACCAACTCGCACAATCACAACATCAGGATTTACCCCCAAACTGCGGCAGTAATTCTGATAAGCATCTGCAAAATAAGGTGCAGCGTTTTCGCCTTCATCTGTTACGATAATGAACTGTTCAACCACCTGCTTTTTAATTCGCATTGCTTCCACCGCGCAACCGCAACTTGTGCCGCCGCCAGCGCGAATGTGCTTGAATGCGCGCTCCCAGTCTGTCAATTCGCAGCCGTTTGCTTGCACTGGATACGGCACCGTGTCAAAGGCATAAACGAACAGTGCCGCCTCGGAAATCCCGGAAATCAAAGCAGCGAGACGCTTCCCGACTTCGATCGCACTTTCCATACTTCCCGACTTGTCAACCAACAAACCCGTTGCTTTGACAATCTTGCCGCGCTTTTTCACCTGTTCGTTTGTCACCGCTTCCAGCTTCGCCGCCGTGGCTGCGTCGAACTTCGCGCCCGCACCGGCAACACTCGCTTTGTAAGCAGAAACCCGATCGCACTTTGCGGCTTCATCCAGCTTCGAGTCAATCAACAGCTTGACTTGGGGGTGATCCATCGCGCCCCGCGACTGAATCGATTTCAGGTTGTTGATGACTTCCTGCGGCGACATCGAGTTAATCAGCGCTGCTAACACCGTTGGCGTTAGCATTTTGATCGCACCAACTGCGATCGTATACGGAATCTTGTACTCGACAATCAAATTCGCCTGTTCCGCAGGAGTCGCCGCCTTTGCCAACTGCTTCAAAACAAATGCCAGCGAGTCTTCTGGCGGATTGTCTTTAAACAGGATAGCCGACGCTCGATCGCTCGGCTTGACGTGCAGCGTTGCGTACAAATGCTTCATCGCCTTGCGGTTGCGGATGGCGGCGCGATCGAAAAACTGTGCATTCTTTTCCCGCGATCGCAGATAGCGAGTGACAGCAGTGCGCGCGCTGCGGGGCACCTTATTCTGGTGCTGCTTCATAAAGTCCACAATCCGCGAAACCTCGTAGGGAGGGAACTCTTGCAGCATCATAAACCCGGCATCTCGGTGCTCTGTCAAGGTCGAAGTCAGCAAATTTCCGGCAAAAACTTCCTTGTGATCGCGCACGTCGCCGTGACGCTGATACCACACAGCTAAATGACCGTAAAAAATCGGGTCTAATTCGATAATTAACTTGTGAATTTCTGTCACCTTTTCCAGTTGTCGGTGAGGTGTGGTGAGCAGACTGTTGAGCATTTCTAAACGTAAATCGCGCTCTGCTGTATTCATATTCATTGGTGTTACCTCATATTTTGCACCTATTGCTTTAGTCCGCCAGGGGTTTAAACCCCTGGCTCAAAGCTAAAGTCCTCTAAAGAGGACTGAACTTCGTGCTTTAAAATGTGTTTTGTCTGCATTCAAAACAAATAGAAAAATATAGTGAGTCCTCTTCAGAGGACTTTAGCTATTAGCCAGGGATTTCAATCCCTGGCGAACTGTTTCGGATTCGGAGTCGATCGCCCTTAAATCCGGTTCAACCCAATTATTCCGGGCTTCCCAGGACATCAGGTGCGATCGGGTATAGTGGTGAAATGGTAAAGTGCGATCGGCATATTCGGCAATCAAACCGTTAGCCAGATGTACGATCGATCGATTGCGGCCTTCATCAGCCAGATACTCGCGCACAGTTTGCGCCCAAAACAGCGTTAGCGTTTCGTGATACCCGCTGTTTGGCGTGGTTTCAATGCCATTCACAGCGTTGTAACGTTTGATGCCATTGCGAATCGCATCGATCGCCTCTGAGTCCGATTCGCCAAACAGAAAATACCATAAAGCAACGGTTAAATGGGCTTCGTGCGTCCATTGGCTGCGCGGGAGGGTGCATTCTTGGAAGGCGTGGAGGAGGGTATCTATCTCGTAGGGCGATCGGTAAATTGCCAGTTTATTGCTCATAGCTAATACCCAATCAATTTCTTAGTCGGCCCGAAAGCGGACATCGTTTGTTTGGCGTGCGGTTTCAACCGCCGACTCATCTCTTTTAACTTTTACTGAGTTGTTCCGTGATGAACTTAATTTGCTTCTTGTTACACTGACGTTTCCTCGCAGTATACTTCCATGTTTTGACACGGGAGTAATATTTAGTTACCTCCAATTCTTCCATATCTGCCAGCTCGAAAAGATACCAAATGCCATCTAACTTTTGATAATGATGGTAATCATCGATCTTGAGAAAATCATCAGGCTTTTTCGGAGGTATTTTTGGTACCTTGTTTGCTAAGCAGAGTATCCGCGTCTCAGGGTGAACGTAAAGTTCCTCTTTCCAAAAACCAAGTTGACGCTGAGATTTACGCTTGTAAACAATTCCATCAACCAACACAGCATCTCTTTCCACATAACCCCAAACATGGGAGAGAATATGTTTTCCAGAAAGCGTAGTTATATCAAGAATTTGACACAGTTCGTGGTAGATATCATCCCACTCTTGTCCTACTTTGCTCCGCAGCCAGCGATATAAAGGCCCCAGACAATCAGAAAAATATTTGCTTTTCCTTCTCAGTTTGAGTAGATAAGGACTCAACAGTCCATCTGTGCAGGCTGCCTCAGTAAGTCTATTCAAAATTTTCTTGTTTCCTTTCACCTTTTTTAAGCTGCTTCTCAACCCACCGCGAGGTCGTTCGATAACAATTCTATCTAATCGATGTTCGCTCATAATTGTTAAAAATTGCCAATTAAATTATCCTAGTCATGGACGAACTTTTGACAAAGAAACAGGTTTGTTTACCTAATCTACAGACTACACCGAAAAAAATGCGTAATAAACCCGGTTTCTAGCGCTCTGCGAGCAATTTCTGTAAAATGTGACAAAATTTAAAACACTTCGCGCAAGTCAAAAAAGCTTTAAGCACAGCCGTCCTTACCAGTTTTACCTAGCAGTGGACGCGCAAACCTCATCTAGAACTAGAGACTCGGAATGCTTCCCTAATTCGATCGCTCGAATATCAGTACCTTAGGGCTCTTGTAGTTAGTAAAGTGTGTAAGCTTCATCAGTTAGGGCGCGAAGTGTTTCGCTTGTACCAACGAATTCAGTCCTTAAAAAATTAGAGATTCCGCGCAAGTTTGAAAAGCGGTTTAACATACCGATTGCTCTACCCCTGAGCTACAGCCCCTCAAACGGGACAGACAGGATTTGAACCTGTGACCGATCGGTGGAATCGTGTGTATGCGCTTCATATGTTAGGGCGCGGAACTGAAGATTCAACAGCGGATAGTTTCCCTTGTTTTCCATAAGGTTTGTAGTGAGGACTTCAGTCCTTCTTTTTCTGCGGACTAAAGTCCTCACTACAAACTTTTTTAGGAAAAATATTTAAGCAAAATGTTATGATAGCAAAAGTCACTTCGCGCAAGTTAAGAAAGCCGTTTGCACATACGCAGGAGTTGAACCCGCGACCTTTTCTTCTACAGAGAAATGCCCTACCAAGAGCTAGTATGTAAGCTTCCTTTGTGAGGGCGCGAAGTGGAACTTTGTAACCGCCTGAAAGATATAAAAACTTCAGGTATAAGAGGCGGCGCACGAGTCAGAGAAGCTTTGTTTTTTAGGAATCGAACCCACGATTCGATTTTAAGTCGAACGTTACCAGTTTGTAAGCTTCTTTAGTTGGGGTGCGCCTCCGACAAATTATAATTTTTTATTCCGCGCAAGTTTGAAAAGCTTTTGACAATTTCTAGCGTGTTTACCATTCCACCATAAAAGCCGAAGCCTTTAGCGGGACTTGAACCCGCAATCTTTTCAGAACTAGAACCCTAATGTTTGTAGGCTTCTCGAATTGGGGCGCGGAATAAAAGTTAATTTCTAGCCGTAAACGGCCTCGGGGCGGACAATTAAATCGCCGCTGGGACGGCGATCGAGCACGTAAGACTCGAAGCGATCGCTCTTGACATCAAAATGATTGGCCAGACGTTCCTGAATTGTTTTGTCGCTCATTCCTGCCGCGATACCCAGTTGGTTTTCTGCCACATCATAGGAACGTCCTTCAAAACGAATGTGAACCATAACTGTTACCTCCTTAAGCGATTTTGGATTTTAGATTTTAGATTTTGGATTGATAGCTTGTCTGCTCTTTAGCCGGGAGTTAATAGGTAAAAATTGCCGGCATTCGCATCTGCGCTAACATGACAATTTTTACATAAACAAACGCCGCTCTAAATGGTAAGCTTGTTTGAGATGGCGGATTTCCTCAGTCTTTTTGGCCGATCGCGCTCGATCGCAACTATGTTGTTCTGAATCCGCCTGAGATTCGTTGAAATTCGGCTGTTTTGGTACAATATCTGACTCAGGCCGAGTCAGTCTGTAAGAGAACAGTCTCGTGAAAAGTAACAACATGACAATCAAGTCTGTATTGCAAGACTTTCAAATTGATGTTCCTTGAAATCTCGAACGCTATTTAGTTGTCAAGGTTCAGATTTAGTACGGAAAATACAGGTTTTTGGCTCTCCTGCGCTTTCCATATGTCTATACTACATAGATACTACACAAGTGTCAAGGGGGTAGGAAAAGTTTTTTAGATACCTTAAATAAAGGTACGTTGTTGCGATGAAAGCGCTCTTTCATATACCTACGAGTCGGAGTGCGATCGCAAACTGTGCACTCGGGCCCAGAAACCGGGTTTCTACGAGAAATATTGTTTGGCGACAAGGCATACACAGAGAAACCCGGTTTCTCAAATCCTGTGCGTAAATCCCGATCGCCCAAATCGCTCAAACATCCTTAACATAAAAAATGCTATCGCGAATTTTGTGGAAGCCGGCTGATTCGTAAAGTCGCAATGCACCGCAAGGATTTGCAGCATCGACGCCGAGAATCGCAGTCTCGACACCGGCAGCTTTCAGTCGCTGCAAACCAGCCAGCAACATCGCTCGTCCCAAGCCAAGTTTGCGGAAGCCGCGCCGCGTACCGAGAACGGCAATCCAGCCTTCGTTTCGCCCGGTACGATCGCACTCTTCGACATTAATTTCGCAATAACAGAAAGCTGCAAAAGTCCCGTCAGCAGCAACAGCAATTAAGTCTAAATCCTTTCTGTAACTGGGTTTGGCTAAATGGTATTTGAATTTCTCCACCGTTAAATCGTGGTGGTTCCAGTGATCGATAAACGATTGGTTGAACATTTCTACCCATGCTTCGGAATCGTGTTCCCCCGGGAACAGACGCAGCGCAAAACCTTCTGGGAATTCAGGTTCTGCGATCGGTTCCGAGAGCGATCGCGCCATGCGACAAAAATAGCGATCGACCCTAAAACCGCAACTTTCCAGCACAGAAATGCGATCGGCATCCTGTGCCCTAGCCCCCGATCGCAGCTTCACGCGCGCGCCCCGCTCTTGTGCTACCTCGCGCATCCGCCTTTCGCCCCAAGCGACTGCCGCCGCTTCCACACCCCCGCCACGCGCCTCGGGGTGGACGCGAAACCACAGCGAACCGTCGATGACTTCCCCAGGTTCAGAAATCCACAACTGAGCGAAACCGATTAATTTGCTGCCCGCATCTTCCCAAAGACAGATATCGCGGGCTAAATCTCGGGACGGTTGGTTAAATTCTTGTTGCAATTCTGAGAGAGAAGTGCCTTGCTCGAGCCGATCGACTTCTTCGCAAGTATTGATTAAATCGGCGATCGCTTCCAGGTCACTTTCACCCGCGTAGGGTCTGATCGACACACTTAACATAGCTTGTCAGCTCAGGATGTGAGTTTAAATCACATCTTGCACCATTGCCCGCAAGTTTTTCAAGGGCCCGCAAGGGTGTCCCACAAGTAACTTGACCTGTTGTGGAATAGGCCCTTAGAGGCAGTGAAGCGAGAATGGTGGAAGATGTGATTTAAACGAAAAAATGTGCTTTTAGCGACAAAAGTAACAAATTGTTACTTTGTTTCTCAGGAATGAGACGGAGGAATCATCCCAAAGATATATTCAAAACCATCAAGTTCGTCACTAAGTTGACTAACAGAGATCAAAAATAATTTTTCGTCTAAGTTAAGGAGAACTCAATGCTTGACGCTTTTTCAAGAGCTGTAGTTGCAGCCGATGCCAGCACCTCCACCGTCGGTGATATTGCTGCCCTCAGATCTTTCGTTGCCAACGGCAACCGACGCTTGGATGCTGTAAACGCGATCGCCAGCAACGCTAGCTGCATCGTTTCCGACTCCGTAGCCGGCATGATCTGCGAAAACCAAGGCTTGATTCAAGCCGGTGGTAACTGCTATCCTAACCGCCGCATGGCAGCTTGCTTGCGCGATGCAGAAATCATTCTGCGCTATGTCACCTACGCTCTTTTGGCTGGTGATGCTTCAGTTCTTGACGATCGTTGCTTGAATGGTTTGAAAGAAACCTACGCAGCTTTGGGCGTACCCACCACCTCCACCGTGCGTGCTGTTCAAATCATGAAAGCTTGTGCTGCTGCTCACATTCAAGACAACCCCAGCGAAGCTCGTGCAGGTGCTAAGCTCCGCAAAATGGGCTCTCCTGTAGTAGAAGATCGTTGCGCTAGCTTGGTTGCTGAATCTTCCAGCTACTTCGATCGCATCATTTCTGCCCTGAGCTAGTTTATTGCTAATCGCAATTCGCTCAGCAAAATTGAAACTACGCTCACAGTCAAAATCAGTTTAGGAGATTTAGGAAATGAAATCAGTTCTCACCACCGCGATTGCTTCTGCTGATGCAGCAGGACGCTTCCCCAGCACCTCAGATTTAGAATCAGTACAAGGTTCTATCCAACGCTCTGCTGCTCGTTTAGAAGCTGCAGAAAAACTGGGCAACAACCTGGATGCAGTTGCTAAAGAAGCTTATGATGCTTGCATCAAAAAGTATCCTTACTTGAACGAACAAGGTCAAGCTAACTCCACCGATACTTTCAAAGCAAAATGCCACCGCGACATCAAGCACTACCTGCGCTTGGTTCAATACAGCTTGGTAGTTGGCGGCACAGGCCCCCTCGATGAATGGGGTATTGCCGGTCAACGCGAAGTCTATCGCGCTTTGGGCTTGCCTACTGCTCCTTACGTTGAAGCATTAAGCTTTGCTCGCAACCGCGGTTGCGCTCCTCGCGATATGTCTGCTCAAGCTTTGACTGAGTACAATGCTCTCCTCGACTACGCCATCAACTCCCTGTCCTAATTAATTAGACAGGTTTGTAATGTCGTAACTGGGTAGTTTCTACCCCGACAAGTCTAGGAACTCTTGGCTCGTTGCTCTACCGATTTCGGTGAAGTAAGGGTAAAGAATTCCTGGGCTTGTTATTGTGTTTGAATAGGCATATCCTGTTATGGTTATTACACAATACGCTTGGGTTAATAAAATAGGGCGGTTGAAACCGCTTCTATACAGACAAAACCCTTCTGGTGCGGGTTGAAGACTGGAAGGTTAAAATTACGTTATATGTTATCCTCTCTTAGTCGGCCCGAAAGCGGACATCGTTTGACAAGAAGCGGTTTCAACCGCCGTTTGATCGGGACTGTATTGGGTTATTGCAGACTGCTAATTTTATGGATAAACGCTTTTTTAGTTTTTTTAATTTAACCGAAGACCAGGCGATCGCCCTTTTAGATACGCCACAAGACCAAATCGGCGAAGAAGATTCCCGCTACATAGCCGCTTCCCATTTGATCAATTTTGCCACAGATCGATCGATCGCAGCACTGATGCGAGCAGTACAGCAAACCGATCCGGCCCTGGAAAACCGCATTGTACGCCGCAAGTCGGTGGAAACCTTGGGAAGACTGCAAGCTGTCCAAGCACTGCCAGTGATTCGCACCTGTTTGAGCGATGATGACTGCTACACCGTAGAAAATGCCGTTTGGGCGATCGGCGAAATTGGCACTCAAGACGCCGAGATTTTAGAAGAAGTTGCTCAATTGCTGGATAAACCCGGACAAACCTACCGAGTAATTATCCACACCCTCACTAAATTGGATTATCAGCCAGCCGAGACAAGAATTCGCAAATTTGTTGACGATCTCGATCCACCCACTGCTAGTGCTGCGATCGCCGCAATTTGTCGTTTAACCAGAGACTTTTCTCAAATGGGAAAAGTTGTCGCCATGCTGCAACACAAAAATGTCCTAGGGCGCAGACTATCAATTCAGGATTTGATTGATGCCCGCTACTACGATGCAATTCCCAACATTGCCAAATGTCCCGTATCTTTAGTCTTTAGGCTGAGGGGAATTCGGATGCTAGCAGCAGCCGGAATAGCTGACAAATCCCTTACCTTTGCCCGCATTCAACCCTACTTAGAACAAACCTTACGGGATGAACCAGGTGATTTGGATTTAGTGCACAGCTATGAAGAATTACCCGACTTACCGTTTCTGATTAACCAATTATACGAAACGGATTTCGGACGCTGCTATCTAGCCTGCAAAACAATTCTCGAAAATTACTCAGAGGAGGCACCAGCAGCTTTGTTTGCCACTTTTGCCGAAGAAGCAAACAATGACTACGGAGCGCACTTTCATGTAGTAAAATTGTTTGGTTGGCTCAAGCACTCTCCCGCCTACGATTTGTTATTGGAAGCTTTGAATAACCCCCAACCCCAGTTTCAGAAATCCCGTGCGGCGGCTGCGATCGCCCTAGGGGAACTCGGAGAAAAGCGTGCCATTCCAGCACTGCAAGCCTGTTTGGCAACAAAAATCTGGGATTTGCAGTATGCTGCATTAATTGCCCTCGAAAAACTAGGCGATCTCAGCGGTTATCAAGCCGATGCGACCGATCGAGATTGGTTAGTGCAAGCTAAAATAGAAGCTCATAATTCAGTAAAATCCTAATTATCTTAATTTAGGAATTACAAGGTTTGATCGTTCGGACTTTAGTCCTCTGATGCTGCGGACTTTCGTGGGCACTACAAACAGTTTCAATCGCTAGCAATCGAATTGACACGATCTTGCTCAGAAACCCGAGTATTCTTCCTTCTTCCGACTTCCTTCTTCCGACTGAAATCCGTTACATCCGTTACATCCGTTACATCCGTTACAGAATCCGTTGCCGAACTTCCTTCATAAATCATGACAACAGACGCTTTGTTTGAACAACTAAAACACCCGAATCCTCATATGCGCGATCGGGCTATGTATGAAATAGCCGATTCCCGCGATGAAAATACAATTCCTCGACTGGTGGGAATTTTAGATGACGAAGATGTCACCTATCGTCGGGCGGCCGTCAAAACCTTGGGCGCGATCGGCGAGGATGCGGTACCATCGGTAGTGGACGCATTGTTAAACAGCGACAATGTTACGGTGCGAGGAAGTGCAGCGAAAGCATTAGCACAAATTGCAACTAATTATCCAGAATTACCTTTGCCAGAAGTCGGTTTGCAGGGATTAAAAACGGCGATTAATGATGCGAATCCTGTGGTTCACATCGCAGCAGTGATGGCCTTGGGGCAGATAGGTTCCCCTGCGTTTGAAATTTTGGTGGAAGCGCTGAAAACAACGGATAATGTGGCGGTACAGGTGGCGATCGTGAGTGCGCTGGCTTCTGTGGGCGATCCTCGTTGTCTAGAAGTTCTCACCAGATTTGCCAATGATGAAGCAGTTGATTCCTATGTGCGGGAATCGGCGAGAAGTTCTTTATCTCGGTTGGATTTGGTGATGAATTACAAGCGTGCAGATAGTTAGGTAGATGGCTGGGTAAAGACTATCTCGCTACAAGTTTAAGACTTAAGCACTCGCCTCTACATATAGCCTTTTGTAGGGGCCATTCCCCCTAGAATAACCCCCGTCTGTGGTGACGTTGCTTCCAAGACTGAAGTTGTAGGCTAATACCAATTGCCAAAACTATTGCTACATACAAGCGTGTGAGAATCAGTAGGGAAACGGCATTGCCGTGTCCGGCGCGCTCAGGAGCAACTTTTCATAATTGTTATAAAATTGATGATTCTCGCCACACTTTTTTAATAGGACTGACTCACGGGTGGTCATCACCTTGGTTTGATGGACGAAAATCCTTCGCTGTAGTCCACAGTAAAAATAAAAAACTAAGGTTTGAAGGCCTTAATGCGTCCAGGACTGTTTAAATTGCTATAATGTCAGGTATGCTTGAGGCAAATTTAGCTGACATCATCGGCGATAGATATACTGTTACTCGTAACTATCAACTTAATCCTAATTTTGTCGGCAAAATTCAAGTTTATATCGCTTCAGAAGCATCAATTAATCAGACAGACAGATCCTAAAGAGAAACGGCTCGTCTTTTCTATTTAATGATTCTATCCAATGTAAAATATAATTACCTGCTCCTTTGATTTAGTTAGTCCAGAGGAGTTGACAAGGGGCAAAATTTCGCTATACTCATAAAATAGCACGGGCTAGAAATCGATTGTTGATAGGGTGCGATCGGGTGCATCTTTTCCCGAAAGCAGGGCGAAGTATTCCGGCAGATGCAGTTATTGGTTAGAAGCTCATCTTTATTGCCGTCAGGCGAGAGCCCCTACAGGTATATTTGCTTTCCTAAAGAAATGCTGTCGTGCGATCGCCGTCAAGTTTGTGAAAAATTAATACAAAATCAGGAATCTAATAGTAGGTAACAACTATGTATATTTCTGTAATCATTTAGTGTCGAAACTACAGGAGCAGACCTATGTTAAAAGCTGTCGTTGGTCATAGCAACGATCCTGACTCTCTAGCGGCAATAACAGAAGTCCTAGAGCAATGTCATGATTCCCTGTCAGGCGAACTTCCTCAAGCAGGTATCTTGTTGGCTGCCATTGATTTCGAGCACAGCCTAATTTTGCATCAAATTCATCAGCAATATCCCGAACTTCAACTGATTGGTGGCACAACGGATGGAGAAATGTCTTCTGTGTTAGGATTTGAACAAGATTCGCTTAGCCTCATCCTATTTTGTTCCGATCGAATTACTATCCGTGCTGGGATTGGACGAGGGATTTCCAAGGACTTGCAGGCGGCGATTCAAACTGCTATTGTTCAAGCAAAAATCGGTCATCAAGATCCGATTAAACTTTGTATTACCTTCCCAGAAAGTCTAACAGCAAGTGCCGTCTTGATTTTAGATAGCTTGAATCAAGCTTTAGACAAACAAGTCCCGATTTTTGGCGGACTCACGGGCGATCAGTGGCGGTTCCAACAAACCTATCAATTCTTCGGCACAGAAGTTTGTAGCGATGCGATTCCGATTCTCTTAATCTCTGGAGACCTTCTATTTTCTCACGGTATTGCTAGTGGCTGGAATCCACTTGGTAAAAAAGGTACAGTGACCAAAGCCTCTCAAAATATCCTGTACGAAATCGATCGCAAACCCGCTCTAGAATTTTATCATCACTACTTCGGGAAAATGCCGCCCTCTTCAGAATATCCCCTGGCCGTGTTTGATTTAGATGAAAGTCATTACTATATGCGAGCGCCCAGTGGAGCTTACGATCCCTCAGTCGGAAGCGTGACCTTTTTTGGGGACATTCCCGAACGCGCGATCGTTCAAATTACCGAAACCACCCACGATCGTATTCTCACTGCATCTCAAAGATCTATGATGCAAGCCTTAGAAAATTATCCAGGTAAAGTACCTGCGGCGGCTCTGTATTTTTCCTGTGCTAGCCGGCGACAAATTTTAGGTAGTCGGACAAAAGAAGAATATGCGCTAACTCAAACCTGCTTAACCCAGGCATTGCCGAGTTGTGGGTTTTACACCAATGGCGAAATTTCTCCTTTCCAAAATCAGAAAATCTCCTGTTTTCATAATGAGACCTTTATTACTTTGCTACTTGGAGGAGAATAAGAATATGCTCTCAGAAGAAATAGATAATTTTCAAAAGACTCAGCAGCTAGAAAAAGAAAACAGAATTTTGCGAAAAAAGTTAGAGCGCGCCCAAAAAAACTGTTTGGAACTCGAACAAACCAATCAAAAAAAGGAGTTTTTGCTCCGACAAATCATCCACGAGCTAGAAGATTCACAGAGGGAAGTCAAGGAAAAGCGTCAGCTAGAAGAGACATTGATCGAACTTAAACGAACTCAATCCCAACTTGTTCATGCTGAGAAGATGTCTAGCTTAGGACAGCTTGTAGCGGGTGTAGCCCATGAAATTAATAACCCAGTTAACTTTATCCACGGCAACCTCACACATATTCAGCAATATTCGCAAAACCTGCTGGAATTAGTGCAACTATACCAGCAGCACTATCCCAATCCCGTCGCTGAAATTGAAGAGAAAGAAATTGAAATTGAGCTAGATTTTTTGCAGATAGACTTACTCCAAATTATGAAATCTATGAAGATTGGAACTGAGCGTATCTCTCAAATTGTGTTGTCCTTAAAAAATTTTTCGCGCATGGATGAAGCCGAGCTCAAGCCAGTAGATATTCACGAAGGGATAGATAGTACATTGCTGATTTTGCAACACCGTCTGAAGGATAATCGAGGATGCTCAGAGATTAAGGTGATTCGCAATTATGCGAAGTTACCGTTGGTGGAGTGTTATGCTGGACAATTAAATCAGGTGTTTATGAATATTCTGGCAAACGCTATTGATGCGATTGGTGAGGTGAATGCTCGAAAAACTCAACAAGAAAGAAAAGAAAATCCTAGTCAGATTACTATTTCTACATTTGTGATTGATTTAGAGTGGGTGGAAATTGCGATCGCCGACACTGGAGGCGGAATTTCCGAATCAATCAAAAAACAGATATTTAATCCATTTTTTACCACAAAACCTGTTGGTAAAGGAACCGGAATGGGAATGGCGATCAGTTACCAAATCATCACCGAAAAACATGGCGGTGAGCTAATGTGTTTTTCAACTCCGGGCACAGGGGCGGAGTTTGTGATTCGTATTCCTGTCCAGAAGAAAGTCTACAATATAGCCTAACCAGGGCTTTAAAGCGGCTCGAATAAAGATGATTGGTGAAATGTATAAGTAATACCAAATCCGGGTTTGGGGCCCCCTTTATTTCTTTAGCCCGCGGAGGCGGGCTTTGTTTGTATAGACGCGGTTTCAACCGCCGAGTCCAATCGGGGATATTTTACCCGGATTTGGTATAATATCTCGCTAATGAAGGATAGCTTGAGCTTTGACAGGGTGAATCAATGAGTCTTCCCCAGAGGAGGAATAAAAAATGAACGAGTATGATTTTACTTTGAAGTTTAAGCTGGAAAATTCCCTAGACGATCCAGATGATTTTATTGAGAGACTATATGCAGGTGGCTGTGATGATGCCTTAATCGGAGTTGGAAATAAAGGATATGTCGCACTAAATTTCATCCGCGAGGCATCATCGGCTTATGAAGCTATTTCTAGTGCGATTAATGATGTCAAAAGAGTTGTTCCTGGTATAAATATAGTTTTTATACATTGCTCAAAACAATAATATGAATATTAATATTCTATGACGGATTGACTGCATTGTTAGGGACTGGAATTATTTTTTTTCTATGTAAAATGTTTGATTATCTTTGATTTTCAGGTCAACAAGTACAGAAATATTTGTTTTTTCTATAATTGTAAGTTGTTGATGCCTTATATTATCTAGTTGAATTTCCAAAATAGGCTTTTTGTAGAATCTTCCTTCTGCGTTTTCAACTATCACCATATCGCCAACTTCGATCGTATAATTGTCGATTTCAAATGCCAATATCTTACTACTAAATATTTTAACTACTTTTTCTATCTTTTGAAAAGTATGTATTGATTCTTGTTGAATAATTTTCTCAGCTAAGGTTTCAAAAATAGCTTGACAATACACTTCTAAAAATTGAATATAAGGTTCCAATCCAGAGATGCCTAAAATATCCAATGTTTCCGAACCATGAGCAATTTGATTTCTTCTTTCAACTAAATCATTAATTTTATTGTACAAAATATCCTTATCGGTTCTTGAAATTAGATCGGGACTTAAACCAATTTCTTGATTTAGGTTTTCATTTTTAATTAACTCACCGTTCAAATCTATATTGAAAAGTTTAAATAATTCTACAATTTTATCGTGTTTTAAATTTCCCGATAACAAAACAAATGCTTCTGTATTGATTTGATAGTTCGTCGGGTTTACAAGACAAGTATTTAATTTTCTTAAAATTTCCTCTTTGGTAAGGTGTTGATATTTTACAATCTCTCTAGTTATAATAGTGCTTATTAGTTTTAAAGAAAGTTCAAAATGATTATTTCTAATTTTTTCATCTAAATTGTGATAATCACATATTAAACAGGAAAGTGAATTTAAATATTCTTTAATCCAAGTTTCAACATATTTTTCTAACAGCCCATAAAGCGAAATAATAGCTGCTTTGTATTCAAATATCCGTCTATCTGTTCTAAAAATTCTATCGTGTTCTTTTAGCCTATTTAGCAATACCTTGAGTTGTTCGTTATCCTCTTCTAAAACTGCGCAACCAACCACATCACTGACATATTGAATGTGTTTCAAATATTCTCGTATTTGATTGACTTCTTTTTTGAAGTCCTCCAATGATGCTATATTCATAAATCTCTACTCAAGTTTATTAAATATAGCTTTGTAGAAATTCATTAAAATATTTTATGCGCTCTTGCACATCCTTTCGATCGTTAAATCTTCCATCAAAAATATATCTGTTTTTTCTTCGAGAAATTAAAAATTTATCATTTGAATATTTTTTTTCTTTGATGGTTTTCGCATTTTCTATTATGCGGTTTTTGGATGTCAAATTTTTTGAAAAAACCTGCATTAGTGGATCGTAAACAATCTTTCTCGGTGTTTTAGATTCTTGAGACCTTGAAGGAGGTAAAAACGCACTCTCACCAAACACTGTGTAAACCAACTCAATAGTTTCGTTAAATAGAGATTCAAGAGTGTTCAAAACTTGGTCTTGCCAGCTATTTGCTTGTCTCAGATAATCATCTAAAAAATCATCGATCGGGGACTTGAACTTATCTAAATGTCTGTAAGCAAAAAATCGTAAAACTAATTCAACATCTTCCATTTTACGGTATAATGATAATCTAGATGAAAATTCTGATTGTTTTAGCTCTTCTTCGCTTTTAAGTAGTAAATCTTCCACCTCACTTTCTAAGGGTAGTTGCCACATTTTACGAAAGAGGTCGTTTTTGGCAAGTTTCAGGCACAGTTGATTAAATTTGCCATTATGTAAAGCATTTCTTGTTTCTTGTGGTGTTAGTTTTTCACCTCCACTATTCAATCTTTCAAAAACTATTCGCTTGAGACTTTCTGCTTCCTTTCGGGTTTTTGCTGTCTCTTCTAACAACACGATAGATGATAAATAGCGCCTGTCTATACCTCTTCTGACTTGTTCGGGTAAATCGTGATATCTTTTTCCATTAAGTTCCTGCCAATATTCTAATCCTTTTAACTCAAATCTACCTTTATAAAAATCATAAATAGTTGTGAGCCTTTGTTGTCCATCCATGACTTCATAAATAGAATAATCTATTTCGTAAAGAAAGATAGGTGGAATAGGTACATTCATTATAAATGATTCTATTAAACGAGATTTGCGAGCATTATCCCACCTTTTTCTACGTTGGTACTCAGGATTTAGGATGTATTTTTTACTGTCTCCCTGCTTGCTATCAAGCATAGTTTCTATGGTATCAAGTGGATAACGAGCTTGCTCGGTAACAATTCGGATCTCACCTCTCTTATACTTGTTGTTGATTTGCTCGTCGGAAAGAGAGGATTGAGAGCGATCGGATTGATTGCCTGTACTAAATGTTTCGCCGGGAATTAAGTAGCTATTTACGCTCATATTTACCTTCCTATTTTTTAGGTTGCCATTACATTAATACTTATGCCATATTGTTTTTGTTCAGATGTCGTGTATTCTTTTAGGACGATAAATTCAGAGGCGATAGTCGCCACTCAACTACACATTATAGCCTTTTCTCCTTTCAACCTTGAAAACATCTTCAATACTTTTCCCGGATGTTTTCTCCTCCCACCCGAGCCCCATCAAAAAACTATCCGCCGACGCAGTTTCCACCAAATCAACCCCCCATTGTCCCGGTTGCAACGCTTCAGCATCGCTACTCAATGGCGGAGTTTTTTTCAACCCCGCTAAAATCAAAATATCGGGAAAAGCACCATCAACTTTTCCTTGACTCATCCGCTTATCCAGCAAAGCTTGAGCGCAAAATTCTCCCACTTGAGGAGGAGAAAACTCATTGGTAGAAAATAACACTTCTACCATCCAATGCGGATGATTTAATTGACGGCATTTAATCTGAGGATATTGACTTAAACCCTCAGCAAATACCAGAGTCAAATCTTCCCGACTCAATTGCGGAAAGACATCCTCTGGCATATCAAAATTGTGAGAAAGCAGCATCCGCCCTGTGCCAGGTTCCGTCATATTTTTAGTTACTTAATTTGAGAAATTGCCAACTTAATTACACCTTGCACAGCCGCTTCCGATTCCTGGGCTAATGCCGTTTGTAGCGGTTCGATCGCACTTCGATCGCCCACTTTCATCAATGACAAGGCCGCCGCCCTGCGACTTTCGCCATCGCTGTGATGCAGCAACTCAATCAGGTTGGGGATTGCAGGCTTATAGGCGAGATTTCCTAAAGCAGCAGCCGCCTCGCAGCGCACGTCAACATCAACATCGGTTAGAGACTTAACCAAAATCTCGAATAATTCCGCTTTGGGCTCTTCCTGGGCGACTTTGGCGATCGCCCCTACCACCGCCCCGCGCACCACAGGCGAATCAGAGGCGATCGCCCGATACAAATACTCCTTCGCACCCGCCCCAATAAACGCCAACGCCCAAGCCGCATGACCGATCGTACTTTCCGGCGCATCAGTAGATGCTAAAATATCCAACAAAGCCTGCACAGAAGGTTCACCAATCCTCGCCAGCGCCCCAATAGACGAACCCTTAACCACCGTATCCTCATCATTCAACAAAGCATGAATTAAATTAGGAACCGCCGTCGGATCGCCAATCAAAGTCAGAGTTTTACCCGCAGCACGCCGCACAACCGGATTAGCATGATTTCCCAAAGCATCCAACAAAAAAGGAGTCGCCGCCTCCCCAATTTCCGCCAGAGTTTCCGCACAACGCAGTCGAGTCATCCCCCGCGTATCACCCAAACATTCAACCAGACGCCTCAAAAGCTCAGCATCATTAACATCAAAAGTATCTAAATCTATTTTTTCAGTAACTTGTTGAAGCAAAGCATCTGTTTCTGCATGAGCCAACATAATTGAAGCATCCTGAGATTGAGCATTAGAATTGACCACGATCGCCACCTAATTATTAGTAGTTACAGCCGCCAATTGAGTGCGGAGACTGTCTAGTCCAGCATCAATTTTAGCAAGTTCCGGCTCAATTTTAGCCATGGCTGCTTTCTGTGGCAGCTTTGCCTTTTGTGCCGCAGCGATCGTCTCATTCACCAAACGTTCCCGATAACGCTCAAATTCTGCAATAACTTCCACCAATTCTTCAGCCTCTATCTGTGTTGAATTTTCTGTTAAATCTGCGGCAGATTCATCGCGATCGGATCTTGTCAATTCTTCGTTTTCAGACATAGTTTTGATAGTTTAATAACAGGTGAAAAATTACAGTTAATTAAGTCCGATTAAATAGATATTTTACACTCTAACGGACTTTATTGTGGGATGGGGCGGGTTTATTTAACCTGTCTGTATCATTTAAAGCTATTGGCTCGCGGGCCCCTACAGATTCTCGATCGGGCGTGCAATATCTGAGATTAAATGGACATAATTCCCGTAGGGGCCCGTGAGCCCTAGTCTAACTGAAAAACCAGAGAACTCAATCAACCCGCCCCGCCCAAGCCTAAATCAAAAACCCGATCGCTCAATCAACCCACCCCACATCAATATTACGATCGATCGACCGAACTTGAGATGACAAATCAAAAAGCATTTTTTCCAGAGACTTTAATGTGACACCGCACCAGCCCCAGACAATCTCAAGCGATTGTGTTCCAACATCTCTTCTAAAACAGACTCAGAAATACAACGACGCTCAGAACAGTATGCCATTTGTTTAACCCCATTGCTCATTTGAACGGTCATCACCCGCACTCGAAAATGATCGTTAATAAACCAACAGCGTTCCTGTCCTTGATTTGTCTCATATTCCGTCTCAATAGTCAATACCCCATCATCAGCAAAATTGTAAATACCAATCACCGGAATACCTTCAACGTAGCCTCGATTTCGGAGAAACTTACCCATCTTCGGGTTATTGGGATTCGGCAAATCGATCAGAATTGCAGCATAATTTTGGTTAGGGATGGCATCATCCAAATTATCTTGCCACATAAAACTGCATCCCCCACTAACTAAAGCGGGATCTACATTTTGCTGTTGACAAACCTCTAAAACTCTGGGATCATCTATTGACAAGACATCAATCATGACATTGGATTCTCCCGACTCATCAGCAGCAGCAGTATCAAAATTATGGACTGTTCGCTGAGTGAACCAAACGCCCTCACTCTTGCGAAAGAAATCCATCATAGTCATCGGTGGTGTTAGCAGCATTTCTGTGTCTACTTAGCGAGAGGAATCAAGCAAGTCCCCTTGTATAGGGGGATGGAAGGGAAATCGGATCGGATTTTGGTTAAGAAAATTAACTTTCTGGCGATCGGTCATCTGTCAAATCCTAGGATAAATGACACCGGACAACTTTGAGCAATTCCATCAATAAATCTTCAAAAAATATAATGGCACTTCGTCAACACTCATTTTTCCTCTCTGAGCCCCTGACTCTCACAGAAGTCTTACAAGCTATCGAGGCAACTAAAAGTCTAGCTCAAACCAACCTCCAGGGAATCAACCTCAGCCAAATGGATTTATCCGGGATTGATTTGAGCGGAGCCAACTTGATTGGGGCGGGCCTCAGCAAAACTAATTTCCAAGGTGCAAATCTCCAGGGAGTAGATTTCCGGCGCGCCAATCTCCGAGACGCCAATTTGAGTGGAGCAAATTTACAAGAAAGTTATTTTTTTCGAGCTGATTTACAAGGTTGCAATCTAGTCGATGCCAACTTAGAAGCAGCTAAATTCAAATTAGCTTTATATGATAGCAAGACTGTGTGGCCAGAAGGATTTAATTACCAAAAATCCGAAGCTCTTGGCCCGAAAGCTAGTCTCAGCGGGGCTTTTTTGAATACAGCCAACCTCCGAGGAGCGGATTTGAGTTATTGCAATCTGCGAGGTGCTTATCTCAGTGGAGCGGATTTAACTGGAGCAAATTTAGAGGGAGCGGCTTTAAGTGGGGCTAATCTTCAGAATGCTTTTTTGACTGGTGCTTATTTGCGGAATGCGATATTAATTGGAGCTGAATTGCAGGGCGCAGATTTACGGGCTGCTGATTTGACTGGAGCGAATTTAGAGCAGTTGAAAAGTATTGCCGGTGCTGATTTCAGCTTGGTACAAGGATTGAGTGCCCAAACGAGAGCGATGCTTTGCAGCCGCACTTCCAAGGAGTTAGGTACTTGGAACTCTTATACTCGGAATAATACAGCTCAAAGTCTTGGTTGTTAGTCGGGACTTACGCATTAAGACCAAAGAAACCGGGTTTTTTACCTAATCTGCGGACTACAGCGAATAATTTTCGTCCATCAAACCCGGTTTCTGACTGCGCCTGCGTACCATTGGTGTCAACTTCAGCCTAAAACCGTTGGGAAATCTCGTTTTCCCCCGATGCCAGATCCCCCTAAATCCCCCTTAAGAAGACCCACTTTGAGAAGATTCTTGTCCCCCCCTTGGGAAGGGGGGCTAGGGGGGATCTAGTCTGAATCGCCAAACAGCCGTCTCTGATTGCGTTTGACCTGGTTGTTGATACTAATGGCCTGCGTACTGTATCCAAAAATGACGCACCCGAAGACTAAAGCCTTCTTCCTTCTACTTATCAGTGTTCCAGGTGGCGTTCCAAATCGAACAGAAAACCGTGAATATACTCCTCAGTCCACTCCTCACCATAGAACCGCAGAAACATTCCCCTAGCAGGATCTTTCGCAGCACGGTAGTTGATATAATTGCGTTGAGCCTGAAGAATTTGGGCCAATCTCTGACTGTCGGTGACTGGTTGCGCGCGATCGACCAAATCGAGATAAGCTTGTAAATAATCCTTAAAAGCATCAAACACAAGAGTCTGCACAGCCTCAGTTTCCTTGGGACGAGTCCACAGAAAAGCAGGAGAAAAGAAAGGTTTTGCCTCTTCCGGAAAATCTCCCCCCCAGGGCAAATCTTTTTGATACTTGTTAAAAATCGGTAAAATTGGTTCTGAGTATTGCTTCTGATAAGCCGCATCATGGAAAAGTGGCTGCATATCCAAAGCAATCAAATGTCCCCCCGGCAAAGTCACTAAATCCGCCCCAAAAAAAGGCAAATCATAATTAATTTGGGGGAAAATCACAAAATTCAAAACCTGAAGAGCATCGCCTCCCTCAACGTGAGCCGCCCGAATTTGCCGCAGTTTTGGGGATTTAAAAGCATAGCTGGTAGTGACAACCAACTGCTCTTTTTTTCCTTTCCCAGTTATACATTCTTTACTTTCAAAACCTGCCGGAATCGGATAGGGAGCTAGGTCAAGTCGTTCCCCGAGCAGTGGGATGGCCCAATCTAAAAAAGGCTGATAGAGAGTCATTTTTAATTTATTTTGTCCCGGCGGGAATCGCTAAGGGAACAGCATCTTCAAACAAAAACTCGTACAAAAAGCGCTCTGACCATTCATGGCCAAAATAGCTGCCGAACAGCCCGGATGCGGGGTCTCTTTCTGCACTGTACTGATCGTAATCTTTCTGTGCTTTCACGATCCGCTGAACTTCTTCGGGAGTGTTCAGGGGAGTAGCTTGCTCTAGCATTTTCCAATACAACTGGACGTATTCTTGATAGGCGGGAAACAATTGGTTGACCACTGTTTCGGCGTCTGTTTTGGCAAAGAGCAAATTCTTAGAAAAATACTGGTTGGCATCATAAAACTTCATTTCTAAGTCTTGTACCAAAGCGCTGTATTTACCTCTAATTTCGGTCAATGGTTCGATATACTTTTCTATGTAAGGCCGATCGCGAAATAACGGCTGAAAATCTATAACCACCAAGATTTTCTTTTGTCCAAACGCTAAAAAATCAATCCCTAGCAAGGGCACATCGTAATTGTGGTTTGGATAAATGACACTGTTGAAAATTTGCGCCGTTTCCCCAGCATCGATGTAGGTGTAGCGTATTTTTCGCAATTCTGGGCATTGATAGCACCAGCTTTGAATTGTGGCGGGATTTTTACCTCTTTCACTCACCACAGATTCCAATCCAGAGGGAATGGGACGGCTCTCTAGTGCAAAGTTCTCAAACAGTTCTTTTTCTAGAAATTGCTGAAATGGCTTAAACATAGATTATAATTTAGCTCCTTCAATCTCTCCCTGAAAACAGGATAATAAACGATCGCCCTAAGCCTCGTCTCTTTTTTGGCTAACAAAGTAATATTTCGTTATGAAACCAAACGTGCGATCGGACTTATCTAATGAAGACTTTGTACCACACTCTCATCTTTGATTTTCTCAAATGTAACAAATCTTAATAAAATTTCTCATAATTCTCTTCGATAACTTTGATTCTGTCCAATTACCTCAGTACAATTCTCATAGCTATGCAATTAAGTGAAAGAGCCAAACAATTAATTCCCAAGGCGATACAATAGTACCTGTAGGGTGCGTCGAAGAAAGAAAAACCCTTGCACAAACATCGATAATCCCACAGATTCGTCCCTGACAAACAGGGTACAGGAAAAAACCCCAACACTATTTTGTAGCAACACTTTTTATAAATGTTAGGAGTAGCGAGATTACTGCCAGAGCAAGCTCCTAATCTGATTGCTAATCCCAGGGAAAAGGTGCGAGCCGACTTTCCTAATATTGCCAAACTGGGTTAGGACTAAATAAAATATTCTTAACTGTTCTCAAGCAAATTTTCTAAAGCCGCAGCAACCACTCGATGGTGGGAGTCTTGCCGCAGTTGACTCAACACTTCCTTCGCCTCTGGAGCATCAAAATGCTTCAAAGCAGATGCAGTGTGCTGGCGAATCCCTTCATACTCAGAACCAGCCAGCGTCAATAACCGAGCAAGTGCCGCTTGTTCCTGACTGGTTCCAGCTAAAGCACCGAGTGCATCCACCGCCACTTCCTGCGTGGTCATATCTTCCCCAGCCAAGGCTTCAACGCACACCTCAAACAGTTCGTTGTAGCACTCCATATCCACCAGCGCCGCCAGAATGCTGCGACGCACCAGCCAGTGGTCATCCTGAATAAAAGTCAGCACTAAATGAGATGCAGCGCACCTACCGAACAGCGACAGGGAATTTGCTGCTTCGGCCCGCACATTGGGAGTGTTATCAAATTTGATAATTTGCAGCAAGGCGGCGAAAGATTCGGCGCTTTGTTGTTGTCCAAATCCCCTGCTGACAAAGGTACGTACTAAAAATTCCGGGTCGTTGAGTCGAGCTTTTAGCAAGGGAACAGCAATCTCTGGCGTGTAATCTTTCAGAGCTGCGATCGCCTTAAGTCGATATTGAAAATCAGAATTTTCTAGAGACGCTTCAATTTCGTGAATATCCATAACCGCAACAGAGCAGGACTTTTACTTACTGTAAACAACAGAGTTCACTTTGTACAACTAACCACAATTATCTTAACACCAAAATCATTTTTTTTACCAGGAACCTGGTTTCTTTAAACTCTCTCATCAAATCTCGTCTGAAAACTGCCATATTTGAACCAATATTGTCGCAGTTCATGATTGGGTGTATGCAAACTTCCTTTCGCTTGATAGAGCATCACTTGTCTGTGATTTCCCATCCACACTCGTTTGAGAGGTTCCACAGAAATTAAGCATCCTCCCAGACAGGTGATACATTGCTCAAATCTCTCAACGGCTGGGTAGTCTAAAGTTTCAAAAATCACAAATTGACCTGAAAAAATTAGGTGACGACTTCGTATCCAAGCTTGCATTTTTTTGTCTGCTATTGGCGGTAATACCATTTTAGATTTTAGATTTTAGATTTTAGAAACAGTCCTGGACGCGCTCCAACCAAAGATTTTTTACTTCTTCCTGATGACTGATGACTAATGACTGATGACTGATGACTGATGACTAACGACTAACGACTGATGACTGATGACTAATGACTAATCACTAATGACTAATGACTGATGACTTCTTCTATCAATCAAGTTTGTGGCTTTTTTCCCATATAAAAAGAGCGAATAATAAACTCGCTCTAGAGAAAGTAGAAGACACCCAACCTAAATTCAAACAAAAGTTAAGCCTGTGGATATTTAGCTAACTTCAGTAATGCTCAGAATTTTGCCACCAGTTTTCTGGATATTTTGAATTTGCCGAGACAGTTGAGCATAACCGACTTCATAGGTGATGTTGCTCATTCTGACCTTAGCACCACCAGATTTGGCTGCCGCAATCCGAAAACGCTTGCCCGTAGTGCTAGAAGTTCCACTGGAACCAATGCTAGAAAGTTGGATTTTTTGAGGTATATTGCTGGCAACAGTCGCAATTAACTGAGGTTTATTGCTGCTATCGCTGCTGGATGCTCCTCCGAGCAAAGATACCATCCGATTAAAACCGACATTCTTGATACCAGTTTGGCTGCGAATGCTCCGAGGATAGGGAACGACATTTTCGCCAAAGTTTTGGGTATAATCCTCACTATCGATGTAAGAATCGATTTCGGCTTCGTAGCCTTTGGTGTTGCAAGTTTGGACGTGCTGAGCAATTTCTGTTTGTTCCAGAGGAGCGCGACCGAGCAAATGCTTGCAGTTTAACTCAATGAACCGATAGGGAGAATTGGTGTTAAAAAAGAGAGATTGATACAGTTCTGATTTTGCCACTTGTCTGACAAATTCACGTACTGTAATATCGCCATTGCGAAGTAACGATTCGGCACTGGTGAGACGCTGGCTTTCCATCAAGTGGACGTTTCCTAATACTTGGCGGTAAGCAGCACGAATTACTAATTGTAAGTCGTCTTCCGTTGCATTAGAGCGCAGTTCTACGGGGTCACTGACGAAAGTTGCTGTTAAACTGGACATGGTTTTATCCTACAGTTAATAAAGTTGTTTTCGAGGGTCAAAAAATGTTACTGTTTCTGGCAATATTTCCCATCAAGGAAGAAGTCAAAAGGAAGAAGTCAGAAGGTTTCGCGATCGAGTAAAAATCAGGAAGAAGTCAACAGCAAGAGGGAGGGAGCATCCCTGTTTTGCAGAAAGATTATTTTGCTGTGGGGTGGGCCAGAAAGCCTGCCTTTGAGTACAGGCTTTCTGGCCTGTGCCACAAAAAATCAATTTACTGCTGGGATACTCGCCCCATCACTCTATGGCTTAAACAACTTCGGTGATGCTGACAATTTTTCCGCCAGCGCGATGGATGCGCTGAATTTGCGGAGTCATCTTCGCGCCCGAGACAAGATATTCAGTGTTACTCACTCGGCGAGGGCTATCAAATTTAGCTCCCCTGACTGAAATCTTGAACATTTTTTCGGTGGCATCTTTACGAGCACTAAGACGACCGCCTGTGGTTGGTAAAGTAATTTTGTTACCACTATTACCAGCTACGAAGTCAACTAAGCGAGAAGCGGTAAAAGCACTGTCAACTCCCGCATAACCTTGATACAGGGAAAGGGTGCGATTGTAGCCAACTTGCTTTTGTCCGAGTTGACTTTTTGCCCCTTGATAATAAGGGACTGTATTTTCGCCAAATTTGTCCTGATACTCTTGACTGTCGAGGTAGGAATCAATTTCTGCATCGTAGCCTTTTTCGATACAGGTGCGAATATGCTCGGAAAGTTCTGCTTGGTCTAAGGGAGCGCGACCTAACAAATGTTTAAAGTTTAGCTCGACAAAGCGGTAGGGAGCGCAGGATTCAAAATACCGACTGCGATAGAAGTCAGATTTTGCGACAGCGCGCACAAATTCCCGTACCGTTATCGCACCATCGCACAACTGCGATTCTGCCACAGTCAGGCGTTCGCTTTCCATCACGTGGGGATTCCCCAACACTTGCTTGTAAACTGCCCGAATTACGGCCTGTGTATCATCCGAACTAGCAGTAGACCAAAGTTCTACTGGCGCATCTAAAACCACACTCATTGAGTTTCTCCTAAGACTAAATAACGCTTCAAAACAGGGAATTAAGGATTGTCTACAAACACGCTCAGGGAGGTAATTCCCCAAGTCGTGAAGCTAGAAGTTTAAACGGTTTCTAGTTGACAGCAGTGATGCTGGCAATTACGCCGCCTTGTTTGTGGATGCGTTGATATTCTTGGGAAAGTCTGGAAAAAGGCACTACATAAACCTGGTTGCTCTGCCGAATTTTTTGAACCCGATTCTTAGCAGAAGTGCGATAGCCAGTCACTTCGATACGGAAAACCTTACCTTCGTCACCAGAACCCACGACGTTGTAAACACTTTTAGCAGCCCGCTGTCTATCGGGAAATGACCAACCATCCCCAACTGAACCGCCGGAAGGAGGAATGACTGCTACAGGGGTTTCTTGAATCACGTATTTGTTCAAAACTGGGGTTTTTCCAGAAAGACTTCCTTTGAAATCGCTGCTGGAAGCACCGCGCAAGAGAGCAAACATATGAGTAAACCCAACCATGTTTTGTCCTGGTTGGGTTTTGTAGCCTCGGTAGTAGGGAACGATATTTTCGCCGTAGGCGTTTTGGTATTCATCGCTGTCGAGGTAAGAATCAATATCTGCCTCGAAGCCTTGGGTATCTAAGATAGTGCTATGAGCTCTCATCTCTTCTAGGCCATCGGGAGCGCGACCGAGAAGATGTTTGAAATTGAGTTCAATAAACCGATAGCGAGGACAAGTATCGAAAAAGCGAGAACGGTAAGCGTCGGATTTGGCAAGAGCGCGGACAAATTCGCGTACACTCAATGCACCACTTTTGAATTGCGATTCAGGAATTGTCGCCCGTTCGCTTTCCATGACGTAAGCATTACCCAAAACTTGCCGGTAGACGGCACGAATAATGGTTTCTACTTCTTCTTGTGAACGTCCTGGAATCAGTTCTAAACAGGGTGTTTCTTCAAATAAACTGACTCCAAGTCGAGATGCAGGTCCAAAAACCATTTAAAAAATCTCCACTATTGTGTTATGTGAAAATTTACCATAATTAGATGTTATATTAGAAAAGTTTACATAATGTAACATTTCGTGCGACCGGGCTGTTTCACGTACTACAGGCAGGTGCTTTTTTTTTCCAGGAGTGTGTTGGGGGAATAGGTGTGGCTGTAGTATGTGCTGCGGTCGCCTGGAAATTCGTCGGCGGCAAAATTAGATAGGCGGTAGCTCTCCGGCAAAACTTTGGCGCTTTTCAAACCGTAAGGAGCCAAAATCTGAGCCCCAAATCTGTTGGTGAGTATTTACATCCATACCGCGATCGAGACTGCTCCAGGTTGTGGAGGTAATTTCTACGTCGCTGATGAGGTAGGTTGAACAACCTTTTTTTTCGATGAGACACTGGTTTCCTGGCTCTACACTACCGCGAAACATTTCTCCGTCTCGTTTGAAAACCATAGAGCAATTGTAGCGCCGTTGAATGCAATCTGGTTTAATTGTCTTGAGAATGCTTAATTCCCGTGCTGCTCCGGCGTACTGTACTGGATCGTTGAGACTATAATTTTCAATATAAATTTGTTCTCCTTGGTCTATTAATTTGTGGACTCCTTGACGGTAGGGAGTCCACATATCGTGGTCATAAACCTGTTCGGAGTAAAAGCCAATGGCATTGAAAAACTCAAAGGGTAAGGGCCGGAAAAATATATGAATGTGGGCAAATTGTTGTGGTTTTTCAAAGGATTGTTTGTAGTTGCTGAAATCCCCTGCCATCCAATGAGCCAGAGTGATTAAATCATTGGTTTTAACTGAATTCATAAGCTGTTTCCTCCTTTCTTATTTGCCGGAGAGCGATCGAATTTCTGAGGAAAATGATGCGGTTACAACTCCACTTCCTTTACTGGTTTTGATCAGGGAAACACGAAAGCGCAGGTTGGGATTGGCGAACCAAATTTTTTCTTCGGCGGCGGCGTTATCGTAGCTTGTGAGCAGGACAAAGGTGCCATCGTCTGTGATGTGATAGTCTGCGGCGGCGGGAATGGTTTCGGCATATCCTTGGTCTCGCAGTAATTTACCGCGATTGGGGACTGTCGGATCTGGGATTGGTACGAGGATACAACTGCCTTTCATTTCAGCGTTCTCATCCCAATCTGACTGGCCTTCCCATGCCATCCCAAAGGGGTTTACTGCTTGGGCTGGGTCAATTTTGTAGGATTTGCAGAGGTCGATTACCGCAGCATCATCGGGTGAGAGTGCAACGATATCAATGACTGACTCTATGGCTTCAAAGTGTCGGAATGTCAAGTGATGGGCGCTGCGCTGCGATCGCCATTGTCCGAGGGAATTTTCAACAAATTGCTGGATGTTCATGGAAATTATTGTACAAGCTCAATGACACAAATATTCTTTCCAATATTTTAAGATTGACGAGCTCGCCACAGCTTGCGGGTAGTGGGATTGTACTATGTTGTTTGAGGATGGGAGTAGAAGGACTTGAATTACACCCCCTCACTTAATTAACGAGTTTACGTCATTTCAGCCCATAAATCACTCATCTCAAAAGACTTGTTTCCGCACTTGAGTGGAAAACGAGCGCTTTGCCGTAAGCTGTACACAATAAGCAGACTCAACACTGTGAGTCAAGTGAGCGAAAAATGAGCGAAAAATCTAAATCAGTCACTGTAAGCACCTCAGCCGATTACCTGATTGGCTACGATTGCTGTAGTAGGGGATAAAACGACACTGGATACCACTACCAAAACAGGCTACCGCTTGACGGTTCCGATGTTACCACCTACTCACCCTAATCTGATAGAACAGTTGGAAATTAAAACGGGGGAACCACCGCGACTCAATATGGTTTCAACTAATCCGCAAACAATAGTCGGAAAATACATTAAATCGGCTCGAAATTGTTTAAAAAGTTGGAGCAAGTTTACTCAGACTCACGCATTGCGACACCTAGCTAACCTTAACGGCATGATGGGCGGGGTAAGTCTTGAGACTCGTGCCATGAGCTTAGGTCACAGCCCAACAATGAATGACACAGTTTACAAGAAACGACAGACTACTAATACTACTATTGGCTTGTTAACTAAATCAGATAACCAAGCTATTCCGCTAGGTTCTGCTATCAAGGTACTTAAGCAGCTAGGCGCTGACACAGGAAAGATTGCTCTATTAGCTAGCGTCTACAACGTTAATCCTGACAGAATCACTGAGTTATTAAACGACATCTAACCCATCAACGTACCCAACTCTAACCTAACCCGCCTTAACCCGGCGGGTTTTTTATTGGCATTTTCCCACACGGCTAGCCATATGGCTAGCCATCCTGAAAATACATGACACACTACCTCCAAAGGTGAATAATGCCATTTTGCTTTTTTTATTTTGGCGTTTTAGGTCGATTTTCTTGTTTTCTGGTTTAGACCGGGTGAGCGATCGCAAAAAGTGGCGCTGTAGACATTGTGTCTACATATGTAGACAGGTTGACGATGAACCGTCTGCCCAATAAAAAACCCGCCTGGTTAGGACGGGTAATAAATCTTAATATTAGGGGCTGTTATGCCTCTCTTTTTTGGTTAGACTAAAAAACGAGATGAGTGGAAAATGAGTGGAAACCGTTAACCAGAGATTGAGTGAGATTCCTAAATGGCTTAGCCATAAGGCTTAGAAAGCGATGGGAGTAGAAGGACTTGAACCTTCGACCTTGAGATTAAGAGTCACCTGCTCTAACCAACTGAGCTATACTCCCGCATCTAAACTACCATAACACAACTGTTCTGAAAAATCAACTATTTTTGTAAATATTTGCGGCGATCGCGCGATCGCGAGTTTTGTGTAAGGGCGATCGACCCCAGCTAAAAGCCAGCAAGCTACTATAGAAGCGCTATGCCTGCAAAAGACATTTATCACCAAACTGTTAAAAATGCCCTCATCAAAGATGGCTGGACAATAACCCACGATCCGTTGCGAATTCGTCTAGCTCGCGCCAGAAATTTGTTCGTCGATTTAGGAGCAGAGCGAATGCTTGGAGCTGAACGCGGGACAGAAAAAATAGCGGTTGAGGTAAAGAGTTTTATCAGTCTTTCAGACATGAAGGATCTCGAACAAGCTACTGGTCAGTTTGTGCTGTACGAGCGCTTGCTGAAACGCTACTATCCCGAACATTTGCTGTTTCTTGCAGTTACCGCAAACATCAAACACAGGGTGTTTGAAGAAGAAGCAGGTCAAACTTTAATTGAAGATGGTATCATTCGTTTAGTTACCTTCGAGCCTGCAGAGGAGGCGATCGTGCAATGGATTCATTAAACCTTCAATATCGCGACATCGTTGAAAAAATCCTCCAAGAATATATCGATTTTCTCGGTAATGACGACCTAGCTGAGGTCAAATTAGTGTTAGACGAAAAGCGCGATCGCTATTTGTTAGTCGAAACAGGCTGGCAAAACGGTTATCGCATTTACGGAAATCTGATCCACATTGAAATTATTGACAACAAGCTTTGGATCGAACACGACGGTACGGAAGATGGAGTTGCTTACGAGTTGATGGCGGCGGGAATTCCTGAAGAAGATATTGTTTTGGCTTTCAAATTGCCGGAACTGCAAAAAGAGCGATCGGCGGCGATTTCGCGATCGTGAGCGATCGACCTTATTCTACATTTAATTTAAGGGCGATCGATCGACTAAACTTGATACAAAAAACCGCAGATGTAAGGCCCATCGACACAGATCGACGCAGATAATTTCAAGAGAATTTGGGAATGAGTGCGAGCGATCGACTGCCAAATAGGATTGATTATTCACAGAATAAAAAATTGCTATCGCTCGAAAAACTCATGCTTCCGATGCGTGCTTTGCTTTCTGTGCCTGAAGTTTTGCCCAGAGAGCTTCTGTACCGGGTTTCGGCGGCAGTTGAGCGATGCCAGCAAAATGTTCGCGATTGCGCTCTTCCCAATACTGCCGATTTTCTTCTGCTATTTGCAAAACTTCTTGATACTCGGCTTCTACTCGATCGCGATTCGCTTCAATGTAGGAAAGGGCGACATTGACTTGTTCGTCTGTGAGACAAAGCTTTTCGCGGATCAATTTGGGCGGATAACTGGGGGTGAGGTAGTCCATCACGTCGTATAGGGTGATGCGCGTACCTGCGATCGTCAGTCCGCGTTCTGTTCGGATAATGCTTGTTGGAGTGTTCGGTGCCGAAGTCATACTCGTAACCTGTAGGCGATCGCTTCTATAATATCTTAGGAAATAACGAGTTTGTTTTTTGTAAGCTCATGCTTAGAATTGTAAGCTGGATAACGAAAATTTTTACTAGGTCTGTAGGTAGGAACAATCCCGATTCAGAAACCCTCTCGCTTCTGAACGATCCTAAATTTGTATCAATTTTGGAGTCAGCCAAGGAACAAAAAGGAAAAGGAGGATTTTCAGAGTCAGAAATGATGCAGTGGTTAGAAGTAGAATCAACTAGCGATGTATAAGCTCGATCGACCTTACTCAATACCTGATTTAAGTGCGATCGCTCGGATTCCACATTTTAAATTACTTCAATACTAACTCAAACATAATTGTACTAATTAGTAAGGCGGGCTTTTACCCACCCTACTAATTTTAGCCGCTCGCGCTCTAGCCTACTTGAGAATCTTGGAGACGACACCGGCACCGACAGTACGATTTCTATTGGGGTATCTACAGGATTGACTTCTGTAAAACATCAAGATACAGTCGTATTGCGAGGAAATATATACTTTTGGGAGCGATCGCCTTATGAGAAACAATATAGTTGCACTATTAGATAGGTTAGCGTGGCTTTTAACAGCAGCGATTGACATTATATTCCTCACATCTATAGGCAATTATCTGAACTATCGTCAAGGGACACCGGGTGAGTGGGTTTACTGGTTGATAATGATAGCTCTGGCGCTATATCTTCTGGGTATCTACACGATTGCTCTAGTTACTCGACAAGTTTCAAGACAAGAAATGGCAATTGAGCCGTCGTTTCTGGTGTTAGGTTGCATCATCGGTTTGCTGGTGGGCTGCTTAGCTATGTATCTCTACTCAATCTCGACGATGCTACAGAAGTTGAATTGGTCATTTAAGCTTTTAGATTTGCCGTTTTTGCTATCTTTTTTAGGAATTTGTCTTGCTGGGAGATTTAAGCGGAGTAAATCCACAAGCAATCTAAACTTTTCATTGTTGAGAATTTTAATTCCGTGCGCAATCTTTTTAACATTTATCTTGGCTACCAACCACGGTTTTCCTGGTGTAGCAGCACCTGCTGAGGTTCGACAGCAATGGGCGTACAAAGAATTTTGGAATTATGGCGGAGTTGTGGATTCAATCAAAAAGTGTCAGCCCATCATCAAGCGAGTAGGCAGCGTAAAATTGGTGGCACCTACCCAAGGTTCAAACAATGTTTCGTTCGATCCCGGTAGTTCAGGTCATTCCGGGGAATTCACCCTAGAAGTAGTTGGTGAGAAAGGTAGAGGTGTCGCTAATTTTGACTTTCATATCGGTACTTTCGTCTCAAATGTTCGATTTACTTATCAGAAGAGAACAGAGGAACTATCCTGCAGGAAATAGAAGAAATCCAAATACGACGCTATTAATAAACGAGCTCGGCTCAACATTCATGTACGTATTGTAGCATCATGCGTTTTTTGAACGCAACTGTGTTGTGCAGGCACGAACGTTATTTCTATTGACTAGCGATCGCCGCACTAACCATCTTACAACTGCGCCCTTACAAAGGGGCAAACAGAAAAGCCAATTACTCGAATAGGTTTGGCTTTTCTGCTACTTATCAATTCAGCAACATCCTACCGCTGAATCTTAGAAACAACGCCCGCACCGACGGTACGATCGCCTTCGCGGATGGCAAAACGCATACCTTGTTCGATCGCGATTGCCCTCACTAACTGCTAGCCATCCCCTCTAATATTACCGACAGAATACTTATTGTCTTTCATAACTCTCATCAAAAATCTTAGAGCTTCATTCACTGCTTGAGAGTCAGGAAATATTTCTGCAACATCTGGTTCCAGATGAACGTTCAGCCCGCCAAAACTTTTTCGTCCAGGGCCTAACTTTCTCACTCGCAAGCTCTTCAAATCGTATTCCGATCGCAGATCGTCTTCCATATCTGTTTCAGCCTTCTTCATAAACTTCTCGCTCCCCTCTGGTTACTTCTCTGGCGCTAATTAAACGAATTGCATCGCCCCTTTCCGTATACGACACTATTAATAAACGACCTCGGCGCGATGCTCCAATAATAATATATCGATCTTCCTCATCAGAATGGTCTGGATCGTAGAAATCGACATATAGCCGATCGTCAAAAACAGTTTTTGCCTCTTCAAAAGAGACTCCGTGCTTTGACTGATTTGCCGCTGCTTTGTTTTCATCCCACTCAAAATTCATGTACGTATTGTAGCATCATGCGTTTTTTGAACGCAACTGTGTTGTGCAGGCACGAACGTTATTTCTATTGACTAGCGATCGCCGCACTAACCATCTTACAACTGCGCCCTTACAAAGGGGCAAACAGAAAAGCCAATTACCCGAATAGGTTTGGCTTTTCTGCTACTTATCAATTCAGCAACATCCTACCGCTGAATCTTAGAAACGACCCCCGCACCGACGGTACGATTGCCTTCGCGAATGGCAAAACGCATACCTTGTTCGATCGCGATCGCCTGCATCAAATCCACAGTCATCTTAACGCGATCTCCCGGCATTACCATCTCGATCGCCATCCCATCATCGGCTGTAAAAGATGCGATCGCACCCGTAACATCCGTTGTCCGCACGTAAAACTGAGGGCGATATCCAGCAAAGAAAGGAGTTCGGCGGCCACCTTCTTTTTCCGACAGCACGTAAACCTCTGACTCAAACAAAGTATGAGGTTGAATTGAACCGGGTTTGACAATTACCATTCCCCGCTCAATTTCGTGCTTCTGGATGCCGCGCAGCAACAAGCCGGCATTATCGCCAGCAATTGCAGAATCAAGAATTTGCTGGAACATTTCGATGCTGACAACTTTGGCGGTGCGAGTGTTTTGGATTCCCACCAATTCCACAATATCGCCTGCTTTGATTTGACCGCGTTCGATTTTTCCTGTCGCGACAGTTCCCTGACCTTTGATGGAGAAAACATCTTCCACAGCCATCAGGAAAGGTTTGTCAATATCGCGATCGGGCGTCGAAATGTAGGAGTCGATCGCATCCATCAAATCGTAAATGCCGTCAACCCAATCATCCTCGCCGCGCTGAATCTTGGGATTAGCAGTCATCTTTTCCAGCGCTTTGAGTGCCGAACCAGCAATTATTGGAACATCATCGCCGGGGAAACCGTAAGAACTCAGAAGTTCGCGAATTTCTAATTCTACTAACTCCACAATTTCTTCATCGTCCACCATGTCTTTCTTATTCAAAAAGACCACCAACTTCGGCACTCCAACTTGCCGCGCTAACAAGATATGTTCGCGAGTTTGAGGCATCGAACCATCTGTTGCCGCCACAACCAGAATCGCACCATCCATTTGAGCGGCACCCACAATCATGTTTTTCACGTAGTCGGCGTGGCCCGGACAATCAACGTGTGCGTAATGGCGATCGCCCGTTTCATACTCAACGTGAGCCGTATTAATTGTGATTCCCCGCTGCTTTTCTTCAGGTGCAGCATCGATTTCATCGTACTTTTTAGCCTTGGCGCGACCCAGTGCAGCTAGCGTCATGGTAATTGCTGCTGTTAGGGTTGTTTTGCCGTGGTCTACGTGACCGATCGTACCGACATTGACGTGGGGTTTTTTCCGTTCAAATTTGGTGCGTGACATTACATTTTATTCTCCTTTGGAGTTGACAAGTAAAGATTTGAATTTGACGATCGATCGGACTTGTGCATGGGACTCAGAAACCGGGTTTTTCGCGAGTATTAAAGGCGAGAACCCTAGATTTTTGTAAAAAACCCGGTTTCTTTGGCGAGTGCGTCAGTCTCGATCGAGATTGAATTAAATTCTCAATGTCAAATTCAAATCCAACGGAAAGTGGAGGAGTCGAACCCCTACAGTTTTCACTGCACTCTGGTATTCCAAACCAGTTGCCGTCCGCACAGCAGCACTTTCCACGTTTTTGGAACCGCAGATGAGGGCGGATTAACGCAGATTAACGCAGATGGAATGCGTAATTTGTGAGAAATATGAAAATTCAGCTAAGCTTTTTTTGACCTAGAATATAGGGCAACAATTTAGCGATGTTTCTAGCATCGTCAATCCCTCGGTGATGAGTTCCTTCTAGCGGTAAACCTGCAAGTTCCAAGGCTTTTTCCATGCCGTACCGTTTTGGCAAGCCTTGGGTTTCTGAAAACACTTTTTTGAGATTGACGTGAGGATAAGCAATGGGAAAAGGGAGTTGATGAAAATTGCTATCCTTTTTAAATTGTTTGCGATCGAAGTCTCCCCAGGAACCAAATACACCGTTTGAGTAACCAGACAGCCAGTTTTTCAGCATAGCGCTTGCTTCGGGGTAAGTTGGAGCTCGATCGACTTGCGTTTGGGCGATCGATGTTAACGACTTGCAGAATTCGGTGAGAATGGGATGGCGTATGGGTTTGACGAAGCTTTGAAATTCATCAACGATTGTTAGCGTCTGTGGCTCTACCATAACTGCTCCAATTTCGATAATTTCCATTTGATTTCGGGCGATCGATCCTGTATCGCAGCAGGTTGCTTCCAGATCGAGCACTAGATAGTAGTTGAAGTGTTTTAAATTAATCATAAATTTCACCTAAAATGTTTGGTGTTTTCAACCGCAGATTAACGCCGCTGAACGCAGATAAATTAAGATAAGGATTAACAGCAGATTATTGACTGGGATTTCTCAAAATACGATATAAATATATGAGAACAATTTCTGATAAAAGCAATGCTGCAAGCAACAGAATATCTTTACATTGTGAAAGACGAGCGGAGATTACAACAATTTTACATCGTACTGTTTGAACCTATCGTCACGTGTAATGATAGTGTAGTCTTCTGCTTGGGCTTGAGAAATAATTAGACGGTCGAAAGGATCTTGATGGTAAAAAGGGAGATTTTGCAGTTTATCGTAATGGATAAACTTAGTTTCTATGATTTTAAACCCCTGGTCTATCAGAAATATTTCTAACTCCGAAACAGAAATAGACAAAGATAACTTACCGATGCTGATTTTGATAGTCAGTTCCCACAGGCTAGCTTGGCTGATATAGATTTCATGTAGAGGATTAGCAATCAGCGATCGTATATTTTCATCAAGCCGATCGTTACCTTCAACAAACCAAATTAGAATGTGAGTGTCAATTAGATATTTCATGGCAACATATATTCTTCAAAACCAGGAGGTGTTTCATCAAAATCATCTGCAACGTAAGTAAAAATTCCTTTACCACAGCCAAATTGACGAGGTTTGAGGATAGCAGTCTTTTCAGGTGACTTTTCTTTCAGTTTTTGGACTTCGTTTAAAAGTTGAATATCCTTTAATAGCAAAATCCACTGAATCAATTCTAATTTGAGAACTTGAATGCTCATGGCTTCTATGTTGAATGATTAGCAAATCTAGACTTATTATAAACCAATCCATTCCTGGATGTACGACCGGATGCTATTTGATGCGATCGCCCAAACACCTCATTTTTGCAATCGATAATGCAGCAGCATGAAACCGTTACTGTAGATTTTGCGATCGACCAATTCCAGATTTGTAGGTGCGATCGCCCTCGCAAACATCGGAATTCCCGCCCCAATGACTACCGGATTCAATTTTACAATCATCTCATCAATCTCAGAAACAACCGTTGCCGCTAACTCACCGCCACCGCACAGCCAGATATCTTTACCCGTTTCCTGCTTCAATTCCTGAACCAACTCAACAGCATTGTCCGAAACCAGTGCAACATTCCCATCTGGGCTGGCTTTCAGACTGCGCGAAAAGACATACTGCTTCAAGCTGGGATAAGGATTAGTCAAACCCACATTTAGCCCGACTTCATAGGTTTTGCGTCCCATCAAAACAGCATCAAATTGCTTGTTACCTGGGCGAATGTCTAGTGCTTGGTGAAGGTGCGCCGGAATAGTTTCGGGAAAGCGCTCGAACAAATCGGCGAAATGCTCTCCTGACATCGGAAAACAATCAAATGAGCCATCTTCGCGAGCAATAAACCCGTCAACGGTGGAAGCAACGTAATATATTAGTTTTCTCATATTTAACCTCTTTATTTGTTTGCGGGCAGTTTCGCTGCTGTAACTATTTTATCAGGGTGCGATCGACCCATTGGTGTCAACAAATACGCGCCCGCCCGCAATCCGCCAGGGAATTAATTCCCTGGCTAATAGCTGAAGTCCTCTAAAGAGGACTAAAGAATTTATTAGTTTTCTTAGTCCTCTTTAGAGGACTTTCGCTTTGAGGCAGGGTTTTAAACCCCTGCCGGACTGCAGGTGTAATGCGATTTTTGACACCAATGCGATCGCCCGCATCCCTACAGACAATTGCAGTAAGGCGCGATCGGTACTCCGAAAGAGGATAAGCTGGTTTCAACTAAACATGACTGCTTGAAATGGCTGACAAAGAAGAGACTGCTGTGATTAAAGTCACAGTTCCCAAGAGTTTGCACGAAAAACTGAGAAAAATCTCCCAGCAGACTGGAGTTCCTATGTCCACTCTGCTAGTCATGGCGGCCGTCAAGGAATACAACCTCGTGGACGAACCCGAGGTTAAGTAACTATTAGCCCGATCGCAGTACCCTAAGACATCCTTACGGTATATTTATCGCCTCAAGGCAGGATAGACAGATAATCAGGGTAGTTTACTGTCTACTGAAATGACCGCGAAAAAGCAAGACACAGTTTCTCTTAAAGTCACTATGCCCAAAAAGATTCATGAAAAGCTCAAAGAGCTATCAGAGAACCGAGGTATCCCAATGGCTACCTTACTGCTCATAGCTGCCATAGAAAAGTATAACCTTAACGGCGAGAAGAAAGACCCCTAAAAGCGGTCGAAAAGCGGTCGAAAAGGCGTCGATTATGGTACTATTAGTGTCATACTCTCATGGAGCGCTGATAATGACCCAAGATAAACTCGAAGCCCTTGTCGATGAACTCGGCTTAGTGGCTGTCGTTAGCCTGCTGGCAACTATCTGCCACAACAAAGCCCGAGAAACCTTGTGCTTAAAGGGACAAGGGGCTACTACTTATACAGCGTGGAACAGCAATGGCTTCTTGTTGAAGCAGTTGATGACCCGACTGCGCCCGATCGGCAGTGGCGATCGCGATGTAAACCTCAACGTCAACTGAGGTTCTGAAATTCAACCCGTGCAAGTTCGTAAAGCATTGGTTTTAGTCGGTTAACTGCCGGGTATGTATGCTTTAACTGTTAGGGCACGGGTTGAAATTTCTCGCTTTTGAACCTTGAATGGAGAGGACGGGACTCGAACCCGCATCGATCGACAGCAACTTTCAGGAAACGCGCTTCCTTACTGCCCGCAAGCAGACGGGAACTGCCCCCATCTCGGACTGTTAATTCCTTTCAGTGCATCTGCAACCCGCTGCCAGTTTGCGATTTCAGGGAACGTCGCGAAGCAACTTTTTACCCTACTCAACAAACGCGATCGTCCTTTTGAGAGCCGCTTTACCTAGTTTTTACGGTGCCATTCCATTTAGGCGACCTCCCCAAAGTTCCTATAGTTAAAGGATAGCAAATCTCTTTGCAAAATCCCAGAATATTTCATTAAGGAAGATGAAGGAATCGAACCCTTACAGGTGTTACCTGTACCCTTGTTTTCAAGACAAGTTGCTGACCATTTAGCGGCATCTTCCATGATGCAAAATATCCATGATTCCTGCAAACTACATAGGACTTACACACGAGTGGTCAGAAACCTGTTTTTTTTACAAAAATCCTTCCACTCACCAGCATATTAGGTAAAAAACCCGGTTTCTTTGGTATTAATGCGTAAGTCTTGACTACAGGAAATCCACCGGGAAGGTACTGCCCCTTCTACCTCTGCGTTATCAGCACAGTTCCTCGCTTCTCGGATTCCGGTGGTGATATCAAATCCCTCTCATATCGAGCGGAATCGGTAAGGACACAGCAGTGCTGAGTCCCTACAATTATCGCTGCAATTAACCGGATTTGATATTAAAAGGAAGATGAAGGAATCGAACCTTTACAGTTGCCTGTACCCTGGTTTTCTTGCGCCTGTTGCCAACCGTTTAGCGGCATCTTCCAAGGGGTATCCGACGGGACTCGAACCCGCTAATAACTAGCTTCACAGGCTAGCGTCTCGACCGCTTCGACTTCAGACACCGTATGGAATCAAGGAGAATCGAACTCCTAACCTCTTGCGTGCAAGGCAAGCGCTCTACCAATTGAGCTATGACCCCTTATACTATTTTATATTTTAGATTTTAGATTTTAGATTGGGGATGAGTTAGTGGATATGGGTTGGGAGATTGCCCACAGTTGAATTAGTTTTTTAAAGTGGTCTTAACTCGCCCCTAACCCAAATTTTAGACGAATATTCTAGCTGCCCGATTGATTTGTGAAATCAATCTTAAATCCCCAATCCAAAATCTAAAATCTAAAATTGGTATGGTGGATTGCGGTCGGATTTGAACCGACATCTTTCTAGCAGCCAGCTAGATGCTTTTCCAGTTAAGCTACGAACCCCAGACAGCAGGAGCGGTAGGACTTGAACCTACAACATTCGAGGTAGAAGCTCGACACTCTATCCAGTTGAGTTACGCTCCCGTATTTTTTGTTTATTTGCGATTCCCTACGGGATAGCTGCGCACGCGCGTACTTTGCGTGCAAGTTATCAGAGCATTGCGTTTTCTCAGTTACTAGAGGGACTGGGCCGATGAGTTGCGACACACTCTTTAAAGGATGGCTACTTTTAAGCAAACCTGCCGGGCTCATTGCACTCCTCGTTCTCAAACGCCCGCTGATTTTAACAGCGTTACCTTTCCTCTCGTACTAAAGTATGTAGGCTCCAAAGATTGGGACACGCACTCATGCGATCGCTCTTAACATAAGACTTACGCATCAATGGTCAGAAACCGGGTTTTTTACGAAAATCGTTAGTTGCCGTCAACAGATTAGATAAAAAACCCGGTTTCTTTAGCCTGATACGTAAGTTTTGCAATATAAAAAATTAACCATTCAATGGAATCAACCTCCTTAAAATCAAGCAAAAACAACGAGAGTGGTAGGACTCGAACCCACAACATCCGCGTCCGAAGCGCGGCGCTCTATCCATTGAGCTACACTCCCATAAATTGGTAGTCCTGGCAGGAGTTGAACCCGCAACACCTTGCTTGTAAGGCAAACGCTCTACCATTGAGTTACAGGACTACAAAAGCGGATGATGGGACTCGAACCCATGCGCTGAGAATGGCATACTCAGATGCTAACCTTTACATCACACCCGCAAACAAATTTGATATTTTAGTTTACGTGTAACAGTCAATTGTCAACAATTATAAAACCTCACTTTCAACTATCAACTGTCAACTGTCAACTGTCAACCCAACGACTGCGCTCAGCGCGCAAGCTGTCAACTGTCAACCATCAACTGTCAACTGTCAACTGTCAACTGTCAACTGTTGATTTAGCCAAGCGGATAACGAGGCTCGAACTCGTGCCTAGAGTTTGGAAGACTCGAATGCTACCGTTACACCATATCCGCGCGATCGAAAATCTAAAACTGCTTTTATAGACGGCTCATCCTCATTAAAAATCTCCATTAATTTGAGGAAAATCGACTATCAAATTCTGCCAATATTTTTCCTTCTTCGCTAGAGTCGAGTACAGAAAATAGTACGCTTTTGAATCTGCCGCAAAATAGACCTTTTGGCAATAATAAATCTGCAAACATCTGAGCTACCATAGATGGATCGTTTCTAAATACACCACATCCCCAAGCTCCTAAAACTAGCGCATCGCAACCTTTGTCAACAGCTAAAGCCAACAATTTTGCACCGCGTCCGTACAGAGTTTCGCGGATTTTTCCCGTACTTTCTGACTCTTGTCTCCAAATCTGACCGGCATTGGGAGCACAACTGGTGATGAAATCTACAAGATAAGGTTCCTCAAGTAAAGTTCCATCATCTTTGCGGAATACTGAACAGCCGGGAGAGTAGATCAGTCGATCCGAGTAGAGCAGCGATTTATGAGAGCGATGATACTCGTAGTATTTGGGACATTTTAAAAGGCTTTTGTACAGTGCAGAACTGCGTGCTAAGCTCTCTTCTTGTGCTTGAGCGCCTCTGATGAATCCACCACCAGGATTTTTAGCAGAAGCGAAATTTAGGACTCCAATTTTTTCAAATTTGTGCGATCGCGCTATGCGTTCTGCTCCCACCAGCGTCGTCTCATTCCTCACCATAAATTCGGTGTTCGAGAATTGGGGAGTACCTGAGAGAATATTTTCCTGAATCGCTGACAGGGCTTCGGGTTCGTAGTATGCCGTCCCAGCAATACAAGATGCTAATTGGCGATCGATCTTAACCTGCTTCCCTTCCGGGGACAAGTAGTAACCATCTTCGAGAATTTTTAGGGTGTTTTGGGCGATCGCAATTCGTTTCATGCTTTTGACTCGGATTTGCTACAAAAAATTAGGGCTGTAATTTCTATTGAAAAGTTAGCACAATTAGATAGACTCCTTCTTATTTTAGTACAAGCAGGTGGCGAGAGTTGAACTCGCATAAAAGCTTTACAAGAGCCTCATGTTGCCAATTACATCACACCTGCATTTTTGGTGGCGGGGGCAGGAGTTGAACCTGCTATGAAGAGGCTTATGAGACCTCCAAGCCTACCCAGGCTACTTCACCCGCGATATCACCAAATACCCCTGGCTGGCCTCGAACCAGCAACCTCCTCGTTCTAAGCGAGGCACCTCTTCCAATTGGGCTACAAGGGCAAAATTTAATTGAGCAATCGCTCTACTTGATTGAGCTACACCAGCATTTAAGCAGATAGCTAGATTTGAAATTATCATTTTTTCGACATGACTTGAAACTATCAAATTATATTATAATTTTTTTATTCACATACCTCACACCTATGATTAACAAAGTAGAAGTTGTGTGCGATTACTGTCAGAAGCCATTTACTCGCTGTACCAGCAAGTATAACCAGGATGTAAAAAAAGGTTGGAGGCAGTTCTGTTCTAATGAATGCCATTGGTCAGCTCAGAATAAAAGAAAACAGGTTGTTTGTGGCTGGTGCAATACTATTTTTATCAAAGAAGAAGCCCAGATTAAGCAAACTAAGAATAATTTTTGTTCTCGCTCCTGCTCTGCCAGTTATTCAAACAGAAACAAAACCAAAGGCAATCGCCGATCAAAATTTGAAATATGGCTCGAATCTCAGCTATCCCTACTTTATCCAAACCTAGAAATACATTACAACCGTAAGGATGCTATTAACACCGAGCTAGACATTCATATTCCCTCGCTCAACCTAGCTATAGAACTGAACGGAATTTTCCATTATCAGCCTATTTATGGAGACAAAAAATTCTGCCAAATTAAAAACAACGATCGCAAAAAACTTGAAGCTTGCTTAAAAAATGGGGTAGAACTTTTGATTGTTGATACTTCTGACTTTACATACTTTAAGGAAGATAAAGCTCAAAAGTACCTACAAACTGTTACTCAAGCGATCGATAACAAGTTGGCTAACCTTAAAATATAAAAGGAGTTGACTTATTACGATTTGAGTAGTGAAATCGCCACATTTCACGCCTTTAGGTATAATACCTAATACCCCTGACAGGCCTCGAACCTGCAAAAACACTCGTTCTGAGCGAGTGATGTTTTCCAATTACATCACAGGGGTAAAGTCGGGATAGCAGGATTTGAACCTGCAACCTTCGGCTCCCAAAGCCGCCGCGCTACCAAATTGCGCCACATCCCGTTCATGCTCCTGGTGAGACTCGAACTCACAATAAAACAAATTTTAAGTCTGCCGCGTATGCCAATTCCGCCACAAGAGCAAGTAGAAACTTAGTGAAAAATTTGGTACTCCTAGTGAGGCTCGAACTCACACTTTACAATTTTTGAAACTGCTGCCTCTTCCAATTGGGCTACAGGAGCATAATTAATCTGCTTTGGCAATAGCAGAACTGGGACGGCAGGGATCGAACCTGCATTTTGCCGCTTTCAAAGAGCGGTGCCATACCAATTAGGCGACATCCCAATAACATTTACTCAACTTACTAAACTATGATTTACCAACTTTTTAACCCTTTGTAAAATGGCTGCCTCAGTAGGACTCGAACCTACAACCATCACGTTAACAGCGTGCAGCTCTACCATTGAGCTATGAGGCAACGCAATCCCCCAAGTCAGTGTCGAACTGACGGCCTCTTGTTCTTCACACAAGCGCTCTACCAACTGAGCTATCGGGGGAAAACGGAGAAGGAGGGATTTGAACCCTCGACGGGTGTTAAACCGCTCTTTCTTAGCAGGAAAGCGCCATAAGCCTCTCGGCCACCTCTCCTTAGCGAGAACGGAGGGATTTGAACCCCCAAATCTTCAGTTGCGCAGACTGAGTTGTTGTCCGATTACAACACATTCTCTTGTTTTACAACTGCATATTAACTACACAGGACTTACCCGCGAGGGTCAAAAACCCGGTTTCTATCTCAATATCTCTCGTAGAGATGCAAAATTTTTCTCAGAAACCGGGTTTTTTGCGCAAGTTACAATCTCAAATCTCAAATCTTAAATCTTGAAATCCAAAATCTAAAATCTGAAATCTAAAATCGCATGGGTCGGGCTGGAATTGAACCAGCAACGCTTTAAGCTACTGTTTTACAGACAGCTACCCACACCAATAGGAGGGCCGACCCAAGGTTGAAAATTTGGTAGGTCGCCGAGGAATTGAACCTCGATCCATCCGCTTAAAAGGCGGCTGCAAAACCATTCTGCCAACGACCCACACAAAGTGCTGACGGGAGTTGAACCCGCAAATCACTTGGGTGAAAACCAAGCGGCTTAAACCATTTGCCTACAGCACTAAAAATTTGGCACAGGAACTGAGATTTGAACTCAGAATGCTGGTTTTGGAGACCAGAGTGTTGCCAGTTACACTATCCCTGCTTGTGGTAGCAGCGGCGGGATTTGCACCCGCATTGACCAAGGTATGAGCTTGGGACTTTACCATTAAGTTACGCTGCGATATGAGTTCAAAGAAACCGGGTTTTTTACCCTTACTGCGGGCTACGGCAAAGAATTTCGTAAAAAACCCGGTTTCTAACTACCTGTGCGTCCAGAGCTGTGTTGTTTTGTTCCTTTTCAAAGCTAAAAACTGCCATTAAAAGAGTGTTGATTTCATCTTTTAATTTCTCGTTTTTAAACAAGTAAGCTTCGGGAAATTCGCCGCTCAAACTTGGGCATCATCTCGCAGTTGCCAAACCAATTTCTGAGCTTCCCATGCCGCATCAAGCTGTTGCAAAGTAGCATCAACGTCTTGAGAATAGCTGTCAGCCAGGGATTTTTGAACGAACGCAGTCAACTGATCTTCCAAGCTGGCATTATTATTTGATACATCGTTGGGGATGAACTTTGAAATAACGGTAGTTTGGGTCTTCATAACTTCTAACCTCCGTCCATGTCTATTAGGTTTTGTTTCCTCTGTTTTGTAGAATGACAGACCTGACTGTGTGTACCCTAAATAATTAAATTTCGTGTAATTTATGTAATTTTTAATTACGATCGGGAACAGAGGTTAGGGCGGGATTTGAACCCGCGAAATTCGGTTTTGCAGACCGATGCTTTGAGCCACTCAGCCACCTAACCAGGGAATCCCAACGGAATTTGCAGGCGAACCCTTTCCGAAGGGAAATCGCAATTATCTCGTTTGAAATATTGCTGTGCAATCTCAAATCTTAAATCCCAAATTTTAAATCAGAAAATCCCAAATCAGAAAATCGAAAATCAGAAAATCCTCAATCTAAAATCTAAAATCTAAAATCTAAAATCACCTCACGGGGCTGACGGGTTTCGATCCCGCTACCTTCGCTGTGACAGAGCGACGCTCTCCCAATTGAGCTACAACCCCACAAGATTTTTGTTTGGACGGGGTGGCGGTTGATTCCGCGTACTACAACCCTAGGGGGTTATGGTTGCCGGAGTCTACACCGCCAATGTCCAAAAGTATGTAACATTGTTAATTTCCTATTCAGTTGTCAAGGTTCGTATTGCTTTTGGGATTAAGGTTTGAAGCTCTTTCCCCTTCGCCATACATTTATACTACATTGCGTGTTACAAGACTGTCAAGGGGGTAATACAACTTTTTTTGAAATCTTTTTTTGAAATGGGGTGTCGATCGCCCTCGCCCAACACTCCCACCCCCCAAAACCCACGGAAAATCAACACATTGGGCTGCTAAACTGGTGGTGTCGCCCGAGGTAAATCTGATGCTGAAACTGTACTACACTCCGATTTCTCTGAATTCTCGCCGCGTGTGGGTGGCACTTCTGGAAAAGCAGATTGCTTTTGAGCCGATCGAACTCAACCTCGACGGCGACCAATTTGGACCCGATTTTCTGGCAATCAACCCCTTCCACCGCATACCGGTGTTGGTGGACGGAGATTTAACTTTGGTGGAGTCGCTGGCAATTCTCGATTATATAGATGCGAAATATCCGACACCCCCACTGCTACCGACAGAGGCGAAAGCCTTGGGAATTGTGCGGATGGTGGAAATGGTGACGTTAAATGAACTGTTGCCGGCAATGTTTCCGTTAACCAGGCAAATGCTGGGCGTGCCGGGAGACACTGAGCAAAAGTTGGCACAGTCAGAGCAACAGATATTAACTGTGCTGAGGTTTTTTGAGGGGCTGCTGGCCGATCGCACTTTTTTTGCGGGCGAACAGTTTTCTTTGGCGGAAGTGGTGGCGGGCACTGCGGTGCCTTCTGTGGGGATGTTTGGCATATCTTTGGATGAGTATCCCAAGTTGCAGCAGTGGGGCGCGAGACTTGCAGGGCGCGAGAGTTGGGTGCAAACGGAGGTACCTCAAGCGCAAGTTGCGGCGAAAATCCCAATTATTCGGGATTTACTCGCGGCAAGGCTTTAAAGATATACCCGGCGATTGAAATCGCGGCTATACAAACAATGTCCACCTCCGCGGACTCAAAAAACTTCTAACCCGCTAAATATATCGGGTGATTGAAATCGCCCTTAATTTCTTCAACCCGCGGAGGCGGGTTTCGTCTGTATAGGCCCGCTTCCGATCGCCCGCTTCCGATCGCCCGCTTCCGATCGCCCACTGTGAATCGCCCACTGTGAATCGCCCGCTTCCGATCGCCCGGACGATCCCGCTGTCAATCCCCGCTTGGCATATTTATCAAAAATTCGGTTTCTTTTCCCTGAAATTCCCATTATCATTATCCGCAGTGTGGAGTGAAAGGAATTTCAAGTGACCGGAAATCATCTGTTTCAAAGACTGCGCAAAAAATGGCGTTTTGTGGCGATCGCCCTTGCAGCCACTGCGATTAGCTTTATCATCGGTACGCTGGTGCCCGGAAACCAACAGGGAAGCAACAATCCTGCAACCGCTGCGGTGCAGGTGCAGAACCTCAACCAATCCTTAACGGTAAATCCGCTAGCAAAGGAAGTAGGGGACGATCGCACAGCGTTTAATCTCGATCGCACAGTTGAGGAACTTCTCACCGTATTGGAACCCAAAGAACAACGCTTGACTTTTGTGCCGCCGGAGCAGTTTCAGGGAACAACTGTTTTTGAGGGAAAAGTCCAAGATTCTGAGAAAGTTATTGCTTTAACTGTTGATGACGGGCCGTGGCCGGAAACGACAGAACAAATGCTGGATATTTTTAAGCAAAATGATGTTAAAGCAACATTTTTTTGGATAGGTAAATCTCTCGAAAGTTCTCCTGAAATTGCTCGCCGAGTTGTCGCAGAAGGTCACGCGATCGGCAATCATACGTGGCATCACTGGTACGATCCGATGGATGCGGCGACGGCGGCTAATGAAATCGATCGCACCGCAAAACTTATTTACGAAACGACGGGAGTTAAGACTTCTTTTTTCCGCCCGCCGGGGGGAGTTTTGAATAATGGTTTGGCTAAGTATGCTAAGGAGCAGAATTATTCTGTGGTGATGTGGTCGGTAACTTCTGCCGATACAGATCCGCGCGCTCAACCGTCCGCTTTTGTGGAGAATGTGTTGAAAGGTGCGAAGCCGGGGGCGATCGTTTTGATGCACGACGGCGGGGGCGATCGATCTCGTACTATTAAGGCTTTACCGGAGATGATTGCTGGTTTGAAACAGCAGGGATATCGGTTTGTGACGGTTCCTGAGTTGCTGGAAATGCAAGAGCAATCAGCGTAAACTGTTGATCGTTGATAATTGACTGTTGATAGTTGACATGGGACGAATTGGGCGCTGCAAGTTTGTAATAGTTACCAGCAAAATAGAAAAAACTGAAGTCCGATGCTGCAAACTTAATCAACTTGTTTGTAGTAGGGAGTTGAGTCCCGATCGATTCCCAGCAAAATAGAAAAAACAGAAGTCAGATGCTGCGAGCTTAATTCACATTACTTCCATAAAACCTTGTTTGAACAGTCATTAATTCCGCCTGAATCTACAAATCGCACTTCCGAAAACATCCCAGAGTGGCTGCATACTTTAGATACCTGTCCGAGTACCAACAGTTGGGCGATCGCCCGCGCGGCCCAACTGCACCACGGAGATGTAGTATTTACTAAGCAGCAAACCAGCGGGCGCGGCCAATACGATCGCACTTGGCACTCCCCAAGCGGTGTTTTAACGGCCAGTTTTGTCCTCGACAACCTCAATCCCAATCTGTTACCCGGACTCAGTTTAGCAGTCGGTTTGGCCGTGATTTTCGCGATCGAGGATTTGGTGCCCGAATGTCGCGATATGCTGCGCCTGAAATGGCCAAATGATGTCTGGATCGATCGCCAAAAATTAGCCGGAATTCTCTGTGAAGCCACTTCCGGCAATGTTTCTGGCAAAACTCGCGCGGTTGTGGGAATTGGACTCAACCGCTGCGTAGATTTCGCGGCTGCGGGATTGGATGAAAAGGATCTCGGCAATGCGGTAAGCTTGCATTCTCTTGCTGGTAATGTGCCCGATGAATTGTGTTTGCTCGATCGGCTGCGGCACTATTTACTCGAACTAGCCGATATGTTTTCCACCACAGACAAGCCCGCCGAAAAGTGGGGTTTAGCGTTGCTTTTGCCCCAATTGCGCCGCCGCGACGGGCTGATTGGCTCCCCGGTGGCGATCGAACTTTCCTCGGAAACCATCTGCGGAGAAGCAGCCGGGATTGACGGATGCGGCCGGTTGTTAGTATGCTTGGCGGGCGATCGAATACAAGCATTTACCTCCGGCCGAGTTCGATTAATTTAATAATCAGTTGTCAGTGGGTAGTTGTCATATCATTTCCGGCAGGATTCGCACTTGTATGAATCTTGTAGGGGCGGGTTCACTAACAATAATTGCCTGTAATCTACAATCTCATAAACCCGCCCCCCCCGACACAAGTCGGATGCTAGATATCAGTTGTCAGTTGTCAGTTGTCATCACTCAACGCCATTAACAGTCAACAATTCCCAATTCCCTGTTTGCCCAATTCCCCATTCCCAACTTTAATTTACCACCTCAAACACTACCAATCTGCTCATCCACAGCGGTTGATTTGCCTCCACACCTTCAGGACGACCCTTAGTAGAAGCAACTTGTATCCTATTGCCCTTTATCCCTTCTTTAACCAGAGCAGCCTTCACATTTATCGCCCTTTCCAGCGCCAACTTTTGATTTTCCGCAGGACTGCTTTTAAAATCGCTGTAGCCAATTATCCTCAAATTACTCGTGCTATTTTCCTCCATATATTCCTTGACTTTGCTCAGCTTTTGTGCTACCTCTTTAGGCGACAAAATTGCCGAACCAGCACCGAAATAAAAGCGAACTTCTATTGGCGGTGACGGCGGTTGAGTTCCGATTCCCACTGTATTTGTTACAGACTTCACGCCCGGAATTTTCTCAAAAGCTTGAGTTATTTTCTGAGCATCTGTCGCTTTGCTCACACTCCCTGCAACGGCGACTTTTCCCTCTGCATAGCGAGCCGAGATATTAATGCTTTCTAATTTATTCAAAAGAGCCACAGTCCGCTTGACATCGGCTTCGGCCAAAACCGGATCTGGAGGTACTTCAACGGCTATAATTTTATTGTCAATTCTTAATTTGGGAGCGGCTTGCTGAGCGATTTTTTCCGCTCTCGATCGCAACTTTTGATTCGGCACTCGTCCCGAAATCTCCAAAACTTTATCTTTAACATCTGCCGCGAGGCGATAAACTGATAACTCCGGAGCTGATTGTAAAGCTAAATTCGTATCTGCTTCTAAAGTTGCTGCAATTCCGCTGCGGTATTGATGAATTCCCCAAGGTACGCCAATTAAACCTAACGCTGCCAAACCGATTATTGGTAAAATTGGAAGTTTGGGAGATTTAACTTTAGGCTCTGTATCAATTAACTTTTGCAAGTTCAAGTTGACTTCTGCTGGCACCATGGTTGGATCGCCGTTAAATGCCTGGATTTTATCCCCGTATTCTTGAATAATATTTTTGAAGATCGCTCGCATTTTATACTTAAACCATTGCCTGGTTTCTCCTTGCATCACTACTGCTAGATAACACGAACCCGCTACTTCCAATACGATCGTAGATGTACCGTATTCTATAGCATCAATCTCTGCAATATTTCCCGACTGAACTATACAATCGTTCACAAAAGAGCGAATAGCAGTCAGCATTCCCGCTACCATCTCTGATTCTAGCTGTTCGCGTTCAGACTGCTGGACTGCTGAAATTACTAAGCCAGATTGTGCGTGAATTAAAAATACAGCTTTAACAGTCATGGCTGTTGTTTCTTGCATCAACAATTCTGCTTCAGAAATTCCCTGCAATTTGGCTTTTATTTTGCGACTAATTCCCTCTGGGCTTAACGATGATTCTAGTTTTTCGTTAATATCCCGCATCGTCTCGGCCATGTATTTTAAAATTGTGCTGCCGATTATAGGATAGAGCGCATCCGACATCGCTTCTTGCTTGAGAGCGATTTGCTGTTTGATAGCGGCGGCCATTTCCGGTGCAAGGGCGAGGGCAATTTCATCGGGCGATTCACTTATGCTGTGGCTGATTCCCACAGAAAGAGCCGGCGATATAGCTACTCCCATCGAGTGCCTGTTTTCTCGGGTTTTGGTATTAATTACTTCATCAATTATCGGAGCAATGGTTTCGGTAAATGATTTTTTACACTCATTAATTGTTTGGAGCATCAGTCCCGGAAAAAGCACTTTAATTCGGGCCACTAATTCTTCCTGATTTCCTCCCCATTCAGCATCAGTTATTTTGCGATCGAGTTCCCCAACTTTATCGTTGAGTCTGTAATTGTAAGTTACAACTTCATCTAATAATGGTAAAATAGATTGGATTACCGACTTTTCTAGTTGGGCGTGATGGCTAACCATCAGCTCGTCAATCAAAGGTTTCAGTAAATCTGTAAACAAGTCTGTCGATTGATAAATCCGGTGTTCGATCGCCACAATCTTTTGTTCGATATTCGCGAGTCTTTCATCGATCCTTTGATTCTGAATGATGGCATCGACAGCCGGGGCGAGATCAGATTCTATCTCTAGCTTTGCTTCCCGGATGTTTCCAGACACCATCTGTCCGATCGCGGGCATGATTCTTGCCATCAACCCTTCTATCTCGCCTAACACTTGCTGCTGAACTTCGACAATCTTACTTTCATTTTGCAATATTTGTGCTGCAATACCGCTGTTTTGAATGGCAGTATTGACAGCAGGTGCGATCGCCTCTCTCAGCTCTAACTTTGTCTCGTCGATTTTCCGGTTCAGCGACTCAATCATTAACGGCATCAACCTTGCCATGATTTCTTCCGGCTGAGACTTTTGCTGTCGCTGAAGATTATTTACTCTACTTTCTACGTCGCTCAATTTTCCTTGAACTTCTCTTTGTAGAATTGCTGATTCTATCAAAGGTTCGATCGCCGCTGCTACCTCTAATTTGGATTCATCGATTTTCCGGTTCAGCAAATCAGTAATTGCTGGCATTAGCACCGCCATTATCTCTTCCGGCTGCTGAATTGGCGACTGTTGGGCAGCCAGCCGGCGCTCGATGATGCTCAATACTTTTTCTTCTATTTCAACCCAAGCTATTCTTACCTGTACCGAGGGTGCCACAGCTTCGACAACCTCTAACTTTAATTCACTAATTTTGCGGTTCAGCAACTCGCTCACTACCGGCACTAGCTGCTTGATTAAATCTTCCGGTTGCTGCTGGGAACGCTGCTGAATATTCGCAAGTTTATCTTCAATTCTTACTACTTGTTCTTCCAGTCCGTTTTGATTGTGAATTACTTGATTGACTGTTGGTGCGATCGCCGAAGCTACCTCTAACTTAGACTCCTCTACCTTGCGGTTGAGCAGCTCGCCCACCACCGGCATCAACCGTTTAATTAACTCTTCAGGATTTGGCAGTTGCTGGTGGTTGAAGCTAGCAAGTTGATTTTCCAAATCCGCTAATTTTGCCTGCAATTCTAGAGGCTTCATTTGAGCGTTGCTGGCGAGTGCGATCGTCTTGTTTAATTCCGACTTCAACCGCTCTAATTCTTCTCTCACTAACTCAGGAATTAACGGCTTCAGTAAATTCATCAACTCTTTCGGTTCCGACATTAGCTTCTCAAAATTTTCTAACCTTTGTTCCACGCTGAAAACATTACTGTAAAATTCCGGCAAATCCCTTTCAAACAGCAGTTTCTGCAACCGCTTAAACTCCTCCAGAGCTTGTTCTAATTGTTCCTCCGACGGTCGATAATTGTTTGCTACATTCGCGGTTCTAGATAAACCGGGTTCCTCATTATGGTTTTCTCGTCTTTGAGATGGTATCTCTTCACGATCGTTCAACACTTCCGGTACAAGAGCAGGTGATTCGATCAGAAAAGACAATTGGTTGCGCCGATTTTCCTCATCCTCAAGTCGCTCCACCTGCTTGTCTGACAGCGGTAACTTCAGCTCGCTTGGTTCCTTTTTTGATTGCTTCAATAAGTGCAATTCTGTCAGTATGATTAGCAATTCGTGAAGTTGATCTCCTGCTTTAGGAATTGCCTGACTCGCATCAGAAACCTCTTTTTCTGACTGATATATTTTGCCTAAATTATCATTAGATGCTGCCATACTCTGATACCAAAATCTGATTTTAACCGATCGACTAAAATGACCAGCTTGCTTGCCGCGAGGCGCGCGTGCGAACATCAATAGGATTGACACAATTTTGCGCAGTGTCAGACGTACTTAAAGCTATCGCCCTATTTTAACTGCTGCTCTGCGACTAGCCAACTGGGCCGCCAACTGCAATGCTGCTGTCATGCTGGAGGCATCGGCAATCCCTTGACCTACAATATCAAAAGCTGTGCCGTGATCCGGAGATGTGCGGACAAAGGGCAAGCCAACTGTAGTGTTGACTGCTTTGTCGAAAGCCATCAATTTTACTGGAATCAACCCTTGGTCGTGGTACATTGCCAAGTAACCGTCGTGAGCTTCTTTGGCCAAACCGTACCAAACTTTAGCCGGTTTTACCCACAGAGTATCGGGAGGTACTGGCCCGTCTAACTGCACTTGAGGAAAACGATCGCGCTGCGTTTCCAACCAAGGTATCATCCAAGAAAGCTCTTCATTTCCCAGTTTCCCATTTTCCCCGCTGTGAGGATTTAAGCCAGAAATCGCAATTTTCGGTCTTTGGAGCCCAAAATCTTCCCGCAAACACTCTACCAGCAATTCTAGTTTTTCGCTCAGCAATTCTGGAGTCAAAGCATCGGGTACTTGACGCAAGGAAATATGTGTGGTAGCGAGTAAAGTTACCAGCGTCCAGCCGCTGTGGGGAGATGTGGCGGCAAACAGCATTCCGAACCGCTGCGATTTCGCTTTTTCTGCGAGCAGTTCTGTTTGTCCTGGATAATTGTAACCGGCAGCTTGCCAGCAAGTCTTGGAAATCGGGCCGGTGACGATCGCACAAAATTCGCCGGCAAGGGTACGGGCTATCGCCCTTTCCATATACGCAAAGCTAGCAGCCCCGCTCGCTGCACTGCCAACACCGGGGACAATGGAGCCCCATTTGGTGTCGGGTGCGATATCAATAATGTTTAATATTTCAGGATTTGCCGCTTCTGCTGCTCGATGGCTCGATCGCAGCTTATCGTAAGTTTGCTGCAAAATTGCCCGCGATCCGAAAACCGTCACCATCAAAGCAGCAGCGGGATCTGCCAAAGCCTTGAGAATCACTTCCGGGCCAATTCCCGCCGGATCTCCGAGAGTTACAGCTAGTTTTGATTCCCGATCGAGACTCAAGGCAGTTTTCTCCAACAAAATACAGGAATTTCGGCACTGAAATTTTAGCATTTAGCCAGCTAATTTCCCAAAAATCGCATAAAAAGGCCGAAAACCCCGCGAATCCGAGACGGATGACAGCTCGCAGCAGGCTTGACACTGGCTGTTGAGTTCTTTGATGCCGATCTGTTGATATTAGTAGCTCGATACAGTAAAATACCTACCATGACACAGGCAGCAGGGCGGTTGATACGTTAAAGCGCGATCGGCTTGTGGAACGATCGGTCAAAAAGTAGTAATCTCAAGTGAGATACCCAGCCGCTCTCAAAACAGTTAGGCAAGCGCGAAACTTGACCCGGAAACGGGCCCAACTAAAAATTTCGAGAAAAAAGTAGGGCCCGACACGCCCAAACTCTAGGCCAGTATCCTAGTAGGCTTGATTCAGATGAACCCGCACAGATTGTCTAAACTCGACTGTTTGGTTGTTACTTGGGTACGGTCAAATAGTTCAGGAATTGCTCGCAAGAGATAGTTAATTTTAAGCTAGGTCGCTGAATTAAGAATCCCCGTCTCTAACCAGAGCCCAGAGTGTCAAACTATGTTTATTTAATTTGCGATCGTCAAGGAACTCTAAAACAAATGAACCCTGAATTTCTCAGCGCAGCCTTTTTGTCCTTTTCCCTAATTTTCGTCGGTATCGGTGGAGGCTTCCTGCTGCTCAAACTGCAAGGCGGCGGCGAAGAGTAAGTTTTTATCCCGGACGCAGAAACCGGGTTTTTCTACCAAAAAATATCGTGCAGCACCATTGGCAAGATTAGAAAAACCCGGTTTATTCAAATTCCGTCTCAGATTCCTGAGTGATTAAAATACATCGTTGCGAAGACATAAGTATCAAAGCTGAAAGCAAAATTTTTAGCTTCCGATAAATAAGCAGGCATTTCCCGATCGCAGATTTTTTTTTCACTGCTGTCTCCTGGCGGATGCCCGACGCCTTGGGTCTTCCACCGGGCGCATCCTGCCGGTCGCCGATCGCTTAATGAGAGGATTTCAGGTTTTTGTTAAGTTTTTATAAAAAACTTAACAAAAACCTGATACTATCTTATAGAAAGTTTAAGATTCATCATTAATCCCTAGATGACTTTATTGATTGTAGGTGCCACCGGCACCCTCGGCCGCCAAATAGCCCGCCGCGCCCTAGACGAGGGCTACCAGGTGCGCTGTTTAGTCAGAAGTTACAGAAAAGCGGCCTTTTTGAAAGAATGGGGCGCCGAACTCGTACCGGGGAACCTTTGCCAGCCCGACAGCCTGACTGCAGCACTAGAAGGCGTGACTGCTATTATCGATGCAGCAACAGCCAGCGCAGCAGATTCTGTCAGCATCAAAAGAGTAGACTGGGACGGAAAAGTATCGCTGATCCAAGCAGCAGCAGCAGCAGGCGTCAAGCGTTACATATTCTTTTCGTTTCTCGACGCCGAGAAATATCCCCAAGTCCCCTTGTTGGAAATCAAGCGCTGTACCGAGCTGTTTTTAGCAGAATCCGGTCTAGACTACACAATATTGAGACCTTGCGGCTTTTTGCAAGGACTGCTGAGCCTGTACGCAATGCCGATTTTGGACAATCAGGCAGTCTGGCTGCCCAGCAAGCCGTCAGCCCTTGCCTACATGAACACTCAGGACGTTGCTAAATTTGCCATCCGGGCCCTTTCGGTTCCCGAAACCGAGAAAAAAAGCTTTCCGGTGGTGGGAAACCGCGCTTGGGATGCTGAAGAAATCGTGCGTTTGTGCGAGCGGCTGTCAGGGAAGCAAGCGAAAATCACGCGCACCCCAGATGCCTTGTTGCAGGCTACCCGTCAATTTGCTAAGTTCTTTCAGTGGAGTTGGAACGTAGCTGACAGATTGGCTTTTTCAGAAGTTTTGGCGGCCGGAAAACCCTTGAAAGCTCCGATGGATGACGTTTACAGCGTCTTCGGACTAGACCCCAAAGAAACTACTACTTTGGAGTCTTATCTCGAAGAATACTTTAATCTGATTATGAAGAAGCTCAAGGAAATAGAGTACGAGCAGCTTAAGACTAAAAAACGGAGTAAACAAAAAATGCCCTTTACATTTTAAAGTGCCGAAAGCTGGGATTATATACAACGACGTTAAACCAGTCTCTTGTCGCATCGCCGAAGAGTTGAAAGACAAGCTGACTGCCCGCGGCTGGGAGGTCTGCGCGGTTTCCGGTGCCGGGGGAATTTTGGGCTATTCTAGTCCCGATCGCCCCATGTGCCACACTCCGATCGACCAACTCGTCCCCCCCGGTTTTGACAGCGACATGGAGTTTGCAGTGGTTTTGGGCGGCGACGGTACGGTGCTGTCGGCATTTCGCCAAGTCGCCCCCATCGGAGTGCCGCTGCTGACTGTCAATACCGGTCACATGGGCTTTTTGACAGAAACTTACCTAAACTTGCTCCCGCAAGCTTTGGAAAAGGCGATCGCCGGAGAATACGAAATAGAAGAAAGGTCAATGCTGGCCGTGCGGCTGTTTCGGGAAAATGACTGCCTCTGGGAAGCGCTTTGTCTCAATGAAATGGTGCTGCACCGGGAACCGCTGACTTGTATGTGCCATTTTGAAGTGGCGATCGGGAATCACGCTTCTGTGGACATTGCCGCAGATGGGGTAATTATCTCGACTCCGACAGGATCGACGGCTTATGCGCTATCCGCCGGTGGCCCTGTAATTATTCCGGGAGTGCCGGTGCTGCAATTGCTGCCCATTTGCCCGCATTCAATGGCTTCGCGGGCTTTGGTGTTTTCCAACACCGAACCGGTCAAAATTTTACCTGCCAGTCCTAACCGCCTGGTAATGGTGGTAGATGGGAACGGCGGATGTTATGTTTTGCCGGAGGATTGGGTGCAAATTGAGCGATCGCCCTACCCAGCGCGTTTCGTGCGGGTGCAGCGTTTTGAATATTTCCACATTTTGCGGGAAAAACTCGGCTGGGGACTGCCGCACATTGCTAAACCTACTTCTGTGGAATTGCCTTGATATTTGTTGTTGACATTCACATGCCAATAACCCCGGGCGCGCGCGCACGGGGTTATTGGCAGGTTTGTACCGACTCATAAGGCGGAAATGAAAATCTCCCTCAGAATCCTTAATTCTCGATCGAGCTTCCGAATCATCTCCAAAGTCAGGCAGTGTTTACGAGATAACGCTCCCAATCAGTGGCGGTAGCTATCTCAGGACTCAGCACAGCGACTCTCGTCCGTCCGCTGCATTGGGGTTGTTAGATTTCGCCTTCATTGCCTCAATGCTGATGCCCTTTCCTTCTCGGCAACTTGCAAATAACCTGACAGGTCGTTTTTGACTTCATCAATCGGGACTTGCTTAATTCCTCTCTCCTACCGAACTCGGCTAACCACCTCATTGCCTCCGATTTCTCTCGAAATGGAGTTTATTTCTATTCCCTATTCCCTAATTTACACAAACATTTTTTGCAGCAAGCCTTTTTTGAATTGTTCGGTGCGCTGAATCTGTTACCCCACGGCTTCGGTTTGGGTCATGGGGACAGGGGAGATTGATATATTTTCAAGCCTTGGATAAAGCGAAAATCTTTGAGGTTTAGGGTATAAAGGCTAATGTTATGGGTTAGGGCGGTGGCGGCAATCATGGCATCGGGAATTGTCAGTTTATGGCTTAGGGAATATTGCGCCATGAGTTGAATGAATTGCTCTGAAATGGGTCGATCGATGGGAATATTTTGAAGTAAGTCGAGGTGTTTTTGAATGCGGTTGAGTTCGTTTTTGTTGAGCGCGCCATAGTACAGTTCTGCTCTGGTGATAATGCTAATGGTTAAGTTCTGGCTGCCGATTTGTCGTAGTTCTTGAATGATGGCGGTATTGTTTTTATATAATTCGATGAGAATATTGGTGTCACACAAACTCATTGGTTTTCTTTGCCCCATGCGTCTTTGCGAATGTCGTCTAGAGTGATATTTTTTTCTTCCCAGATTCCGGCTACCTCAAAAAAGGATTGTTCTTGATTGGAGTCATCTTTTTTGGGTTCTATTGTTTTAGTTTGGCTGGCTTGAAATTCTAGAAATTCGATAAATTCAATAACTTTATTGCGTTGTTCCGGAGAAAAATGTTGGATTTTTTGGATTGCCATTTCTAGGGTTAACATGGGTTTCTCCTTGGTTGTTTTTGGTACTATTTTAACGATTTACACAAACATCTTTTTTTTGGATATACTAGCTTGTTGCATGGGTGCGCGATCGAAGCGTATCTATTGATTCTACCAATTTTCTGATTTGTCAAGCTCTCGATCGAGCTTCTGAATCATCTCCAAAGTCAGGCAGCGTTTACGAGATAACGCCCGGCATCACCCGCGCCCCTATGCAACGTACATGAGAGACCTGCTGATGGGGCGTCGGGTGCATGCCGTTGTTATGCCGCCCACCACGGGAACTAACAATTGTAGTAACGAATCGGGAAACCATAGAAGCGGTCTGGAAGTAACTTTTCAACGTACTTTTCCCGAATCCCGTCCGGCGCTACTCTGCCGACAAACTCGGAGCGGCCGGGGGCAGGGCCAAAGGAATCTGGGGTAGTCCCGGCATCACACCATTCATCTATCTCGAACACTTCTAGAATTAGCCCGTGGAAGACCCCGAAGGCATAGCGCGCTTTTTCAGCACGCTGTCTATTCACCTTCCACGTTCCTCTCGTGCATTTGTATACGTCGAGGTTGTTCCTTACGTCCGCGTAAGACCCGTTGATGCAAATGGCGACGACCGGATCATCAATGTGCGCGATTAATTCGCTCATGGTTTCTGAACCCTTTGAGAAATTCCTAAGAATGCTAGTCCTCATACTCTGCGTCATAGTTTTGCCACGCACCTATTAGAAGCCGGTGACGATATTCGCACTGTACAAGAGTTGCTGGGACACAAAGATGTGCAAACAACGATGATTTATACTCATGTATTAAATCGAGGTGGACGAGGTGTGAAAAGTCCACTTGATGGGTGAAAGAGAGCCGATCGAACACTGGGCGATCGGCTGTAATGAAGGCATGAATATTCGATAGGCAACGGGATTGACGACTATTTCTACTGACGCTTTAAACTGTCCAATCTTCGATCGATAACCCTGTTACTTTACCAAAATCTTTATGATTGCGGGTTAACAAAATCAACCCACGGAACATTGCAATTGCCGCGATCCGAGCATCCATCTTTGCTAGTTGAATCCGTTGTGACTGTAATCGATCGAATGTTGTAGCCGCACCTGCATCGAATGAGACAAGGGGCAACACTTTGAAGTCACTAACGAGCCGCGCCATCATTGTATACCCTCTCACTACGTCATCCGGGTTACGAGCACGATTAATATAAGCGTGACAGCCAAGCATCTGTTCGTGAAACGTTACAGTCGATACGGCAAAATCTGATAGCGGGTACTGAGCCATGCGCGTCGAAAGGTTGCTAAAATTTATGCCTGCTTGACGTTGAAGAATACTCAGATGATCTGTATCCAGTAAATATTTCATAGCTCATCTTGAGCTTCGAGGAGAGACTCATCCCCTTGGCGAATCGCTCGTCCATAGGCAAGTACCTCCTCAAAGGCAGGTTCATCTTTGAAAGACCCTATAATTTGTTGCAACCAATTCGTCGGTCCAGAAGCCACAATTTGCTTCTGCAACTGGGCGATCGCTGCTTCCACTGCTGCAAGCCGTTCCTCTAAAGAAGTGTTAATTGCCATTTTAGTTTCCCTAATTAATTTTTCCTATCCTATAAAAAATATTGTATTGCAGTTGCGGTACAATGTCGTTTCTAAGATGACTATACCGCAAACTACGGATAAATGTCAACACGGAATTCGCACCTTACAAGAGTTACTCGGACACAAAGACGTGCAAACAACGATGACTTATACTCATGTATTAAATCGAGGTGGACGGGGTGCGAAAATCCCATTTTATGGGTGAAAGAGAGTCGCTCGCACACCCTCGGCGATCGCCAGAACCAAAACATTCATCAGAACTTCTTCACGCACGAATAACTGTAACGGTTCGCCCCATTGGTGTCAGATGAATTTCAGTATTCAACCGTTCTTCTAATTCGATCGCATTCTCGCGTCGATCGAATATCACCAACCACCCTTCATCTTCTCCCAATCGAGCCAAATATCCATCTAACTGTTCCAACCCTTTACTCAACGGATCGACTTTCCGAGTTCGCCAAACCTTCAGTTCAATTCCCAATGTTACCTCACCATAACGCAAACATAAATCCATTCTGTCGCGTCCGATCGCATATTCCCGCTCCAATGTTCCCCCACCATTAATCACGCGATGCAGAAATGCCATCAACACTAAATGAGGGGCTATTTCGGGATAAGACGCACTTTTAAGTAACGGTTCGCCATGTTGCAGCCAAAATGCAAGAAATGCTTGCAGGAGTGCATCTGGTAGTAGTTCGCCGCGATCGTTCAACCAACTCGGACTGATAATCGGTAAACTATCTTGCGGCCCTTGCGCCAAAACTCGCGGCAACACTTCTCGATAAATCGGATTGGCGATGACTAAACCGCCGGCTGGATCTCGTTTGAGCAAGCCCAAATCTACGAGGTATTGGCGATCGTCATTAGAAGATTCTGGCAATTCTCGTCCGGCTAGCATCGGCTCGATAATGGCTTTGACTCGGTTTTCTCGCAGTCGTTCTGCCAAACTATCCAAATGCGTATCTTGCCGTTGTATTAAAAATTCTTTAGCTGATAAAATATGTTGTGGTGTAATTTCTATAAATTCATCTGTTACTAATTCTTCTACAATTTCCTTAGCTAAAGCATTCACTAACCAAGGTTGTCCCTGAGTCAGTTCAAAAGCTAAGGCTACGGCTTCAGGTGTAAAAACTTGTCCGGTATCTTGGGTATGTTGCGCGTAGAGTTCCGCGACTTCTGAGGCATTAAAATCTCTCAGAGTAATCGATCGCACTTTAATATTAAACGGACTGGATGTATTGAGTCGATCGCTTCCCCCCGCAGCCACCTTGTAATCGCGAACATCCCGCAAACCAATTAAGCCAATAGACTGAGGAAACGCTTTCGGGCGATTGGGATAACCATCGCGCAGTTGGCGCAGAATAGAAATCAAAGCAAGGTCTTGTAGTGCGTCAATTTCATCGATGAAAACCACCAAAGGACGAGGAGAAGATTGTGTCCACAGGCTGAGTACATCGCCGATTTGCTGTCCCGGTTCCGACGAGGGCCAAGCAGGCGGCTGCAATTCTGGGGGAAGTCGAATCGAAATCGCCCGTCGCCAAGCCCCCAAAATAGCCTCTTCTGCACCAGCAATATCTTGACTGAAGGGTGCGCCCACTTCAACTGACAGCATCACGGCGGTGTATTGTCCGCTTTCGGTGAGTTGTTTGGCTAACGCCAGCATAGCGGTGGTTTTCCCCACTTGCCGGGGTGCATGGATGACGAAATAGTTGCGTTGAGCGATTAACCGTTCTAAGCTTGGTAAGCGTACCGTGGGCGACAGTGCGTAATGAATGTCTTCTTGGCATGGGCCAGCAGTATTGAACCAACGTGGCATAGGTCAACTGGGGCGAATGGGGCTGCTCTCAGTTTACTGTACGCTTGTTGGAATGGCGTTCTAGTTGTTAAGCGGGAGTTTGTATCGACTCTCCGCACCCGATGAAACTCTCTCTGAGCGAAAGTCGTGCTCGATTCTTGATTCATAGAACGGAAGAACCCCAACTGCCAACTGCCCAAATTTCACTCTTCTACCCGATAGCCCAATTCTGCCAAACGAGTGCGCGACTGTCGCCACTTCGGCTGCACCTTGACAAATAACTCCAAATATACTTTGCCTTCAATTAACTTTTGAATCTGTTCTCGGGCCGCGCTGCCGATCGACTTGAGCATACTGCCGCTTTTACCGATTAAAATGCCTTTTTGGGAATCCCGTTCGACGTGAATTGTCGCCAGAATGCGGGTAATTTTCGCTTCTTCTTGAACGATGTCGATCGCGATTGCTACGGAATGCGGCACTTCTTCCCGAGTCAGCAGCAAAATCTGTTCCCGAATCAACTCGCCCATAATAAAGCGTTCTGGCTGGTCTGTTACCAAATCCGGCGGATAATAATAGGGGCCTTCCTCCAGATGTTCGATTAACAACTGTTGCAGCGGTTCGACACCCTCGCCCGTGAGAGCCGAAAACTTGACGACAGGCCACTCTGGATTGATAATTTGCTCGTAAGTGCGATCGATCAACACGGAATCCTCCGGTTGTTCGTCCAACTTATTCATCCCCAAAATCACGGGAACTTTGGTATTGCTGAGAATTTCGACAATATATCGATCGCCCCCACCCGATTCTACCGAACCGTCCACCACAAACAGCACCACATCCACCGACTCAATCGCGGTGCGCGCATTCTGCACCAAAACCTTACCCAGTTGGTGGTGCGGCTTGTGAATTCCGGGAGTATCGACAAAAATAATTTGTGCTTCCGGCGTCGTCAGGATGCCCCGCAGCCTGTTGCGCGTCGTCTGAGACACCGGCGAAGTAATTGCAATTTTCTGCCCCACCAACTGATTCATCAGCGTGGATTTGCCGACATTCGGCCGCCCGACAATACCCACAAAGCCGGATTTGTAGCCCGCAGGAGCCGCGGGAACACCCATGATTTCCGATACGTCTATAAATTTGCTATCTTCCACTAAAATCACCTATTTTCAAGCCCCTTCTCTGCTTATTGTCGCCTGAAAATACTCAAACGCCCATCGATGTACTTTAGCATCTTTCTCCCCCTGGGGCGAGCCCGCAACACTCTTTCGCGCGATCGACCCGCTTGGACAGTGTTAAAACGCGATATGCGATCGACAAAACTTGATATCTGAGACAAAATTTGATAAAGTTCCAATGACATCGATCGAAAATGAATCATGCTGGTCAAACCGAGTCCCCAACGCTGTAACAACTTCAGATGTGTAAATGTCTAACTCAACTGAAACCATTCTACAGTTTGTCAGACCAACCAGTATTAACATTTTTGAGAATGTCTGGTAATAAATTAGGTGGTAAAACTCCAGATAAAAAGTTCATTAGCATCAGATTTTTTATAAATTAAAGCTAATGTTTTGGGTTTCTACCTAATGAGTGCTAACCGTCATAAACTTGAGGAGATGAATCGGATGAAATCGAAATTATTTTGGAGTTGCTGCACCGTTTTGGTAGCAAGCTTGCCTGTTCCCGCCTTCGCTCAAACCAGCCCTCCCACCAGCCCTCAAGCAGGTATTGACTACAAGGGCGGCTCGATGAACTACCAAATGGTACCCGGCAAAATACCTGACAGAACCTTACCCAGAGCCTTTGACTTTCCAATTATTACCAATGTGGCTACTGACACTAGCATCACCACGGATCACCTAATTACCGAGCAGTTTCGCGCGCCCGGGACTCGTCCAGAATACACCAGAGCTCTCACCACCTGGTCAGAATCAATCAGAGAATGTCTGGCCAAACAGCCCCGCTTGATCCGAGCCAGCACCAAAAACCCGATTCAGATTAATGGCAAAGTAGGCACGATTGTCAGAAACGCAAATAACCGTGCAGTTTGCAAATAAGCGAGTAAGTTCCGCTGTCTGAAAAAAACTACATAGCATTTTTGCACAAAAAGAGCAATAGTTTTCTATTGCTCTTTTTGTTGGGAAAATTTCAATTAATTGGTTTGTAGTGAGGACTTTAGTCCTTCTTAATTTTTCAGGACTAAAGCCCTCACTACAAACGAGATAATTCTGCCGAAACCTGGTTTTTTCCAAAAATATGCTGTGAAGCCCGAAGGATATGGATTTTAACACTCTAATTCCCGATTAAGTAGCGCAAAATTCATTCGTACTCAGCAAAATTTCCCCATAATCAGGAATCCAAGCCAGCCACTTTTCCTCCGAACACTCACACAACAGCCACGCTTCGTCAAAACTGAATGCTGTTGGCGGATTGAACAATTTGACCCACATCGAAGGAACCAATTTTGGTGCAGGTACGGCGCAGCCAAATTTTTCCCAGTCGCGGGCAGTGGCGGCGCTTCCTAGCGTTGGTTGCGGTTGCCGAGTACGAATATCTGTTTGCAGTTGCATAACTACTCCTGTAGAGGTAAAAGTCTGCACCAGGGCGAAGGCGCTGATCGACTTGATTCTGTAGTCTATGCTACTGAATTTTCCAGGCGAATGTGTAGGCTTGTAGCAAAAATTTACAATCGAGAGCGAAAAATCGGGTCAAAGCACAAAAGACCGATCGGCTAAAGTTGCGATCGGCAATTATCAATTACGATCGGAAAAACATCTAATTCACAGCAACCGCACCCGACGGCTAGGAGGTTCTTAATTCCTCAGTCTTGGACGCACTCCGACTCTGAGAAACCGGGTTTTTTACGCCCATCTGTGGGCTGCAACGAAGTAGACGCAAAAAACCCGGTTTCACCGGCCTCATGCAATATCCATCAGTTACATCCGTTACATCCGTTTCACAATCCGTTGCCGAACTTCCTTCTTCCTTCGATAAACTGTCAACTGTCAACTGTCAACTGTCAACTGTCAACTGTCAACTGTCAACTGTCAACTGTCAACATGAACCCAACCGAAAAATCTCACTGGAAAACCCTAGATAGATTTGTAGAAATCAACTCTCACTGGGTAAAACTAATTGGCGAACATCTGGAAACAACCGAAGGACAAATAGTAGAATATTGGCGAGTAGAAAGAGCAGATTCAGTGGTAGTCTTAACAATTCAAGCTGACAAATTGCTGTTTCCCCCACCGATGTATCGCCCCGGCGTAGCAGAACCAACTCTAGATTTTCCCGGCGGTAGGGTACCGGAAGCCGCAACGCCAGCAGCCGCAGTTCCAGCTACAATCAAAAAAGAACTAGGCGTGACAGAAAGTGCGATCGCCCGCATCGAACCAATCAACACCACAGGCTGGGCAATCAACAGTTCCTTTTCCAATCAAAAACTCTACGGTTTTGTAGCAGAATTGCACCCCACAGCCACAGTAAACCCCGAACTCATCGGTGCTGCATATCCTGTCACCCCCCACGGAATTCGCGACTTGCTCAAAAAATTAACTTGCCTCCAATGTCGAGCATTGTTGCTAGAATGGCAAAACCAAGTCGATTTTAGATTTTAGATTTTAGATTGAAGAATTGGGGATTTTCCCGCTAGCTGATTGACGATTTATTAAAATTAACATCACCAAAACTAATCATGGATATCAATCATGAAGTTGCTGTCGAATGCCTCGACGTTACATATCGCCTCAACCGCAGACATTTAGTAGACAAACTCAATTTCAAAGTGCTGCAAGGAGAAGTATTAGTATTGCTGGGACGCAGCGGTAGCGGCAAAACTACCACCATGAAATTGATTAACAATTTACTGACGCCAAGCAGCGGCGAAGTGCTTGTCATGGGAAAACCGACAACTGATTGGGATTCAATTCAACTGCGGCGAAAAATTGGCTACGTAATTCAAGAAATCGGTTTGTTTCCCCATTTTACCGTCGAGCAAAACGTCGGTTTAGTGCCGAAATTGGAAGGTTGGGAAACATCGCGCATTCAATCTCGCGTCCGCCAACTGTTAGAATTAGTCAACCTCGATTCCCAGCACTTCGCCAAACGGTATCCCCATCAGTTATCCGGCGGACAGCGGCAGCGTGTAGGCGTCGCCCGAGCGCTGGCGGCTGACCCTCCGGTGCTGTTAATGGACGAACCGTTTGGTGCTTTAGATCCGATTACTCGCCTGGAATTGCAGCGGGAATTCCGTCAATTGCAGCAGCAACTCGGCAAAACTGTGATTTTTGTGACTCACGGCATTCAAGAAGCTTTTTTGTTAGCTTCTAGAATTGGTTTGATGCAAGATGGGCGGTTGGTTGAATTGGCATCGCCCGATGATTTTCTGCAATCTCAGCATCCAGAAGCTCGGGCATTTATTGATTGTTTGCAATTACCGGGGACTGGGTAATATTACGTGCGATCGCATTCTTCGTTTATGGGTATGGGCGGGGCGGGTTTTTGAAGCTGAGGGCTAGGAATTAAAGATATTGGTGAACCCGCCCCTACGAGATATTCAATTATACCACAATTACTAATTACCAATTACCTAATGAGCCAATTTATCAACCGCTACGGCGCTGAGATATTTCAGCGCTCGCTCGAACACTTATATTTAGTAACTGTGGCAATTTTTATCGCTATTATTGTGGGGATTCCCCTCGGAATTTTAGTAACGAGAAAACCCAAATTGAAAAAGCCGATTTTGGGATTTGCAAATATTATGCAAACAATTCCCAGTTTAGCTTTGTTTGGCTTGCTAATTCCGGTTCCGGTATTGGGCGGAATAGGCGATCGCACGGCAATTATCGCCCTCACTCTCTATTCTTTACTGCCAATAATCCGCAATACTTATACCGGCATTGTCGCCGTCGATCCGGCGATTGCCGAAGCAGCAAGAGGCATGGGAATGACCGATATGCAACTGTTGTGGCAAGTGGAAATTCCCCTAGCCCTGGGCGTGATTTTGGCGGGCGTGCGAGTGGCCTCCGTAATTGCGATCGGGCTAGCAACGATCGCGGCGGCAATTGGTGCCGGCGGCTTGGGAGTATTTATTTTTCGGGGCGTTGCTACAGTCAACAATCAGTTACTTTTGGCTGGGGCAATTCCGGCCGCTGCAATGGCATTAGCTGCGGATTTTGGGCTGGGTTTGGTGGAAGGGCTGCTCTCGAAAAGTACATTAAAAACTGTTAATGAGGACTGAAGTTCTGACTGCAAACTTGGAGAGAGATGTTTAAACCGATCGCACTTCCTCTGCTAAATTCATCTCAGGTTCAGGGTTCAAAAGCGGCAAAAATACCTTAAAAGTAGCTCCCTGATTCTCGCCCGCACTCTGGGCAGCAATTGTCCCGCCGTGTGCTTCCACCAAGTGGCGGACGATCGCCAATCCCAATCCCAGCCCGCCATATTTGCGCGTCAGAGACACATCCTCCTGGTAGAAAGAATCAAAAATAGATAGCAAAAAGTCAGGATGGATGCCTTTACCAGTATCGCTGACGGCAATCATCACCCGATCCTCTGCGTTGATGAGCCTCCCGTAGGGGCGGGCTCCGCTAACGCCCGATTTCTCCAGCCGAATCTCCACTCTGCCACCGTTGGGAGTAAACTTAATCGCATTAGAAAGCAAGTTCCAGACAATCTGCTGCAGTCGCACCGCATCCCCCAACACCAGCCCCAGATCCGGCACCACCTGATGAATCTCGATCGACTTAGCAGCCGCTGCCGATTTCACAGTATCGATCGCAGATTCCACAGCCAAAGTCAAATTCACCGGGGCCGAATTCAAGCTCAGTTTGCCGTGCATAATCCCCGCAATATCGAGCAAATCATCAATCAATTGAGTCTGCAATTTGGCATTGCGTTCGATCGTGTCTAAAGCTTTGGCAGTTTGCGCCGCATTCAAGGCTTGACTTTGCAGCAGTTGCGTCCATCCCAGGATCGGATTCAGGGGCGATCGCAATTCGTGAGAAAGCACAGCCAGAAATTCATCCTTACTGCGGTTAGCTTTTTCCGCTGCTGCGCGCAGAGCTTTTTCCTGCTGCAAGATATTGTCTCGCTGCTGTTCCAAGCATTTTTGGTCTTCAATATCAGTTGCCGTACCGAACCATTTAACTACCTGATTCCGTTCATTCTTGAGGGGAATAGCTTGGTGCAAAAACCAGCGATACACGCCGTCGCTGCGCCGCATTCTACCTTCGGCTTGATAAGGGCTGCCGTGTTGTTGAGCAGACATCCAGCGATCGCCCATCATAGAGACATCATCAGGATGGATTACCGCCGGCCAACCTTCGGCTTGAGCTCGTGCTAGCGTCAAACCGGTGAAATCTAACCAGCGCTGGTTGACATCGAGCAATACCCCGTCAACGTTTGCTGTCCAGATTAATTGCGGGATTGATTCCGTTAAATATCGATAGCGTTCTTCGCTTTGGCAGATCGCTTCCTCGGCTTGTTTGCGATCGGTAATATCGATCAGCGTTCCCACGTAGCCTGTCACCGTTCCGTTGCTGTCTAGGTAGGGCAGCGACTGGGTGTAGTACCAGGTAATGCTGCCGTCCGGGTGTACGTGCCTGCCCTCGTTCTGGTAAATTCCTCTGGGCTCCGGTTTTTGACACCATTGCAGCCATTCGAGCCTGAGGCGATCGCATTCCTCGGGATGCAAAGCTTGCACCCATCCCATCCCCAAAGCCTCCTCTACCGGTCGGCCTGTCATTTCGCCCCAGCGGCGGTTGACATAGAGACAGTTATTGTTAATATCAAACCGGAAAATGGCTGTTGGAGAGGCTTCTGCCAGAGCAGCAAACTGGCGCTCGCTTTCCTGCAAGGCGATTTCTGCTTGTTTGCGATCGGTAATATCCTCAGCAATCCCTGTGAACCGATAAATTTTTCCTGCCTCATCTTTGACCGGAAAACAGCGGTCTCTCACCCACCGCACGGTGCCATCGGGCAAAACAATCCGGTACTCTTCATCGAACTTGCCCTCAAGCGCTTTCTCCTGAAACGCCTTAGCGTTTGATTCGCGGTGTTCTGGATGCACAAAATCTTTCCAAACCCGATAGTCATCGTACAAACATTGGGGGTTCAATCCCCACAGCCGTTCGTAAGCGGGACTGATATAAATCACTCGCCGCGAGGGGTAATCGGAAATCCAGAAAACAGCATCGATGTTTTCTGCCAACTGGCGGAAGCGTTCTTCGCTGTCCCGCAAAATTGCTTCGGTGCGCTTGCGCTCTTGCAGTTCGCGCTGTGCTTGCTGATAAAGCTCGGCCTGCCGGATGGCAATGCTCACCTGCTGAGTCAACTGCTCGAGCAAATCAATTTCTAAGGGTTGCCACAGGCGCCCGGCGCCGCACTGATGCACGATCAGCAGTCCCCAACACTGGTTTTCGTGCAGGATCGGTACAACTAGATTTGCTCTGACTTGAAACTGATTCAGCAGTTCGACGTGACAAGGGTCGATCGAGCCATCGCGAATATCTGTTTTTGCCGTCACCAATCCTTGACGGTAGGGTTCGAGATAACTGCTTGCCAAACAAAGGTCATAGATTTGGGATGCTAGGATCGATCGCCACGGCACCGCCACCGATTCTGCTACCACAGTGCCCCCGCCATCCGCCTGCAAACGAAAGACGATCGCCCGATCCGTGTCCAGAAACTGCCGCACGGACTCTACGGTTGTTTGCAAAACGCGCTCTAAATCCAGCGATTGGTGAACTTGCTGGGCAATCAGCGCGATCGCCCGCTCCCGCTGCACTTGTTGCAAGCGTTCTGCTTCTGCCTGTTTGGACAATGTGAGGTCTACTACTGTGCCCAGGAGCCGCAGCGGTTGCCCCCTCCAGTCATAGTAAAGCTGACCTTTACCCCCGAGCCAATGCAGCGAGCCATCGGCCCAGACAGTGCGAAATTCGACTTCATAGTTAATGCCTGTCTCAAGGGTACGGCTTACAGCCCGGGTAACACTTTCGCGGTCTTCCGGATGCACGAGTTCGATAAAATCTTCATAACTTGCCAGAGAAGTTCCCGCCGGCAGACCAAACAGCGGCCCCACCAGATTAGACCACACCAGACAATTGTTGGGAATCTGCCACTCCCAAGTACCCATGCAAGCCGCTTTCAACGCTAGGTGCAAGCGTTCTTCGTTTTCTTGCAGCTTGGCGTGCAATTGCGCTTTGTCGATCGTGCCGTTCACCGCCAGCCGCAAACTCTCCGGTGCGATTTGTTCTTTTATTAGATAGTCTTGGGCGCCGGCTTTGATGGCTTGGACTGCGATCGTCTCGTTCCCGACTCCCACCACAATTACAGGTAAATATCGCTGCGATACTATTTTGCTTCGCAGTTGGGCGATAAATTCCAAACCGTCCATATCTGGCAGCCGATAATCGAGCAACACCAGATCCGGCTGGTGCCGTTCCCACAGCGCCAAGCCTTCTTGTCCTAACGGCGCTGCGATTATTTTGTATTGGTACTCGCGATCGTGCAGCAGGTACTGCCGGTACGAATGGCAGTCTTCCGGGCTGCGATCGACAATCAAGACGGTGCGCTGGATCTGACTCATTGCACACCTTCCTTGCAAGCGCGATCGCTCTTGATGGCGATTTCACAGCACCCATCCCGTAGCGTCTGGTTGCTTCCCTTCAATTGACAAACATTCATCCGAGCGATCGTACAGCTATAATTTGTTACAGAGACTTGGAAAACCAAAGCCAAACGCAGAGAGGATTTTTTTTCTACAGGCTTAAAAAGCATCATCGCTGCTACCCATAAAACCCAACCCCGGTTTAAACACTTAAAAATAATACCAATACATTCTATCTACTTTCAACACGTTCGATCGGCGAAAAAATCAATCCGTCAGCGTTGTAAATTTCTGCAAGCCATCCGCCTTCGGAGGATTCGCCATCAGATTGCGGATTTCATGTGAGCGTGCAATGTACTCTCCCTCGCTCAAAATATCTGCGAATAAAAAATCAATCCGTCAGCGCTGTAAATTTCTGCAAGCCATCCGCCTTCGGAGGATTTGCCATCAGATTGCGGATTTCATGTGAGCGTGCAATGTACTCTCCCTCGCTCAAAACAGCTTCGCTGCCCTCCAGCGAAATAGGAGCAGCCAAATCAATCCAAGAACGGCAACCGCCGTAGTCAGAAATGTACGGAATTTCAGCTATTTCTGCCAGCCGATAAGCCCGCAGCAATAAAATATAAATAGGCTGATTTTGTTTCCATTTCAGGCGGTCGCCGACAAATTTTTCATTCCAAATATGGTAAGGAAACAGCGCCGTAATTGCCGGTTCCCAAGCTACCAAAAAAACATCGGTAATCTCAGCCCAACTGCCAATTCTAATAGTTTCAGGATGCCAACCAGATTCTACAGTTTGTACCTGACTCGCAAAATCCGGCTTTAATAAATCCGGCTGTTGGTGTTCAAAAGTTGGATACAGCAAAACCTGCTTGTCAGCGACATTAAAATGTCCGGCTTGCTCGCGAATGCCGCCCTTTCGCAACAGCACAATCGTTCTGCCCCCTTCTAAGGCATTAACCGCTACATTCCATTCTTTCAGCGCGCGAGTAGTTGATTTCATAGGAATATATTTTTGTTTTAACAATAGTAACAAAATCGGTGGATGAAAGCAAGTACAGCTACTTTTTTCTGTTAAGATTAGATAGCTTGAGGGTGAATATTCAGTTGACCTGTGACAGTTGACCTGTGACAGTTGACCGCAAGAGGGCGACCTCTACGTGGAAGTCCGAGGATTGGATTAATGAATCGTCTGATTTTAATTTCTCCCGAAAAAGCTTTGGGTTTTAAACCAATTCTTTCTGGTAAAAATCAAAATGAGGGCTACAGCTATGGAAAAGCGACAATTGGGGACATCGGAAATTCAAATTACCCCGATCGTTATGGGGACTTGGCAAGCCGGCAAGCGGATGTGGGTGGGAATTGAGGATGCCGAAACTGTCAAAGCCATGCGCGCCGCTTTTGAGGCTGGTATTACCACTTTTGATACGGCTGAAGTTTACGGCGAAGGGCATTCGGAACAAATTATCGGTCAAGCACTTTCAGATGTGCGATCGCAAGTAGTTTATGCCAGCAAAGTTTTTGCCAATCACCTGAGACCAGATTTGCTAATCGAAGCGTGCGATCGATCGCTCAAAAATCTCAACACCGATTATATCGACCTTTACCAAATCCACTGGCCCGCCGGCACTTGGAATTCCGAAGCTGTACCAATTGCAGAAACAATGGACGCCCTGAACAAGTTAAAAGAACAGGGAAAGATTCGGGCGATCGGCGTTTCCAACTTCTCCCGCGCCCAAATAGCAGAAGCCGCCCAATACGGACGCATTGACAGTTTGCAACCGCCATATTCTCTGTTTTGGCGCTGGGTAGAAAAAGACGCCATGTCTTACTGTGTAGAAAATCATATCTCAATCCTTGCCTATTCATCTCTAGCTCAAGGAATATTGACAGGTAAATTTGGCCCCGAACACAAGTTTGAAGAAGGCGACCACCGCACCAAAAATAAGCTGTTCATCAAAGAAAATTACGACCGAGTGCAAACAGCATTAAACCAACTCAGGCCAATTGCCGATCGCCACCAAACAAGCTTGGGAAACTTAGCATTAGCGTGGTTGATTGCGCAGCCGCAAACCAATGCAATTGTCGGCGCCCGCGACGCAAAACAAGCCGCCGATAATGCTAAAGCTGCTGAGGTAAAACTGAGTGAGGAGGACTTAAAAGAAATTGACGCGATCGGGCGAACAGTCACCGATCGTTTAGACGACAATCCCGTGATGTGGAACTTTTAAAACAGTTGACAGTTGACAGTTGACAGTTGACAGTTGATAAAGGACTTGCATTCCGAACGATCGAACCAACTTTTACAGTCCCGGACGCAGAGATAGTCAGAAACCGGGTTTTTTGCATTGTACTTCGTTACAGCCCGCAGATTCAGTAAAAACCCGGTTTCTTTGGTATTTATGCGCAAGTTTTATTTAATCTAGCTTCGCAAATCTCAAATCCCAAATCCTCAAATCTCAAATCTCAAATCTCAAATCCCAAATCGAATGAGTTACTGTTTAAACCCCAACTGTTCCAAGCCCCAAAACCCGGATGCAGCCAAAATTTGCCGAAATTGCCGGTCAAAACTGCTGCTGCGCGATCGCTACCGGGCCGTAAAGGCGATCGGACAAGGAGGTTTTGGCAGAACATTTCTCGCCGTAGACGAAGACAAACCATCAAAACCGCGCTGCGTAATCAAACAATTTTTACCCGCAGAAACCCAACTCATCCCCTCAGCCAGCAATCGCAACAGCAAAAAAGCCGCCGAACTTTTTGAACAAGAAGCAATGCGATTAGACGAATTGGGAAAACACCCTCAAATTCCCGAACTCTTAGCCTATTCCATCCAAGACAGCCGACAATATGTAGTCCAAGAATTCATCGACGGACAAAACCTAGCACAAATTGTAGCAGCAGAAGGCACATTTACAGAAACTCAGATTAAAGACTTACTCAACAGCTTACTACCAGTCCTTCACTTCATCCACTCCCACAACGTCATTCACCGAGACATCAAACCCGGAAACATCATCCGCCGCGCCGACAAACAATTAGTTATAGTAGACTTTGGCGCAGCAAAAATTGCCACAGGTACAGCCTTACTCAAAACAGGAACCAGCATCGGCAGCCCCGAATACATCGCCCCCGAACAAGCCAGAGGAAAAGCATTTTTCACCAGCGATTTGTACAGTTTAGGCGTAACTTGCCTGTATTTATTAACTCAAGTTTCTCCTTTTGATCTATTCGATCCTGGAGAAGATGCCTGGATCTGGCGGCAGTATTTGGCCAACAACCCGGTGAGTGAAGAACTCGGGAAAATTTTAGACAAAATGATTGAAAACGCTACCAACCGCCGCTATCAAACGGCTATAGAAGTATTAAAAGAAATTAATCCCCAAGTTGCGATCGACCTCACGATTCCCCAAACAATTACCAAACCAGTCAAACCCGCCGCCAATCCCAATCCGCCCACACAGCAAACTCATAACTGGCAATGTATTCACACATTAACCGGACACAAAAACTTAATTTCCTCTGTAGCTTTCAGCCCCAACGGAGAAGTTGTCGCCAGCGGCAGCGATGACAAAACAATCAAGCTTTGGCAGGTACAAGACGGGCAAGAAATAGTGACTCTCGCAGGACACGCCAACTCAGTTCATACAGTAGTTTTCAGCCCCGACGGAAAGATACTTGCCAGCAGCAGCCACGACAAAACAATCAAACTTTGGCGGATGAAAGACGCGCAAGAAATTCGCACTCTTAGCGGTCACAGCAACTCAGTTTATGGCTTAGCTTTCAGTCCTGACGGCGAAACTATTGCTAGCAGCAGTTGGGACAAAACAATCAAACTTTGGCGAGTGAAAGACGGGCAAGAAATTCGGACATTTTCCGGTCACATCAACTTAGTTTACTTTGTCGCCTTCAGTCCAGACGGAGAAACTTTGGCTAGCTGCAGTTGGGACAGAACCATCAAGATTTGGCGAGTCAAAGATGGCAAGCTAATTCGCACGCTGACAGGTCATACAGACTGCGTTCGCTGTCTGGCTTTCAGTCCAAACGGAGAGTTTCTTGCCAGCGGCAGTCACGACAATACGATCAAAATTTGGTGGGTCAAAGATTGGCAAGAAGTTTTAACAATTGCAGGTCATTCTTGGTATGTTGATTCGATCGCTTTTAGTCCCGATGGCGAGGTAATTGCCAGCAGCAGCAATCAAACTATTAAGATTTGGCGGGTCAAAGATGGTGGAGAAATTTGTAATATTTCCGGGCATACAAATTCGGTTTACTCGGTTAATTTTAGCCCGGAAGGAGAGTTTTTGGCTAGCGGTAGCAGTGACAAAAAGATTAAAATTTGGCAGAATATTGTGTAATTTTAATTACAGAAGTTCGTAGTAAGGACTAAAGTCCTTATTCCGGGCGAAAAGTTCTCGATAAAAAATGAATTCCTTACTAATAACCGGAGCTGCGATCGCGCAATATAGCATTTTGAATGTTACAATTAATAAATAACAGATAGAGAAGGAGATATGACTACAGTAGCTATCATGCCTGTATTTAATGCCACGGGCGAGAAATCTTATCGTGCTATTGCGGGCGATCGGGAGTCTGTTGGCAAAACTGCGGGTCAAGCTTTAGATGCTTTAACGGCTTTGTTAGGTGAAACAAACTTCAGCGCACTAATAGTAATTCAAAGCTTTAATCCTGACGAATTCTTTACTGTCGAACAACAAAACCGATTATCACAATTAATGAATTTGTGGCGTGCAGCGCGCGATCGAGGACAAACCCTTTCTCCCAAAGAACAAGCAGAATTAGAAAGTCTTGTCGAGGCTGAACTCAAAGCTGCTACAGTTCGGACATCAGCTCTCGTACAACAATTGAGTTAATGAACCCTTACTACAATCTAGTAGCCGATCGAGCTGCTCATCGCTGCGAATATTGTCGCGCGCCTGAAATCGTATTCAACTTTCCTTTTGAGGTTGAACACATTGTTCCGCTTTATCGAGGCGGTAATGATGAAATTTCAAATCTAGCATTAGCTTGTCGCTCTTGTAACCTTCGGAAAGGGAGTAATACAAGCGGAATTGATTCTACGTCTAACACAGAAGTTTCCTTTTTTCAGCCAAGACAAGATAGGTGGGACGAGCATTTTCAAGTCCAAACCGAGTCTGGTGCGATCGCGGGAATGACACCAACAGGTAGAGTAACAGTTGCTGGTTTGGCAATGAACTCTCAAGCACAATTAATAGCTCGACAATTATGGATTCGTTTAGGTTTGTTTCCGTAGTGACAAAACTATTAAGATTTGGCAGAATATGATGTTGGCTTAATTAACCACGCTCGAAATTGTTTGTAGTCGTTAGGCGGGGGCAGGTTTATGAGAATTTTCGAGTTTAGGCAATTATTGTGGGTGAACCCGATCCTGCTGGAATTAATATCGATTCACCGAACACGATCCGATCGACCGTTCTCGCTTTCAATTTTCCGTCGCAACTCTCGAATTGCAACGCTTGTATTGCGATCGCGCGACATTTGGTAGCACTCCAGGACAAGTTCTGATATGTTAAAATTGGGAAAATAACGGCTAATAGAAGTTTCCCCGTAGCCTTCGCCTTCCAAACAATAAATCCTCAACCGATTCTGCTTGAACAACCACACTTCCGGTACTCGGTAAGGCAAATAATCATCCACATCCGTGTAGCTAGTGACATCGACTTCGATCGCCAAATCCGGCGGTGGTTCGACACCCCAAGCAATCCGATCCTTACCTGCGATCGCAGCCCAATTATCGATATAAAAACAATAATCCGGTTCAATCCCCCTTACCTCCGGCAAATCCATCGTAATCGGTGTAAACGCTTCATAATCTTGCCCCAAGCAATCCAGCAAAACCATAGCCACCATTGCAATAATATGAGCTTGTCGTCCCTGTACGGGTAAAGGGGACATCAACAAAATCTCTCCTGGCCGATACTTGATGCGCGGAATCTGACGGTCTCCTAATTGTTGCACAAGAGCTTGATAGTCCTGCCAAGTACCAGGAAACTTCATAACTGTTCCTGGGGGTAAATGAATTTTTTCTGGGGTGACGACTGCAAACATAAAACTTATACCTCCTGACTGAGTATATGCGTTTTTAACTAAAGTCGCAACTGCTTCAGATCGCCCGATCGCGCTATAATAGATAAACTTAGCTAAAATTTAGGCAATGCCCCCAAGAGATTCTATCCATAACATTGTCAAACAAGCAATTGTTAAAGATGGTTGGCAAATCACCAACGATCCCTATGTTATTTCTTACGGCGAGCGATTTTTGTTTGTAGATTTAGCTGCTACTGAATTATCCACTCCCGATCGGATTTTCGGACAGTTCATTGGTGCAGAATATAAAAACAGTCGCATCGCTATCGAGATAAAAGAATTTGGAGGCAAATCAGCGATCGCTGATTTAGAGCAAGCAATTGGACAATATATTCTTTATCAGCTATTACTCAAGCAAGTCGATCCAGAACGCCATGTTTATTTAGCCATTCCTGATAGCACTTATTATTCTCTTTTCAGTGAGCCAATTGGTGAACTCGTCATTGCCGAACTTCCCCTAAAATTGCTGATTGTAGATTTACAAAAAACCGAGGTAAAACAATGGATACCAGCGCGACCTATCGAGAAATAGTAAAACAGGTTATTCTTCAATACGCTAAATTACGTCCCTCTCATGGAGACATTAGACTAGATCCGGTGTTTGATGAAACACACGATCGCTATGCTCTCATGCAAGTAGGTTGGGATAGAGGACGGCGAGTGAGAGGGAATTTAATTTACATTACCCTAGAAGATGGAAAAGTTTATATTGAATACGATGGCATGGAATGTGGCATTACCCAAAATTTGATAGATCGAGGTATTCCAGAAAATGATATCGTTTTAGCTTTTATGTCATACTCTTTAACAGCTTTGACTGCCGCTGTTTAGTGATGAATGGCAAGAGAGCGATCGGAAAATAAACTCATTCTTTTCAATCTATCTGCTTCACCACCTCCAAGGGTAGTTCTAGCACCTTTGCAATTTGCTCATCTTTCAATCCCAACTGTCGTAATTTACCAACCATTTCAATCTTAATTTGATTCTTTTTCCCAGGGAAGTCAGGAGTTTCAGCCCCACTTTTATCTGAGGTAGGAGTGGGTATTTCTGAGCAACCATTGATATAGTTAATTGTGTTGCTATTACCAAAATTAGTAGTGCGATAGCCAAAATTTATATTCAGATTTAACTGGCGTTCTAGAACCGATTCCAGATTACCTTTATCAACTGATTCACCGAAAATATCAGATAACATATGTAAAAGCTTGTAACCTACATCCTTAGCATGACCCGCCGTACAACCATAAGTATTTGCAATGTCAGAATACTTTTGTCGCTTCAGTATTCCCTCGATAATTCCACGCTGCAAGTCATTTAGATGTTTGCCTGTCTTCGCGCAGACTACTTCATCTACAAATTTCAAAATGTCGGCAGTGTCCATCACTAGGGGTGTCAGAGAACTATAGTTAGTATAGCCGTCTTTATCCGTCTTTTTCCGTCTTTTTCCGCCTTGCACCCCAATTTTAGAAATACCCGTCTTTTTCCGTCTTTTTTCTCTTTGCAGTTTTGGGCGATCAATCTATGATGTGGAAAAGGATAAAAATCAGCTTCGCTGAAAGAAGGGAGTGCACATCTAATCCCAATCTCCAATAGCGACCGATGGTGCTTTACTAGGTTGCGAGTTGCGATCGCACTTCTAAATTATCTTATAGGTTTTGGGCGATCGCCTGTATTGGTGAACAGAACTTCATCTACCACTTTTAAGACTTCTGCGATGTCCATCGATCGGTCAGATAGGCTGGTTTTTCCTATATTATCCGATCTTTCCGACATTTGGGCAATTTTTTCTGGAAAAGTTCCGACTCAATCCGACTGACAGGGCGATCGGGCTTGGGTTTCGATTGGGAAAGATTATTTGACACTTAGATTGTAAGTACGGACAAGATAAACACCATCAAACAACCGTAATGGAGGATTAATTCAAATGGGTAAAATCGTGCGTGCTGCTGTTTTGACTGCTGTCGTTGGTTATATTTCTGTATCTGGTAATGTAGATGTACTTGCACAGCAACGGTATACAGGTTCATATACAATAAATAAACATATTGGTGATGTATATGTGGCAAGCGTAGAAATCACATCTGCAATGGGTGAGTATATGCCGGACTGTCCAACCGGTGCTTGCGTTCAGATGATGCAAAAAGGATGGCTAACTTACATTACGCCGAATGTTAGTTTACCAAAATGCGGTAGGAGATACTACCTTGATGGATACGTTAAGGTCAAGTATAGAAATGGTCAATCATGGATGGAAGCAACTTGGGATCTAGACAGCGGTAAGGAAGGATATCAAGGGAAACTAGATGCCAAGCGGTTTATTGGTTGGTATAACGATCCTGCTTCTGGTAACGTCGAAGTTAGTACTAGCGCGACCTGTAAGTTGAATAACAATCCAAGAAATCTTTTACCCAGGTGGTGAGGGTGAAAGATGCGATCGCCCCTTACTTTTTTACTGATAGGCGATCGTACTCTTTGTGTGGATGCGATCGCACTTGATCTTTTTTCACCGACAGGGTGATCGGGCTTGGGTTTTGATAGGAAAGAAGTTCAATAATCCTTCCTTAAGAAGGAGGTACTATGAACCGACAGTTAACTGAAATTGGAGAACTAACTGATGAAACTAACTCTAAAATTTATTTTGATATCCGCTGGTGTGCTGGTTACTAATTTTAATATGCACGAAGCAAAAGCGCAAGCAGTTAAGTGCTTTGATGTAAGTTCGAGAACAGGTTGGCAATACTTTGACCTTGGGGGTCCATATACTCGTATAGCCAGTGTTGGTGGAGGTTGGTCTGTAGATGCGAGAAGCTATGCTCGTGTTGGTCCTCAAGGCCACAATGAACCTGGGCTAGAGCCATATAACCAATATAAATACGATCGAGGATATCCTTTTGGTGCATTATTTGTAGATATTCCCACAGATGGTATTGGATATGTATGGGTGCGGGGGGTTCAACAACTACCTAAACCAATCACTCGGACTGCTATACGAATTAACGATGCTGACAATGCACTAGGAGACAATTCAGGTGTTCTCAGAGTTTGTTTTAGTCGATAAGGGGGTAGAGATACGATCGCCCCTTACTTTTTTTATGGAGAGGCGATCGATAAGGAGTGGGGATGCGATCGCCCCTTACTTTTTTATTGATAGGCGATCGCGCTTCACTTAATTTTGTGAGGGTGTGTTAGAAAAACATAACATACCCTATTTTTGTATAGAGATTTGGAGTAGTAAAAGCGCCGATCGGAGGATGCTTTAGAGACCCGTAAAGCATCTGGTTTTGTGGCATGATGAAGTGTTCGCCATCGCGCACCGAACCACATGACTCAAACGGTTTACATTGAAACTAGCATTCTCGGCTACCTCACCGCTCGATCGACAGACAATCTAATTGTTGCAGCCAACATCAAAATCACTCAAGACTGGTGGGATGAGTACAGTAGCTCGCTGGTACTTTATACCTCAGAAGTTGTTGAAGATGAAGCAACAAGGGGAGATCCAACGATCGCGTCTCAACGACTGAATCTGTTACAATCTTTAACCTTCCTGGATTTAACGGAAGAAGCTGCGGATCTCGCGGAAGAATTTCTACGGCAGAGTAACCTACCGTCTAAAGCCTCCAACGATGCTTTACACATGGCGCTGGCAACAGTCTATGGCTTAAATTACTTGCTAACCAGGAATTGCAAGCACATGGCAAATTCCCAGATCCAACGAAAATTATCAGATATTAGTCGCGATCTTGGATATAAGCTACCATTTGTTTGTACGCCTTACGAGTTCATGACAATTGAGCCTTTAGGAGAGTAGCAATGTACAAAGACCCAATTTTGGAACAGATCCACAAGTACAGAGAAGAATACGCAAAATCCTTTAACTATGACCTCAAGGCAATATTTGAGGATTTGCGAAAGAAGCAAATTGCTAGCGGGCGGAAAGTTGTGAAACTCCCAATTAAGCGCTTGTCTAACACTGAACTGCACCCGACTGCAAGCTAAAGAATTATTTTTTTATCGATAGGCGATCGCACTTCTTGTGTAAATGCGATCGCCCCTTGTCTTTTTTCACCGACAGGGCGATCGATGAAAAGTGTGGATGCGATCGCTCTTTCCTTTCCAATATCAAACTAACTCAAATCCCTATGTAAGTGGTTTTCTAAACCGATGTCCATCCGGTTCCACAACCACAAATGCCCCTTTTAGTTCTTCTTCAGAATAAGTTTGTATAACTCTTGCTAGTTCGTTGTGAATGGAGTTCACAGTTTTAGGTAAGACTCTAAGGTAAATCACACCAGTGCCGATCGCCCTCACAAAAACAAGATTTCCGTAATCTCTATTTCGCGTAACCAGGATGCGATTTTCTGCTTGGGCTACTCTCAGTATTTCTTCATGACTTGCTTGCGCTCGACCTATTTGAGCGACAACCATTACATCATGTCCTGCATCAATCAAAAACTTTATGGTAACAGCATACACATTTTAGTCTATCAGAAATTTCGTAATTTAAGCTAATGCTAAATGCACATCGACCGCCGCCACCAGTGCGATCGCATACTGCAAGCACGCCCGAATATCATCCGTTTCTAGATCGGGATAGTAGTCTTGGATAATTTCTGCAAAAGAAAGCCCTTCATTTAGTAATTCGAGAACGCTTTTTACCGTGATGCGCGTACCCACTATGCAAGGCTTACCAAAGTGGATTTGAGGGTTGACGGAGATCCTGTCCATGTTGACCGCAGAGCTATATGTCTCTTCTATTTTAAGTCATAAAGCTGGCGATCGCACTCAATCTTTTTTCACCGACAGGGCGATCGCTCTTTTGGGCTAGACGTTAAAGCGGGTAACTGGTAGCCATCATCACCACAAATCAAATTTTAAACAGAAGTACGATCGCCCTTCTTCCACCTCTTCAACAACTCCGGCGTCACCAACCCTTGCGGGAAAAATATCGTTCCCAAAACAATCAGCAACCCAAAAATAATTAACCGCCCATCCCTCAAAAATTGCGCCAGCCAAATCGGCAATCCCTGAATAGTAGCCATCCCCCTCAACACCTCCGGCAAAGCAGTAAAAACCATCCCGCCCAAAACCGAACCGACAAAAGTTCTGCTACCGCCAATTAACACAGAAGTCAAGTAAATAATACTGGCATCAAAAGTACCTTGACGCGCGTTCCAAGTATTGAGAAAATGCGCGCTAACCGCACCGACAACACCAGCTAAAACAGCACCTAACGTGAAAGCCAAAACCTTATAAAAAGTTGGGTTAATGCCGATCGCATCTGCCGCCAACTCATCAGCCCGAATTGCCGCAAAAGCCCGTCCCACCCGAATCCGTTCCAGCCTGTAGAGAATCCCCATACTGACCAGCAGCAAAGGCAGTACAATCCACAAATACTCGATCGGCGTTGCAAACGGTTGCGGAATCCCAAAAATCCCCACAGCCCCGCCAGTGATATCCAGATTCAGCGATAAAACCCGCAGAATTTCCACAAAAGCAATAGTTGCGATCGCCAAATAAATCCCCCGCAACCGCAGCGCCGGAACACCCACCAAAATACCCAGCAACCCCGAAACAGCCCCTGCAATTATCATCTCCAATAACAGCAGCGGCAGCGGAAATAAACCGCCCGTCGTTTGAAACACCGTCGTAGACAAAATCGCCGCAATATACCCCCCCAAAGCATAAAAACCGGGGCTAGCGAGAGACAATTGTCCAGTCATCAAAGGCAAATATAGCGACAATCCCAACATTGCACCCAGCAACATTGAGACAATCAGAAACCCGTAAGTAGTAAAAAATTCATTCATTTGATTTTAAATTTGCAATTATCAGAAAAAATCTGATTAACTTGGTTTCCAATTTGGATTGATTAAGCTAGTCTGAATATGGTCTTCCCACCGACCATTTATCAACAAATAGTCTCTGGCGTAACCTTCCACCACAAATCCCAATCGTCTCAGTAGATTACCGCTACGCTGATTGTGAGGCATATAATTTGCCATAATGCGATGTAAATTCAACTCTGCAAATACATATTGGATTGCAACTCGCACAGATTCAGTCATATAACCTTTACCTTGTTGCGATTCTGCCAGATTATATCCCAAAAAGCAGAAATGACCTGCACCTCGCACAAAATTATCAAAGTTAACGTTGCCGACAATATACTTAGAAGTAGCTTTCTCAAAAATCCACAATTTTAAAGATTTATCAGACTCAAATCCTTGGAAATCTTTCTCTACTTGTTTTTGCCAATAACTTTCCGTTAAAAAATCTTCTGCCCAATGTCGGTGCCACGGAGCAAAAAAACTTTGGTTGTGACTGTAAAACTCAATTATTTTGCCGATATCGTCTCGATCGGCCAATCGCAATAAAAGGCGATCGCTTACAATTAATGGAACTTCCACTTTCATATCACATCTCTTTAGCGACTGATGCACTATAGTTATTGCAAATAATCCTACACTTTTTGAATCAAACGTCGTCCAAACAAACCCTGCGGCCTAACCAACAGCATAATAAACAATATCGCAAAAGCCACAGCATCCTTATAAGCCGAAAAATCACCGGGCACAAAAGCCTCCACCAAACCAATTATAAACCCACCAAAAACAGCCCCCGGAATACTCCCCAACCCACCCAGAACAATCACAGCCAAACCCTTCAAACCAAAAGCAATCCCAAAATACGGCCCCGCAATACTCACACTAGAGCCCACCAAACTCCCCGCCAAACCAGCCAGAAAACTGCTCACAAAAAACGTCAAAACAATATACCTGTCAGTATCTATACCCAACAGACTAGAAGTAGTAGCATCTTCAGCAACCGCCTGCATTGCCTTACCAAATTTAGTGAAATTTATCAAGTAAGTTAGGAGACTGACAATCGCCACAGCCACCACAAAAATCACTATTTGCACAGTGCGAATCGGAATCTGTTGATCCGCCGTACCAAAGTTAATAGCAGCAGGCAAATTGCCGTAAGTATTAGCCGGAAAAGTGTAAATCTCAGCCCCGACAAGATATTGAATGATATTTGCGATCGCCACTGCTACACCCAAACTAGAAACCACCGTCAGCAAAGGATCTGAGTTTCTGCGGCGCAAAGGCAAAAAAGCAACTCTTTCAACAATTACTCCCACCAAACCAGCCAACACACTGCCCAAAATTAGCGCCACAGCAAAAGGCAACTGCAGGGGAATTCTCGCATTAGCCAACAACCCGTTAAAACCGAAAGCACCGCCCATCAGCGTATAAGTGAAATAAGCACCCAAAGTAAACACCGCACCGTGAGCAAAATTAATAATTCCGAGAATTGAAAAAACCAGCGTGTATCCTAGCGCAAAAATAGCATACACGCTGCCGATCGACAAACCATTCAGAAATTGTTGCAGAAACAGAGTTAAGTCCATCGCCAGTCACGAATTAGGCATCAACATTAAATCATTCAATCAGAAATAGGCTAAAAAACTACCGTCCTCTTTTTTGAATACATCCGTTAAACCCGCTACAAAATCCGTTGCCGAACTTCCTTCATTTCAAAAACTCAAACTTACCGTTATTCCCATCCGCCTCCATTTTGATTCGTGCCACATAAAATTCTTTTTGATTGATTTCACCTTCCGGCGTAAAAGAAATTTCCCCCAAAGGCGTATCGTACTTGCCAGTCAACAACTGCTCATTAAGCTTTGTACGCAATTCTGCCAAAGGCTTTTCGCTAACCTTAGACTGAGCATTAATTGCCTTTAATGACTCGACAAAGACTTGAACACCAGTAAAAGCTTGAGCACTAAACTGAGGCGGTTCCTTCTTAAATTGAGCGCGATAAGCATCGCGGAAAGCCTTATTAATTTCATTCTGATATTCCGGGCTGTAGGCTTGGGCAATCAAAACCCCATCGCAAAGAGCCTTGCAAACAGTAAATACATTGGAAGTATTCAGACCGTTGCCCCCAATAATAACGCCTTTGTAGCCCAACTCCCGCAATTGCTTAATTAAATTGCCTCCATCTGCGGCTAACCCAGAAATAATTATCAAATCAGGCTTGACATTGATCGCGTTAGTGGCCTGAGATTGGAAATCTGTATCAGTAGTCAAGAATTTTTGGACTGTTGCCAATTCCAGCCCCATATCTTTAACCGTTTTCTGGAAAGTTTCAGTCTCAGATTTGCTGAAAGCATCATTCTGAGCAAAAAACACGGCTACTTTCTTAATATTGGGATTTTGCTTCAGTGCAGCTTTCACGGCATTAGGTGCTACCACAGCGACAGGCGCGGAGACTCTGGCTACATAATCGCCAATCTGGGGAATGCCTTTAGCGGTGTTGGAGGGTGCGAGTACGGGAACTTTTGCGCGATCGGCGATCGGATCGGCACCAAAAGCCTGCTGTGATAGAGTTGGGCCCACAATCCCCACCACCTTATCCTGATTGATCAGAGTATTGAAGGCATTGATCGCCCCTTGTTCATCTCCACCCGTATCTTGGAACACCAGTCTAATCGGCGTCCCATCCACACCGCCCTTATCGTTGAAATACTTCTGGGCAATTTTCGCCCCAGCCACCTGTTCCTGGCCGAGTAAAGCCACATTGCTAGTTTGCGCCACCCCAACCCCAACGGCAATAGCCGTAGAGTTCCCGGCACCCGAACCCTGCGGCGAAGCTGCGGGAGATGGGGAGGTAGCTGGAGATGCTGTAGTTGAGGTCTGGGGAGTGTTCGTCTGACTGCAAGCGATCAGCAGTGAAGCGCAGGTAACGAACAAGGCACTAGGGCGAGGGGCTGGTTTTTTCATGGGCGGGCGATCGAACACATATATATATAGAACATCTGTCTGTAGAGATATTCTACCCCTGAGCGGCAGAGTCCCCGGAAAAAACCTAACCATTACCGCCCACAACAGGTGACATCCGGAAAAGCAGAATGGGCGATCAGATACCCGAGCCTGCCTGAAGAGCCGAAACCCTTGCTGTGTATAGCTTCAAAAAAAATAAAAAATATTTTCGCAAAACGCTTGACAACCCCTTGCGAAATAAGTATATTAATAAAGCGCCAGAGAGAGAGCGGTTCACACCGCAAGCTTGAGGCACAGATTAAGAGAAAAAACTGAACCCTGAAAAAAGAATAGTTTGAAAGCTTAAAGCACTATTAACCTCGTCAAAAAAATGAAGGATAGAGAGTCAAAGCGGAAGCTGATACTCAATATCACAAACAACGAGAAAAATGTCAAGTATCAGAGTTCACAGAGATGTTGAAACCTGAGTAGCTTGATATATAGCCAAAAAAACAATCCAACACGGAGAGTTTGATCCTGGCTCAGGATGAACGCTGGCGGTCTGCTTAACACATGCAAGTCGAACGGAGTAGCA